>NZ_CP007212.1:2866181-3184646 GCF_001411805.1 Burkholderia plantarii | reverse complement strand
TGCTCGAGGCCGAATTCCTCGCGATCCTGCTGGTGCTGGTCTACGTCGGCGCGGTGATGGTGCTGTTCCTGTTCGTCGTGATGATGCTCGACATCAACGTCGACGTGCTGCGCCGCGACTTCCGCCGCTTCGTGCCGATGGCCACCGTGGTGGGCGCGATCATCGTGGTCGAGACCGCGCTGATCCTCTGGCGCGGCTACGGCGCGACCGCCTCGCCGGTGCGCGACGTGGCCTCGGGTGCGCTCGCCAACATGTCGAACACGCGCCTGATCGGCAAGGTGATCTACACCGATTACATCTTCGCGTTCGAAATCGCGGGCCTGGTGCTGCTGGTGGCGATCATCGCGGCGGTCTCGCTGACGGCGGGCAAGGGCAAGTACCGCAAGCGCCAGAACGTGTCCGAGCAGATCCGCGTGCGCCGCGAGGACCGCGTGCGCCTCGTGAAGATGGCGGCCGAGAAGCCGCAGCCGCCGGAGGCCGCCCCGGCCGAAGCCGATCCCGCCGCGGCGACCAAAGGCTGAGCGAGGAGAATCGAACCATGTTGAACCTGACCCTGGCCCACTATCTCGTGCTCGGCGCGATCCTGTTCGCGATCAGCATCGTCGGCATCTTCCTGAACCGCCGCAACATCATCGTGATCCTGATGGCGATCGAGTTGATGCTGCTCGCGGTCAATACGAACTTCGTCGCGTTCTCGCACTATCTCGGTGACGTGCATGGACAGATTTTCGTGTTCTTCGTGCTCACGGTGGCGGCGGCGGAGGCAGCGATCGGCCTGGCAATCCTGGTCACGCTGTTCCGCAAACTCGACACCATCAATGTCGAGGATCTCGACCAGCTCAAGGGCTAATCTCAGGCGAGTCTGCTATGTCGACCACACTCAATGAAAATCTGCTGCTGGCGATTGCGCTCGCGCCGCTCGCCGGCTCGATCATCGCCGGCCTGTTCGGCAACACGGTCGGGCGCAAGGGCGCGCACCGCGTGGCGATCCTCGGCGTGACGATCTCGTTCGTCCTGTCGGTGATGGTGTTCCTGCAGGTGCTGGACGGGGCGAGCTTCAACGCGACCGTCTATGAATGGATGCACGTCGGGCCGCTCAAGCTCGAAGTCGGCTTCCTCGTCGATTCGCTGACGGCGATGATGATGATCGTCGTGACCTTCGTGTCGCTGATGGTCCACATCTACACGATCGGCTACATGCAGGAAGAGGACGGCTATCAGCGCTTCTTCTCCTACATCTCGCTGTTCACGTTCTCGATGCTGATGCTCGTGATGAGCAACAACTTCCTGCAGCTGTTCTTCGGCTGGGAAGCAGTCGGCCTCGTGTCCTACCTGCTGATCGGCTTCTACTTCACGCGGGAAAGCGCGATCTACGCGAACATGAAGGCGTTCATCGTCAACCGCGTCGGCGACTTCGGCTTCCTGCTCGGCATCGGCCTGTTGCTTGCCTACGCCGGCTCGATGAACTACGGCGAAGTGTTCGCCAAGAGCAGCGCGCTCGCCGCGATGCACTTCCCGGGCACCAACTGGGGCCTGCTGACGGTGGCCTGCATCTGCCTGTTCATTGGCGCGATGGGCAAGTCGGCGCAATTCCCGCTGCATGTCTGGCTGCCCGATTCGATGGAAGGCCCGACGCCGATCTCGGCGCTGATCCACGCGGCCACTATGGTGACGGCCGGCGTGTTCATGGTCACGCGCATGTCGCCCCTCTTCGAGCTGTCCGATACCGCGCTGTCGTTCATCACCGTGATTGGCGCGATCACGGCGCTGTTCATGGGCTTCCTCGGCGTGATCCAGAACGACATCAAGCGCGTGGTCGCGTACTCCACGCTTTCGCAGCTCGGCTACATGACGGTCGCGCTCGGCGTGTCGGCCTATCCGGTCGCCGTGTTCCACCTGATGACGCACGCGTTCTTCAAGGCGCTGCTGTTCCTCGCGGCAGGCTCGGTGATCATCGGCATGCACCACGACCAGGACATCCGCAACATGGGCGGCCTGCGCAAGTACATGCCGATCACCTGGATCACTTCGCTGATCGGTTCGCTCGCGCTGATCGGCACGCCGTTCTTCTCGGGTTTCTATTCGAAGGATTCGATCATCGATGCGGTGAAACTGTCGCATCTGCCGGGCTCCGGTTTCGCGTATTTTTCTGTGGTCGCCAGTGTCTTCGTGACCGCCCTCTATTCGTTCCGCATGTATTTCCTCGTGTTCCATGGTGAAGAGCGCTTCCGCAAGCCGAAGCATCCCGATTCGCCGATGGGCAAGGCCGCCGCGCAAGGGCACGACGCGCACGGCCATCACGATGGCCACCATGTCCACGAACCGCATGAAACCACGTGGGTTGTCTGGGTGCCGCTCGTGTTGCTCGCGATTCCGTCGGTGGTGATCGGCGCGTTCGCGGTCGGCCCGATGCTGTTCGGCGATTTCTTCCAGCACGGCGTCGCGTTCGACAAGGTGATCTTCATCGGCCAGAACCACCCGGCGGTTGCCGAGATGGCCGATGAATTCCACGGCTGGGCCGCGATGGGCCTGCAGTCGGTGACGGGCCTGCCGGTCTGGCTCGCACTGGCGGGTGTCGTCGTTGCCTGGTTCCTGTATCTGAAGCGCCCGGACCTGTCGACGGCGATTCGTCGCGCGGCCGGCCCGATCTATACGCTGCTCGATAACAAATACTACATGGACAAGATCAACGAGGTCGTGTTCGCCAGGGGTTCGGTTGCAGTCGGCCGGGGCCTGTGGAAAGAGGGCGACGTCGTCGTGATCGATGGGCTCGTCAACGGGAGCGCGCGGTTCGTCAGCTGGTTCGCCGGCGTGATCCGCTTCCTGCAGTCGGGCTACATCTATCACTACGCGTTCGCGATGATCATTGGCATGTTGGGTCTCCTTACCCTGTTTGTTACGCTCGGCGGCAAATAAGAAAGGAGAGGAACCCACTCATGCCCGCATTTCCGATTCTCAGTACCGCCATCTGGCTTCCAATCGTGTTCGGCCTCGTGATTCTGGCCATCGGCACGGACCGGAAGCCCGGCGTGATCCGTTGGGTCGCGCTGCTCGGTTCGCTGCTCGGGTTTGCTGTCACGATTCCGCTCGTCACCGGTTTCGATCCGAGCACCGCGGCTCTCCAGTTCCAGGAGAACGTGAGCTGGATCGAACGGTTCAATGTTTCGTATCACCTCGGCGTCGACGGGATCTCGATGTGGTTCGTCGTGCTGACGGCGCTGATCACTGTCATCGTCGTCGTCGCCGCATGGGAAGTCATCACCGAGAACGTCTCGCAGTATCTGGCGGCGTTCCTGATCCTGTCCGGCATCATGATCGGGGTGTTCTCGGCGGCCGACGGCCTGCTGTTTTACGTGTTCTTCGAGGCCACGCTGATTCCGATGTACATCATCATCGGCGTCTGGGGCGGCCCGAACCGCGTCTACGCGGCGTTCAAGTTCTTCCTCTACACGCTGGCCGGCTCGCTGCTGATGCTGGTCGCGCTGATCTACCTGTACCGCGAGACGCACACGTTCGACCTGGCCGCATGGCAGAGCGCGAAGCTCGCGATGACGCCGCAGTTGTTGCTGTTCGCCGCGTTCTTCCTCGCGTTCGCGGTGAAGGTGCCGATGTGGCCCGTCCACACCTGGCTGCCCGACGCGCACGTCGAGGCGCCCACCGGCGGCTCGGTGGTGCTGGCTGCGATCATGCTGAAGCTCGGCGCCTACGGCTTCCTGCGCTTCTCGCTGCCGGTCACGCCCGACGCCTCGCATTACCTCGCGCCGGTGGTGATCGCGCTGTCGCTTGTCGCCGTCATCTACATCGGCCTCGTGGCGATGGTGCAGACCGACATGAAGAAGCTGGTCGCGTATTCATCGATCGCGCACATGGGTTTCGTCACGCTCGGCTTTTTCATCTTCAGCCAGCTGGGCGTCGAGGGCGCGATCGTGCAGATGATTTCGCACGGTTTCGTCTCCGGGGCGATGTTCCTTTGTATCGGCGTGTTGTACGATCGCCTCCATACGCGCAATATCGCCGAGTACGGCGGGGTCGTGAATGTCATGCCGAAGTTCGCGACGTTCGCGTTGCTGTTCGCGATGGCGAACTGCGGGCTGCCCGGCACCTCCGGGTTCGTCGGCGAGTTCATGGTGATCCTCGCGTCCGTGAAGTTCAATTTCTGGATCGCGTTCGGCGCGGGCTTCACGCTGATTCTCGGCGCGGGCTACACGCTGTGGATGTACAAACGCGTCTATTTCGGCAAGGTGGTCAACGAGAAGGTAACGCGGCTGAAGGACATCGGCGCTCGTGAATTCTCGATGCTCGCCGTGCTGGCCGCGTTCACGCTGCTGATGGGCCTGTATCCGAAGCCCTTCACCGACGTGATGCACGTTTCCGTAGAAAACCTCCTCTCTCACGTTGCGCAATCCAAGCTGCCGCTGTCCCCGCAGTAAGTGTGGGCGGAGGAAACCAAGACCATGCAAAACGCACCTATGAATGCCTTGTTGCCCGACGCGCTCGTGATGTTCGCCATCATCGTGGCGTGGCTGAACGACACCCTGGCCGGTGAATCCGGCCGTCGTCTCACGTTCCTGATCGCGGTCGTCTCGTCGATCGCCGCCGGCGTGTGGTTTGCGGTCCAGGCCTTCGATCCGCACCAGTACTACTTCTTCTCGCGCATGATCGTGGTCGATTCGTTCGCGAGCGTGATGAAGTCGGTGGTCTCGTTCGGCTACGGCGTCTCGCTGATCTACTCGCGCCGCTACCTCGCCGATCGCGACCTGTTCCGCGGCGACGTGTTCCTGCTCGGGATGTTCTCGCTGCTCGGCCAGCTCGTGATGATCTCGGGCAACAACTTCCTGACGCTGTATCTCGGCCTCGAGCTGATGTCGCTGTCGCTGTATGCGCTGATCGCGCTGCGCCGCGACGGCGCGCAATCGAGCGAAGCGGCAATGAAGTACTACGTGCTCGGCGCGCTGGCCTCCGGCTTCGTGCTGTATGGCATCTCGATGCTGTACGGCGCGTCCGGCTCGCTCGAACTGCACGACGTGCTGAACGCGATCGCCTCGGGCCGCATCAACGACGCGGTGCTGCTGTTCGGCGTGATCTTCGTGGTGGCCGGCGTGGCGTTCAAGCTCGGCGCGGTGCCGTTCCACATGTGGGTGCCCGACGTCTACCAGGGCGCGCCGACGGCGATGTCGCTGTTCACGGGCGGCGGCCCGAAGGTGGCCGCGTTCGCCTGGGGCCTGCGCTTCCTCGTGATGGGCCTGCTGCCGCTCGCGGCCGACTGGCAGCAGATGCTGGTGATCCTCGCGGCGTTGTCGCTGATCGTCGGCAACATCACCGGTATCGTCCAGCGTAACGTCAAGCGGATGCTGGCCTACTCGGCGATCTCGAACATGGGCTTCGTGCTGCTGGGCCTGCTGTCGGGCGTCGTGAAGGGCAGCCCGACTTTCGCGGCCACCGCCTACAGCTCGGCGATGTTCTACTCGATCGTCTACCTGATCACCACGCTCGGCGCGTTCGGTATCGTGATGCTGCTCGCACGCCGCGATTTCGAGGCTGAAACGCTCGACGACTTCAAGGGCCTCAACAAGCGCAGCCCGGTGTTCGCGTTCGTGATGATGGTGATGATGTTCTCGCTGGCCGGCATTCCGCCGACGGTCGGGTTCTACGCGAAGCTCGCGGTGCTCGAGGCCACCATCAACGCCGGCCTGACGTGGCTCGCGATCCTCGGTGTCATCTCCTCGTTGTTCGGCGCGTTCTATTATCTGCGTATCGTGAAGCTGATGTACTTCGATGCGCCGCAGGACAGCAACCCGATCATGAGCGACTCGCTGAACCGCGGCGTGCTGCTGCTCAACGGCGCCGCCGTGGTAGTGCTCGGCGTGGCGCCCAGCAGGCTGATCGAAATCTGCCTGCAGGCGATCACCCACACGCTGCCGCTCTGATGTCCGCGGCCGGCTGGTTCATCGTGCTGCTGGCGCTCGCGGGCGCCAACCTGCCGTTTGTGAATCAACGCCTGTTCGCGTGCCTGCCGGCCCGTGCCGGCGCGGCGCGCAAGAGCGCGTGGCTGCGGATCGGCGAAATGATCGTGCTGTATTTCGCGGTCGGCGTGCTCGGCTTCTGGCTCGAATCGCGCGCCGGCAACCGCTTCGAACAGGGCTGGCAGTTCTACGCGATCACCTTCAGTCTGTTCGTGGTGTTCGCGTTCCCGGGCTTCACGTTTCAGTATCTCGTCAAACGACGCTGACGGTCCCGGCCGTCGCGTCCAACCCTGGAGCCGACGATGGCCGAATTACCGAATCACGACGCACAGCTGGCCGAAGTCTGCGTCGAAAGCGAATCCATTCTCGACGGCCACTTTCTCAAGGTGACGCGCGACACCGTGCGGCTGCCCGACGGCAAGCACGCGGTGCGCGAATACATTCGCCATCCCGGCGCGGTGATGGTGATCCCGCTGTTCGACGACGGCCGCGTGCTGATGGAAAACCAGTTCCGCTATCCGATCGGCAAGGTGATGGCCGAATATCCGGCCGGCAAGCTTGATCCGCAGGAAGGACCGCTCGCCTGCGCGATCCGCGAACTGCGCGAGGAAACCGGCTACACCGCGCGCGAGTACATCTATCTGACGCGGATCCACCCGATCATTTCGTACTCCACCGAATTCATCGACATCTATCTGGCGAAGGGGCTCGTGGCCGGCGAACGCCAGCTCGACGAGGGCGAATTCCTCGAAACCTTCACGGCCACGCTGCCGGATCTGCTTGAATGGATCCGCACCGGCCAGATCACCGACGTGAAGACGATCATCGGCACGATGTGGCTCGAAAAAGTGCTGGCCGGCACCTGGCCGCTCGGCGCGGCCGAGCGGGGCTGAGCACAGCCCGCCGCGAGCGCGGCCGCCGGCGCCGCCTCGCTTCGCGTCTTTCCTGCCTTCTCCCGGTTTTTGGCCCGCTCCGGCGGGGAATCCGCCGCGCGCTACAATCTCGCGGACCCGGGCCGCTGCCCGGACGGTCTCGATCGTGATTTAGCACGACCGTTCTTAAATCTTCTATTTGGGCGTACACTCGCAAGACGCCCCGAGTCCGCATGAAGGTCCTCGATTTACAGTGCTCGCACGGCCATCGCTTCGAAGGCTGGTTCGCGTCCGCCGACGAATTCGAATCGCAGCTTGCCCGCAAGCTCGTCGAATGCCCGGTCTGCGCGGCCACCGAGATCAGCCGGATGCCGTCGGCGCCGCGCCTGAACCTGTCCGGCGCGGCGCAGGCCAGGCCGCCGGCCGGCCAGGCCGATCCGCGCCAGCTGCAGGCGCAGTTGATGCGTGCGCTGCGCGAGGTGCTGGACAAGACGGAGAACGTGGGCGAGCGCTTCGCCGAGGAAGCGCGACGCATCCATTACGACGAAGCGCCCGCACGCAGCATCCGCGGCGTGACTTCGCCCGAGGATGCGCGCGCCCTCGCCGAGGAAGGCATCGACGTGATGCCGCTGCCGCTGCCGGCCGCCCTGAAAGAGCCACTGCAATGATCGAATCCTGATCGGCGCGTGTCTCCCGGACGGCCGTCGCGGCCCGTGGCCAGGAGACATGCGCATGGATCTGGATTATTCCCCCGCCGACGACGCGTTCCGCGCCGACATCCGGGCGTGGCTCGAGGCTAACCTGCCTCGTTCGCTGCGCGACAAGGTTCTCAACCACAAGCGTCTCGACCGCGACGACTATCTCGGCTGGCATCGCACGCTCGCCGCGCGCGGCTGGTCCGCGCCGGGCTGGCCAGTCGAATACGGGGGCCCGGGCTGGGACGCGACGCGCCGCTACATCTGGGACGAGGAATGCGCACGCGCCGGCACGCCGCCGCCGCTGACGTTCGGCGTCTCGATGGTGGGCCCGGTGCTGATCAAATACGGCAACGAGGCGCAGCGGCGCCACTGGCTGCCGCGCATCCTCGACGGCACCGACTGGTGGTGCCAGGGCTATTCCGAACCGGGTTCGGGCTCCGATCTCGCCTCGCTGCGCACGCGCGCCGAACGGCGCGGCGATCACTACGTCGTGAACGGCCAGAAGACCTGGACCACGCTCGGCCAGCACGCCGACATGATGTTCTGCCTGGTGCGCACCGATCCCGCCGCGAAGAAGCAGGAGGGCATCTCGTTCCTGCTGATCGACATGACCTCGCCCGGCGTCACGGTCCGGCCGATCATCACGCTCGATGAGGAACACGAAGTCAACGAGGTGTTTTTCGAGGACGTGAAGGTGCCGGCGGAGAATCTCGTCGGCGAGGAGCACCGCGGCTGGACCTACGCGAAATACCTGCTCGGCCACGAACGCACCAGCATCGCGCGCGTCGGCAACTCGAAGCGCGAGCTGAGGTTCCTGAAGCGCCTCGCGGCCGGCCAGCGCCGGCGCGGCCGCCCGCTGCTCGAAGACCCGGTGTTCGCCGCGCGCGTGGCCTCGCTCGAGATCGACCTGATGGCGCTCGAAGTGACCGCGCTGCGCGTGATCGGCCAGGAGGGCCGCGGGCGCGGCCCCGGCCCCGAGGCGTCGATGCTGAAGATCAAGGGCTCCGAGATTCAGCAGGCGCTGTCCGAGCTGATGGTCGAGGCGATCGGGCCGCTCGCCGCGCCGTTCGATCCCGTGTTCCTTGACGGCGAACGCGAGCATGCGAGCGCCGGCAGCGACGACGCGGCGCCGCTCGCCGCCCAGTACTTCAACTTCCGCAAGATGTCGATCTACGGCGGCTCGAACGAAATCCAGAAGAACATCATCGCGCAGATGATTCTCGGCCTCTGAGGAGCGACGCATGGACTTCACTTTCAGCGAAGAGCAACAGCAGTTCGCCGACGCGCTGCGTCGTTACCTGGGCGAGCGTTACGGGTTCGACGCACGGCAGGCGATCGTCGGCTCCGCGGCTGGCGTCTCGGCCGGGCAGTGGCGCGCGTTCGCCGAGCTGGGCCTGACCGCGCTGCCGGTGCCCGAGGCGTTCGGCGGCCTCGGCGGCGGCGCGGTCGAGATGCTGGTCGCCATGCAGGCGCTCGGCGCCGCGCTGGTGGTCGAGCCGTACTGGGCGACGGCGGTCGGCATCGAGGCCCTGCGGATCGCCGCGAGCGATTGCGCCGCCGACGCCGCGCTGCTCGAACGCGCGGCCGCCGGCGACGCCGTGCTGGCCGTCGCGTTCGACGAACCGGGCGCGCGCTATGAGCTGGCCGCGATCGACACGCGCGCCGAGCCCGACGGCGACGGCTTCCGGCTTGACGGCACCAAGGCGGTAGTCCGCCACGGCGCGCAGGCGCACGCGTGGATCGTGCCGGCAAGGCAGCCCGACGGCGCGATCGCGCTGTTCGTCGTCGAGCGCGGCGCGGCCGGCGCCACCGCCGACGACTATCGGACCATCGACGGCCAGCGCGCGGCCACGCTGCGCTTCGCGGCCACGCCGGCGCGCCGGATCGTGGGCGGCGAACAGGGCGCCGTCGCGCTGGAGCGGATCGCCGACTACGGCATCGTGCTGCTGTGCGCCGAGGCGCTCGGCGCGCTCGACGCGCTGAATCGCGCCACGCTCGACTACACGAAGACGCGCGAGCAGTTCGGCGCGCCGATCGCGCGCTTCCAGGTGCTGCAGCATCGCATGGTCGACATGCTGATCCATACCGAGCAGGCCCGCTCGCTGACCTATCTGGCCGCGGTGCGCTACGCGGACGACGATGCCGACGTCCGGCGGCGCGCCGTGTCGGCCGCGAAGGCGCGCATCGGCCAGGCCGCGCGCTTCGTCGGCCAGCAGGCGATCCAGTTGCACGGCGGCATGGGCATGACGCAGGAAGTCGCGGCCGCGCATTTGTTCAAGCGCCTCGCGATCATCGAGACGACGCTCGGCGACGTCGATCATCACCTCGCCCGGTTTGCCGCCCTGCCGTCCTTTTTCGAATACGATGCGGTCTGAGGTGCCCATTTCGTCAAAACCCAACAGGATTCCAACAGGAGAGAGAAGCATGACGATCGGTTACGAAGATCTGGAGGTCGGCGCACTGACCGAGATCGGCAAGCACACGTTCACGCCGGAGGACATCGTCGAGTTCGCGCAGCGCTATGATCCGCAACCGTTCCATCTCGACGAGGCGGGCGGCAAGGCCTCGCCGTTCGGCGGCCTGGTGGCGAGCGGCTGGCATACCTGTTCGGTGTTCATGGGCATGCTGGTGCGCAACGTGCTGAGCGACTCGACCAGCATGGGCTCGCCCGGCATCGACGAGATCCGCTGGCTGAAGCCGGTGCGCGCCGGCGCGACCATCACGATGTTCCAGAACATCGTCGACAAGCGGCTGTCCGCGAGCCGCCCCGATCGCGGCATCGTGACGACCGAGTGGATCGGCAAGAACGAGGACGGCGACACCGTGATCACGGTGAAATCGAAGGTGATCTTCGGGCTGCGCAATCCGCAGGCGAACGCATGAACGGGGATGCCGCGGGCGAGCGCGCCGGGCGGCCGCGCATCGCGTCGGTGCGGGCCCTGCGCGATCTGGTCGGCGCCGACGGTTTCGCGAGCCGCTGGATCACGATCGAGCAGGCGCGCGTGGACCGCTTCGCCGACGCGACCGACGACCACCAGTGGATCCACGTCGATCCCGAGCGGGCCGCGCGCGAGTCGCCGTTCGGCGCGCCGATCGCGCACGGCTTCCTGACGCTGTCGCTGATCCCGTCGCTGATGGTCGACGCGATCGAGTTCGAGCAAAAGATGGGCGTCAACTACGGGCTGAACCGCGTGCGCTTCCTGCGGCCGGTGCCGGTCGGCGCGAAGGTGCGCGGTCTGTTCTCGGTGAAGACCGCCACCGACGGCAAGCAGGGCGGCCTGCAATGCTCGTGGTCGGTCGCGGTGCAGGTCGATTCGACCGGCGAGCCGGCGCTGGCCTGCGCGGCCGAGTTCATCACGCTGCATCTGTTCTGACGGGCGGCGGGGCGATGGCCCCGCCATGCCTTGTCTTCCACTGGTTTCCTGATTTGCCGGCTCGTGTGCCCTCAGCCGGTCCGGCCAGCCGCCGCCGCGTGGCGCGCCAGTTCGAGCTTGGCGATCGCGTTGCGATGCACCTCGTCCGGCCCGTCGGCGAAACGCAGCGTGCGGGCCGAGGCATAGGCGTAGGCGAGCGGGAAATCGTCGCTGACGCCGCCGCCGCCATGCGCCTGGATCGCCCAGTCGATCACCTGGCAGGCCATGTTCGGCGCCACCACCTTGATCATCGCGATCTCGCCGCGCGCGCCCTTGTTGCCGACCTTGTCCATCGTGTAGGCGGCCTTCAGCGTGAGCAGCCGCGCCTGGTCGATCAGGCAGCGCGCCTCGGCGATGCGCTCCTGCGTTACCGTCTGCTCGGCGATCGGTTTGCCGAACGCGACGCGCTGCAGCGCGCGCCGGCACATCAGTTCGAGCGCGCGCTCGGCGAGCCCGATCAGACGCATGCAGTGGTGGATCCGGCCCGGCCCGAGCCGGCCCTGCGCGATCTCGAAGCCGCGGCCCTCGCCGAGCAGCAGGTTCGCGGCCGGCACGCGGACCTTGTCGAGCATGATCTCCATGTGACCGTGCGGCGCGTCGTCGTAGCCGAACACGCTGAGCGGACGCCGGACCGTGACGCCGGGCGCGTCCGACGGCACCAGGATCATCGACTGCTGCGCGTGGCGCGGTGCCTCCGGATCGGTCTTGCCCATCACGATGTAAAGCTTGCAGCGCGGGTCGCCCGCGCCCGACGACCACCATTTGTGGCCGTTGATCAGGTACTCGTCGCCGTCGCGTTCGATCCGGGTGCGGATGTTGGTCGCGTCCGAGGAGGCCACCTCGGGCTCGGTCATCAGGAACGCCGAGCGGATCGTGCCGTCGAGCAGCGGTTCGAGCCAGGTCCGCTTCTGCTCGTCGTCGCCATAGCGTTCGAGCGTTTCCATGTTGCCGGTGTCGGGCGCGCTGCAGTTGAACACCTCGGGCGCCCACGGCACGCGCCCCATGATTTCGCAGAGCGGCGCGTAGTCGAGATTGGAGAGGCCCGCGCCGCGGTCGGAGGCCGGCAGGAACAGGTTCCAGAGGCCGGCGGCGCGGGCTTCGCGCTTGAGCGTCTCGAGCAGGCCGACGGGGCGCCACGCGTTGCCGTCGCGGCGGTTGCGCGCGATCTCGTCGTGGAAGGCGCGCTCGTTCGGGTAGATGTGCTCGTCGAAGAACGCGAGCAGCCGTTCGCGCATCACGTCGACCCTCGGGGAGTAATCGAAATCCATCGCAACCTCGCTGGAAGTGAATCGTTGATCGAAAGCGGAGCGGCGGGCGGATCGCCGGGATGGCGTGAGGCAGCCGCGCGGGCCGGGATGGCGAGCCCCGTGGTGGCCGGAGCGTAGATTCGCCGGCCGCCGGATCGCCGGCCGCCGGATCGTCAGGCCACGCGCAGCGCGTAGCGCCACGCGAGTTCGGCCATCGGGCGCGCCTGCCGGCCGGCATCGAGCGCGCGCGCGCTCGACGCGGTGCCGTCGGCCACGCGCTTCATGATGCCCTGCAGGATCGCCGCGATCCGGAACATGTTGTAGGCGAGATAGAAGTGCCAGTCGCCCTCGATCGCGAAGCCCGTGCGTTCGCGATAGCGCGCGATGTAGCTCGCCTCGTCGGGAATCCCGAGCGCGGCCCAGTCGAGGCCGGCCACGCCGCGAAAGCGCCCCGGCTCGACGTGCCAGGTCATGCAGTGATACGAGAAATCGGCGAGCGGATCGCCGAGCGTCGACAACTCCCAGTCGAGCACGGCCAGCACGCGCGGCGCGTCGGGCGCGAAGATCAGGTTGTCGAGGCGGAAGTCGCCATGCACGATCGACGTGCGTTCGTGGCCTGTGTCGCCGGGCGGCAGGTGTTGCGGCAGCCACTCGATCAGCCGGTGCATCGCGTCGATCGGCTCGGTCTCCGAGGCCAGATACTGCTTGCTCCAGCGTCCGATCTGGCGTGCGAAATAGCTGCCGGGCTTGCCGTAGTCGGCAAGGCCGAGCGCCTGCGGATCGAGCGTATGCAACGCGGCGATCACGCGATTCATCTCGTCGTAGTGCGCGGCGCGCTCGGCGCGCGTCATGCCGGGCAGCGACGGGTCCCAGAGTACGCGTCCCTCCACGCAGCTCATCACGTAGAACGCGCGGCCGATCACGGTCTCGTCCTCGCAGAGCGCGAGCATGCGCGGCACCGGCACCGCGGTGCCGTCGAGCGCGGCCATCACGCGGTATTCGCGCTCGATCGCGTGCGCGGACGGCAGCAGCTTCGCCGCCGGTGCCGGCTTCGCGCGCAGCACGTAGTGCCGTGCCGGCGTGACGAGCTTGAAGGTCGGATTGGACTGGCCGCCGCGGAACTGCTCGATCGAGAGCGGCCCGGCATAACCGTCGACGTGGCCGGTGAGCCAGGCGTCGAGCGCGGGCACGTCGATGCGCTGCGCGGCGCTCACGGGCGCGGTGCCCTCGAACGCGGTGGTGTCGATCGGGTTAGCTGCCGATTGCTGCGGCGCTTGCGTCATCGTTGCCTCCGGTTGCGCGCGGGCTCAGCGGCCCGCATTCGCCTCGATGAACTGCTGGTAGAGCACTTCCATCACGGTGTTGCGCGCGTCGCGGTGCAGCGCGTCGGGCGGCGTGTAGTTGATCTGCCGGATCACCCAGTCGTGCGCGGGTTCGCCGACGTCGAGCACGTTGATGCAGCCGGTCGACTGCGCGAGCCGGCCGATGAACAGGCGCTGCTCGGGCAGCGTCGCGTGCGAGAGCAGCGCGCAGTTCACGCCGCCGTGCAGCACCAGCAGCACGGTATCCCAGTTCGTATCGGCGCGCAGCGCGGCGAGCGGCGGCAGTACCCGGTCGATCAGCTCGCCGATGGTCTCGCCGCCGAGAAACGGCACGTGGTCGGGCACGATGCCGTCGAGCGCGCCGAGGAACGCGGCCTCGACGTTCTCGGGCGGCAGGTCGGCCAGATGGCCGCCGCGGATCTCGCGCCAGGCCGGCTCGATCTCGAGGTCGAGCGACTGGCCGGTTTCCGCGAGCACCAATGCGGCCGTCTCGACGGCGCGGTTCAAGCCGCTCGTGATGACGCGGTCGAAGCGGATCGACTGCGAGGCGAACGCGCGGCCCGCGGCGCGTGCCTGGGCGCGGCCGCGTTCGTTGAGCGGCACGGTATCGGGATCGATCGACTGGCGGGCGGCGTCGAAATAGGTCACGTCGCCGTGGCGCATCAGGTAGACGCGGCGGCGCTTGGGCAGGGTGTAGGCGGTCATGTCGGAATCGGCTGGCATGGGCGGATCGGCGGGCGATCAGCGGGTGTAGGAGGGCGGGCGTTTCTCGAGAAACGCGGTGATGCCCTCGAGCCCATCCGCATGGTGCAGCGAGGCCACGAAGTGATTGCGTTCGGCGGCCAGGTGGGCGGCCAGCGAATGCTCGGGGGCTTGCGCGATCAGCGCCTTCACGCGCGCGACGGCGTTCGGCGAGACGCGGCCGAGTTCATCGGCCCAGGCCAGCGCGTCGCCGAGCGCGCTGCCGGGGCGCGCGAGGCGGTTGACGACGCCGAGATCATGCAGGCGCTTCGCGGCGGCCGGCTTGCCCTCGATCAAGATTTCGGTCGCGAGCGCCCTTGGCAGGGCACGCGAGAGGAACCACGAGCCGCCGCCGTCCGGCGTGAGCCCGACGCGCGCGTAGGACATCACGAACTTCGCGTCGTCGGCGGCGACGATCAGGTCGCAGGCGAGCGCGAGCGAGAAGCCGGCACCGGCCGCCGCGCCCTCGACCGCCGCGATCACCGGCTTCGTCGCGCCGTGGATCGCGGTGATCCACTCGCCGAGCAGGTCGATGCTCGCGGCCTGCGCGGCGGGGGCTTTGGCGCGGTTCTCGAGCAGGCGGTTCAGGTTGCCGCCCGCGCAAAAGAAGCGATCGGCGCCGGTCAGCACCACCGCGCCGATCGAGGCGTCGCGTTCGGCGGTGTTCATGGCCTCGATGCCGGCCGCATACATGTCGGGATGCAGCGCGTTGCGCGCGCCGGGGTTGGACAGCGTCAGGACGAGGGTCGACTCGCTGTCGACGGGGCGGGACGCGAGCAGTTCGGCGCTCATGCGGTATGTCTCCTGGTGGGCCGTCTCGTGGACGGCGGCCGAGGGCGTGCGGCGCGATGCCGGCGCGTTCCGGTACATTTCAGCGTGGCGCATCCGGTCGCGGCGGCGACGAAGTGCTTTAGACTAGCACGAACGTGCTATTCGGCACGGCGCGACGGGCCGCCGGCACCGTGAAGATGGCTCACGCTTCGATTCACCGTCAGGAGAGAGACGATGCTGCAACTCTGTGGTTACCCGCTTTCGAACTATTACAACAAGGTCAAGCTCGTGCTGCTCGAATACGAGATTCCGTTCGAGGAGCAACCGCTGCCGCTGCCGTTGCGCGACGCCGATGCGCTGGCTGCCTCGCCGTTCGGCAAGGTGCCGTTCCTGCGCACCGAACAGGGCGCGCTGTCGGAGTCGCAGGCGATCGTCGAGTATCTGGCGGCGCGTTATCCGGACAAGGCGCTGTTTCCGGCTGATCCGTTCGAAGCGGCCAAGGCCCGCGAGATCACGATCTTCATCGAACTCTATCTCGAATGGGTGGCGCGCGACCTGTACGGGCAGGCATTCTTCGGCGGCGCGGCCAGCGACGAGACACGCGAGCGCGTCGAACGGCAGCTCGTGAGCGCGCTGGCCGCGTTCCGCCAGCTCGCCCGCTTCGAGCCGTTCGTGCTCGGCGACGCCTACGGCATCGCCGACGCGGCCGCCTACATCCACCTGCCGCTCGTCGGGCTCGCGACGAAGGCCGTCTACGGCCGCGACCTGGTGCTCGAAGCCGGGATCGACTGGAAGGCGTATTCGAAGCGAGTGGGCGAGCGGCCCGCCGCGCAGCGCGTGACGGCCGATCGCAAGGCGCACATCGAGGCCAACGGCGCGAAGCGCTGACGCGCGGCCGTGCCTGGACGGCGGCGCTCGCCTACAGCCGCGCCAGCCGTTCGAGCGCGGTGGCGAGCGTCGCCTCGCGCTTCGCGAAGCAGAAGCGCACCACGCCCGATTCGTGCGGCTCGTGATAGAACGCCGAGACGGGGATCGCCGCGACGCCGATCTCGGTCGTCAGCCACTTCGCGAACTCGGCTTCGGGCAGGTCGCTGATCGCCGAATAGTCCACGCACTGGAAGTAGGTGCCCGCGCACGGCAGCAGCTTGAAGCGCGTCGCGGCGAGCCCGTCGCGGAACAGGTCGCGCTTCTTCTGGTAGAACGCGGGCAGCGTCAGATACGGCTGCGGATCGCGCAAATAGTTCGCGAGCCCGACCTGCATCGGCGTGTTGACGGTGAACACGTTGAACTGATGGACCTTGCGGAACTCGGCCGTCAGCGAGGCGGGCGCGGCCACGTAGCCGACCTTCCAGCCCGTCACGTGATAGGTCTTGCCGAAGCTCGACACGATGAAGCTGCGCGCCGCGAGTTCCGGATAGCGTGCCACGCTTTCGTGCCGCTCGCCGTCGTACACCATGTGCTCGTAGACTTCATCGGAGAGGATCAGCACGTTGGTGCCGCGCACGATCTCTTCCAGCCGGCGCATGTCGGCCTCGCGCCAGACCGTGCCGGTCGGGTTGTGCGGCGTGTTGATCAGCAGCAGGCGCGTCCGGGGCGTGATCGCGGCCGCGAGCCGGTCGAACGGGATCGTGTAATCGGGTGCCTCCAGCGTGACGAACACGGGCTTGCCGCCCGCCAGTTCGATCGATGGCAGGTAGCTGTCGTAGGTGGGCTCGACCACGATTACCTCGTCGCCCGGATGCACGGTGCAGAGGATCGCCGTCAGGAGCGCCTGGGTCGCGCCGGCCGTGACCGTGATCTCGCTGGCCGCGTCGTAGCGGCGCCCGTAAATCCGCTCGATCTTCTCCGCGATCGCCTCGCGCAGCGGCGCGGCGCCCGTCATCGGCGGGTACTGGTTGTGCCCCTCGCGCATTGCGCCGGCGACGGCATCAATGATCGCCGGATCGCAGTCGAAATCGGGAAAGCCCTGGCCCAGATTCACCGCGCCCTTTTCGGCGGCGAGCGCGCTCATCACCGTGAAGATCGTGGTGCCGACCTGCGGCAGGCGGGAAACGACGGCGGGCGTGACGGGCTGGGAGGCTGGCATGGCGGACGGTGCGTTCATCGTGTCTCGGCGGTGGAGTTAGGGCCGCCGTCGCGTGGCGGCGCGGCTTGTCACGTGCGGTTCAAGCCGGCGCCGGTTCGGCCGGCGCGAGCCCGCAGGCGGCCACGAACGGCGCCGGCTGCATGATCCGGAACAGGAAATCGCGCTCGGTGCGGCGCGACAGCTTCAATAACGCGCGATCCTTCGAGACGAGCCAGTCGGCCTCGATGGCGCGCGCGAGCTCGAGAAACTTCTGGTCGTCGCGGTCACGGCATTTCGGCAGCGGCCGCGCCTCGTCGGGATCGGGTTCGGCAGTTTCGACGAGCCGCGTCAGGCGCGCGACGGTGGCGAGCGCGGCGGCCTTGTCGATCTGGCGTGGCGCGAATTGCGGATAGTCGAGCACGCGTTCGAGTTCGTGCAGGCAGCGCGTATCGATCAGCGCGACCAGCGCGCCGTGTTCGAGCGCGGCGCGGATCGGACGCGTGGCGGGATCGTCGAACACGAGGATGTCGATCCAGACGTTCGAGTCGAGCACCACGCGGCGGCCGTCTCGTGGAGCGTGGGAGCTGGGCATTCGTTACAATCGGTGGTTTTCGTCTGACGGCACCGCATCGCGTGCCGGCGAACCTCTATGATAATCGTTCTCTCTCCCGCGAAATCGCTCGATTACGAGACCGCGCCCCACATTTCCGCGCACACGCTGCCCGATTTCGTCGACGATGCGGCAGAATTGATCGATGGATTGCGGAAACTGTCGCCACAGCAGATCTCGACGCTGATGGACATCTCGGACCCGCTCGCGCGGCTGAACCATGGGCGTTACGCGGACTGGTCGCGCACCTTCACCACCGCGAACGCGAAGCAGGCGGTGCTCGCGTTCAACGGCGACGTGTACGAAGGGTTCGACGCCCGCACGCTGTCGGCCGCCGACCTCGATTATGCGCAGCGGCACGTGCGCGTGCTCTCGGGGCTCTACGGGCTGCTGCGTCCGCTCGACCTGCTGCAGCCGTACCGGCTCGAAATGGGCACGCGCTTCGAGAACGCGCGCGGCAAGGATCTGTACGCGTTCTGGGGCGAGCGCATCACGCGCGCGCTCGACGCGCAGCTCGCCTCGCACGACGGCGACGCGCGCGTGCTCGTGAACTGCGCCTCGAACGAGTACTTCAAGTCGGTCAAGCCGAAGCTGCTGGCGGCGCCGGTGATCACGCCGGTGTTCGAGGACTGGAAGGGCGGGCGCTACAAGATCATCAGCTTCCATGCGAAGCGGGCGCGCGGCCTGATGGCGCGTTACGCGGTCACGAATCGCATCGCGTCGGCCGCCCAGCTCAAGGATTTCGCCGAAGAGGGTTATGCATTCGATGCGCAGGCATCGAACGATTCGACCTACGTGTTCCGCCGCCGGCTCGACGCATGATGGGCGTGGCAGGCCATGAACCCGGCCTGCCCATGATCGTTGCGCGCTGGCTTCGGCGCTTCGGTCCTGGCCCTGGCCTTTACCCGGCGCCTCACGGGAGCGCTGTTTTCTGGAGATGAGATGAGCCTTTCGATCACGAGCCAATTCGATGCCGGCGCGATCGACGTCGTGGCCTGCGAGCGCCCGGACGCGATCCGGCTGCGCATTCGCGGGGACAACCAGTCCGAATTCGCGCAATGGTTCTACTTTCGCCTGTCCGGCGCGCGTGGCGAGCGCTGCGTGATCGCGTTCGAGAACGCGCACGCCTGCGCCTATCCGTCCGGCTGGCGCGACTATCGCGCGGTGGCGAGCTACGACCGCGTGAACTGGTTCCGCGTGCCGACCGAATTCGACGGGACCGTGATGACGATCGATCACACGCCGGAATTCGACACCATCCATTACGCCTACTTCGAGCCGTACAGCGAGGAGCGCCGCTCGGAGTTCCTCGGCGCGGTCCAGCAGATGCCGCAGGCAAACGTGGTCGAGCTCGGGCGCAGCGTTCAGGGGCGGCCGATGTCGCTGCTCGTGCTCGGCACGCCCGACGAGGCCGGCACGAAGAAGAAGGTGTGGGTGATCGCGCGCCAGCATCCCGGCGAATCGATGGCCGAATGGTTCGTCGAGGGGCTCGTGAAACGGCTCGCGGGCTGGGGCGATTGGGCCGGCGACGCGGTGGCGCGCAAGCTCTACGACCACGCGACGTTCTACATCGTGCCGAACATGAACCCGGACGGCAGCGCGCTCGGCAACCTGCGGACCAATGCCGTGGGCGCGAACCTGAACCGCGAATGGATGGAGCCCGACGCCGCGCGCAGTCCCGAGGTGTACGTCGTGCGCGACGCGCTTCATGCGATCGGCTGCGACATGTTCTTCGACGTCCACGGCGACGAGGATCTGCCTTATGTGTTCGTGGCGGGCTCCGAGATGCTGCCCGGCTTCACCGACCGCCAGCGCGAGGAGCAGGAGGCGTTCATCGCCGCGTTCAAGCAGGCGAGCCCCGATTTCCAGGACCGCTACGGTTATCCGGCCGCCAAGTATCGCGAGGATGCGCTGAAGCTCGCGTCGAAATACGTCGGCAACGCGTTTGGCTGCCTGTCGCTGACGCTCGAGATGCCGTTCAAGGACAATGCCAACCTGCCGGACGAGCGCGTGGGCTGGAACGGTGAGCGCAGCGCGGCGCTCGGCGCGGCGATGCTGCTGCCGATCCTGAATCAGGTCTCGCGCGGTTAGCATGACGTGAGGCGTGGCGGCGGCAAGCTGCTATCGTCGGGCGCTCAAGACAAAAGGCCGGGATGCTGACGCATTCCGGCCTTTGGCTTTTGCCCGTCTCAGGACTATTTCGAGGCCGACTTCTTCTTCACGGCCTTCTTCGCCGTGCCGTTCGACTTCCTGGCTGTCGATTTGCGGGAGGACTTGCCGCCCGATTTCGCTTTCGCCTTGCCGCGCACGGCGTGACCATGCACGTGATGCTTCGACGACGAGGAACGCTCGACGCGCGGCTTCGCGGGCGGCACCGGATCGTTCCAGCTGAACGCGAGCATCTGGCTGCCGACGTAGCCGCAGCGGAACTTCAGGCTCGACGGATCGCCACCGTTTTGCGGAATGCCGAGGCCCTCGACCGTCACGATGTTTTCGACCTTCACACGCTGCTTGCCTTCGTCGAACGAGTCGTTCCAGGGCGTGATCGTCGAGTTGCCGCTGTCGAACGCGCTGGGCGGGAATTCGACGTGATCGAACGCGCTCGAGGTGCTCGCGATGAAGTTGCCGTGCGCCGCGCAGTCGGCGACGAGCGGGTCGGCATGCATCTCGGAGACGTATTTGTTGATCAGTTCGGAGCGCTGATCGAGCAGATCGGCGAAGGCCGGGGCGGAAAGCGCAAGCGACAGGCCTGCGACACAGGCTGCCAGCTTGCCGAACACGCCGAAAAGACGTTGGGCGGGGAAGCTGTCCATCAGGATTCGAAAGTGCGGAATGGAGACACCGGGCAGGTAAGATGCCCGGCGAAGATCAGGAGTTCAATCTTAGCGCAATTTTATTGACCTGCCTTCCGGGATGATGGCGAAAGCTGCGGGAACGGCACCGGCGTCGTGCGAAACGGGACGAGCCGATGCATCGGGAAATCCGTGCGCGGATCAGGCGGGCGGGCCGCCCAGGCGGTAGCGGCGAACGTCGAAGGTGGTGACCCAGGCCGGTTTGTAGATGGCGATCAGCGCGGTCGCCATGCCGGTGAACCAGGCTTCGCCCAGCGCGAGCAACAGCGTGTTGAGCCCGTAGCTGGCCGGGATGACGATCGTCGAGCCGTCCGCGAGCCCGAGTTGCACGCCGGCGGCGGCTGTGGCGACCACGCCGATCGTGATCGCCGGCGCAGCGAAGCCCTGCCCGACGATGAACGCGAACAGGTTGTGCGGCAGCCAGGCAACCGTTGCGCGTTGCAGCAGCGTCGATACGGCCACCGGCAGTGCGCCGTAGACGAGATAGGTCAGCCCGACGCCCAGCCAGGTCGCGTCGAACACGATCGCGGCGATGCCGGTGACGGCGCCCATCGCGATCAGGGCGAGCGTCCAGTCGAACAGCGTGGCGATCAGCGTCGCGCCGAGCAGATGCATGACGAGCCCGTCGTCGAGCCATGCATTCGACGCCCACAGCACGGTGATGGTGGCGATCAGCGCGCACCAAACATGCTGCAGCGTCGGGTCCTGGAGGCGTTTGAACGGACGTCCCCATGACGCGAGCGCGAGCACGACCACGGCAGCGACCCAGCCACCGACGGCGACCCAGAGCGGAAGCGGCGTGTAGAGGAAACCCATGCGTTTAATCTTACTCGTTGACGCCAAAAAATGGGAATCGAATCGACGCCGGGCATGGGGCTAGGTGTTGCGTTTCAGCGTCGCCGGTTCCGGCTCGGCTGCCATCGGCAGATCAGGACCGTCGAACGTGATCGGCCGGTACTTGCCGCGAGAACTGGCGGCGCGCAGCGGGATCGGGCAGGGTGCGCCGAGAGTTGGCCGCGACTGCGCCCGGCGCTCGGCGATCAACACCTCCAGGTGCGGCGGCAGCCAGCCATTGTAGATGGCGACGGCGGCGGCGCGATTGGCGGCGCCCAGTTGCTGGAAGATGCTGGCGAGATGGATCTTGACGGTCCCTTCGCTGATGCCGAGCGTGCGCGCGATCATTTTGTTCGTATTGCCCATGTGGACGAAGCGCATGATCTGGGCTTGACGTGGCGAGAGCGTGCCGATTGTGGGCTGGCGCCGCAGCGGGATGCTTCCCAGGCGGCGCGTGGCGCGCTGCTCGGCCGCGTCGGCGTCGAGCAGGTTAAGCGCACCCGGCGGGACGTAGTAGCCGCCGAGCAGGACCAGCTCGAACGCACGGATCACGAGATGGGCGCCCATCCCGCGTGGCACGACGCCCTGCACGCCGGTCGAGAACTGGTCCGGCGCGATGGCAGGCGAGGTGGTATCGACCAGCATCGCCACCGGCGTGGGGGCGCAGGCCTCGCACAAGGCACGCAGATCGCCGAGCCGCATGGTCGGACGGAAATCGACGACGATCAGGTCGAAGCTTTGTTGCCGGACGAGGCGCATGGCCTGCCGCCAGTCCTTGGCATCGTTGTAGCCGCTATGCCGGTCGATCTGCCTGAGCAGGGCCCTCAGGCCATCGCGGCGCTCCGCGTCGGAACTCAACACCATGAATCGCATTTTTGCCTCGCTAATCGTTGCGTTTGTCGGTGATGACGTGAAATGCTGAAGTCATGATGACAAAGTGCTTACGCGGTGTCGGCCTGGCCAAACGACATAAGCGGAAATGTCAGTATGCGAAAAAAAAGAGCCGCCCCTCGGGCGGCTCTTTGTCACTGACGGTGGAGGCGGGCGACGCTGCGGCTCAATGAAAATGCGGCTGAGCGGGCGACGCGTCCTCAGGCATTTCCGCATGGACAATTTCACCCAGCGGGTCGGCATACAGCGGAACGCCACAATCGTCGCAGTACTCCGGTTCGAAACGGCCGGCGTGGCGACGGATGTCGGTGACGCCGGTGTCCTTCAGCAGCGAGACGATTTCCTCGACCGGGCCGTCGATCGGCGTCTCGCCTTCGAGCATGGTTTCCTCGGCGGCGATGTCGCCGTTTTCGCGGCCATAGAGCGGCCATACGACGCCGTAGATCACATCGTTGCTGCCGCGGCGGGTGAAGCCGATCCGGTATTCGTCGATGCGGCGTTCACCGAAGCCGGCGACCACCGCCCGCAGTTCCTTCGGCGCGGCGCCGATCGTGTCGAACAGATAGCGGATCGCGGTGCGTACCGTGTGCGGGCGCACGCGCTCGTCGGCGTCGCGGCAGGCCGAGTAGTAGGCGTCCGGCAGCAGGCACTCGAACTCACAGCCGGGCAGCGCGTTCGACAGGTTGCCGCCGCCCTGACTCGTCCATTGCTCGAGGCACTGGCTGCGTTCGATGCGCGCGCCCTGGTCTTCCTCCTGCCAGCGAAACATCGGCGAGCCGGCGGGCGTGGCGACCACGGCCAGCAGGAAGCGCGGATCGGCAAGGATCGGTGAGGTCTCGGGCAGGTCGCCGAAATTGATGCGCGGAGTCTGTCCACCGAGCGCGGCCTGCGCCAATTGCTGCGTGAGGCGATACGCCTCGACATGATGGCGCGGCAGCTGGTCGATGCTGTAGAGGAACGGCGCGAGTGCTACGTGCGCATGCTCGGCGAGCACGTGCGCCTGCAGATGCGTGCGAAGCACGTCGGCGATTTCCGCCTTGAGCGGGCCCGACGGGATCATGTAGCGCGTCCAGGCGAGGATCGGCACGGCCACCAGCAAGGCCTCGTGCGTCTTTTCGTCATGCTCCACCAGTAGCGATTCGCTGTGGGTTTCCGCCATGTCGGCGAGCGCGCCATAAGCGTCGGGGTGATTCTGTTGCAGATGGTCGAGCGCGGCGTCGAGCGTCGTCTGGTTGCCGTTGCGGATCACCTTGGTGAGCAGCGCATCGAGCTTCGCTTCCCAGAACCGGTCCTCGACACGGCTGCCGGACGCGAACAGCGCGAGCGACAGGCCGACCAGTTTGTCGGCATCGGGGGGAAGGCGTTTGGCGGTTCGCTGGCGCATATATCTGAATGGATTAGGTGGGTGCGTTGAACCAGTCATTTTAGTCCGATCCGGAAGTATGCAGCGGATCGCCGGGAAGTCCCGATGAATTCATGGTCGGCGGCGGCCGATGTCGGTGGTTGAGGCGGTTGAAATACGCAGGCTGGGGCACACCGGGAAAATTGTTCGATTTCCCTCTTGCGCGATGGCGAAAGCGTGCTTAGAATCACGCCTCTTTCGCGCTAACGGAAACGCGGCGCGGAAGGGGAAGTGAGGCAGGACGAACGCAGCGCCGAATGTTGGCCGCGTGTTGGTGTTGCCGGACGTAAATGATCAACGAAGCAAGTTGATCGCAGCGTGAAAAAAGTAGTTGACGCGCTGCGAAACGTTGATCATAATCTCGCTTCTCTGCTGCTGACAACGCAGCGCTGCTGGGAAGGCCAGAAAGTCCGGTCGGTTCAGCGGAAATGCTCTTTAAAAATTAACAGCCGATAAGTGTGGACGCTTGATCGACGCGGTCCTGATCTTTGGATCAGGTCAGCAAAAGTATCAAGAGTCTCACACAAAAGTAAGTCAGGTTTGTGAAGCAATTCATAACCTGTCAGCTTTGAGTGAGCGACCGGTTCTTAACGGAACCGAAAACAGTAACAGGAATTGAACTGAAGAGTTTGATCCTGGCTCAGATTGAACGCTGGCGGCATGCCTTACACATGCAAGTCGAACGGCAGCACGGGTGCTTGCACCTGGTGGCGAGTGGCGAACGGGTGAGTAATACATCGGAACATGTCCTGTAGTGGGGGATAGCCCGGCGAAAGCCGGATTAATACCGCATACGATCTACGGATGAAAGCGGGGGATCTTTGGACCTCGCGCTATAGGGTTGGCCGATGGCTGATTAGCTAGTTGGTGGGGTAAAGGCCTACCAAGGCGACGATCAGTAGCTGGTCTGAGAGGACGACCAGCCACACTGGGACTGAGACACGGCCCAGACTCCTACGGGAGGCAGCAGTGGGGAATTTTGGACAATGGGCGAAAGCCTGATCCAGCAATGCCGCGTGTGTGAAGAAGGCCTTCGGGTTGTAAAGCACTTTTGTCCGGAAAGAAATCCTGAGGGCTAATATCCTTCGGGGATGACGGTACCGGAAGAATAAGCACCGGCTAACTACGTGCCAGCAGCCGCGGTAATACGTAGGGTGCGAGCGTTAATCGGAATTACTGGGCGTAAAGCGTGCGCAGGCGGTTTGTTAAGACCGATGTGAAATCCCCGGGCTCAACCTGGGAACTGCATTGGTGACTGGCAAGCTAGAGTATGGCAGAGGGGGGTAGAATTCCACGTGTAGCAGTGAAATGCGTAGAGATGTGGAGGAATACCGATGGCGAAGGCAGCCCCCTGGGCCAATACTGACGCTCATGCACGAAAGCGTGGGGAGCAAACAGGATTAGATACCCTGGTAGTCCACGCCCTAAACGATGTCAACTAGTTGTTGGGGATTCATTTCCTTAGTAACGTAGCTAACGCGTGAAGTTGACCGCCTGGGGAGTACGGTCGCAAGATTAAAACTCAAAGGAATTGACGGGGACCCGCACAAGCGGTGGATGATGTGGATTAATTCGATGCAACGCGAAAAACCTTACCTACCCTTGACATGGTCGGAATCCCGAAGAGATTTGGGAGTGCTCGAAAGAGAACCGATACACAGGTGCTGCATGGCTGTCGTCAGCTCGTGTCGTGAGATGTTGGGTTAAGTCCCGCAACGAGCGCAACCCTTGTCCTTAGTTGCTACGCAAGAGCACTCTAAGGAGACTGCCGGTGACAAACCGGAGGAAGGTGGGGATGACGTCAAGTCCTCATGGCCCTTATGGGTAGGGCTTCACACGTCATACAATGGTCGGAACAGAGGGTCGCCAACCCGCGAGGGGGAGCTAATCCCAGAAAACCGATCGTAGTCCGGATTGCACTCTGCAACTCGAGTGCATGAAGCTGGAATCGCTAGTAATCGCGGATCAGCATGCCGCGGTGAATACGTTCCCGGGTCTTGTACACACCGCCCGTCACACCATGGGAGTGGGTTTTACCAGAAGTGGCTAGTCTAACCGCAAGGAGGACGGTCACCACGGTAGGATTCATGACTGGGGTGAAGTCGTAACAAGGTAGCCGTATCGGAAGGTGCGGCTGGATCACCTCCTTTCTCGAGCTAATACCGCATACATTGAGCGTTCACGCTTATCGGCTGTTGATCAAGACAGACTCAGGGGTCTGTAGCTCAGTCGGTTAGAGCACCGTCTTGATAAGGCGGGGGTCGTTGGTTCGAATCCAACCAGACCCACCAATTGTCTGACACGGAAACCTGAGACGTCTCTGTACATGGGGGCATAGCTCAGCTGGGAGAGCACCTGCTTTGCAAGCAGGGGGTCGTCGGTTCGATCCCGTCTGCCTCCACCAATCTTCAATGACAAACGTTCAGTCATACTGAGTTTTTGTCATTGGCGATTGAGCCAGTCAGAGGATAAGTCAGAAGTTGCACTTATCGGCTGTCGTTCTTTAACAATCTAGAAGAAGTAGTAATTTGGATAGCGGAAGCGCTTATTTGAGATGGGCGTGGAAACTATCCGGGTTGTGATTGTATCGATGTATCTCAAGAAGATTCGAACTTAAATGTTCGGCTCAATTGGAATACGGCACAAATGCGAGAACTCAACCTGTAACGGCTGTCGAGAAGACAGACCCGTTATAGGGTCAAGCGAACAAGTGCATGTGGTGGATGCCTTGGCGATCACAGGCGATGAAGGACGCGGTAGCCTGCGAAAAGCTACGGGGAGCTGGCAAACGAGCTTTGATCCGTAGATGTCCGAATGGGGAAACCCACTCCTTTTGGAGTATCCATGACTGAATACATAGGTCATGTGAAGCGAACGCGGTGAACTGAAACATCTAAGTAACCGCAGGAAAAGAAATCAACCGAGATTCCCAAAGTAGTGGCGAGCGAAATGGGAAGAGCCTGTACTCTTTATTTGTATTGTTAGCCGAACGCTCTGGAAAGTGCGGCCATAGCAGGTGATAGCCCTGTAGGCGAAAACAGTATGAAAGAACTAGGTGTACGACAAGTAGGGCGGGACACGTGAAATCCTGTCTGAAGATGGGGGGACCATCCTCCAAGGCTAAATACTCGTGATCGACCGATAGTGAACCAGTACCGTGAGGGAAAGGTGAAAAGAACCCCGGGAGGGGAGTGAAATAGATCCTGAAACCGCATGCATACAAACAGTCGGAGCCTCGTAAGGGGTGACGGCGTACCTTTTGTATAATGGGTCAGCGACTTACGTTCAGTAGCAAGCTTAACCGAATAGGGCAGGCGTAGCGAAAGCGAGTCCGAATAGGGCGTTCAGTTGCTGGGCGTAGACCCGAAACCAAGTGATCTATCCATGGCCAGGATGAAGGTGCGGTAACACGTACTGGAGGTCCGAACCCACTAACGTTGAAAAGTTAGGGGATGAGCTGTGGATAGGGGTGAAAGGCTAAACAAACTTGGAAATAGCTGGTTCTCTCCGAAAACTATTTAGGTAGTGCCTCGTGTCTCACCTTCGGGGGTAGAGCACTGTCATGGTTGGGGGGTCTATTGCAGATTACCCCGCCATAGCAAACTCCGAATACCGAAGAGTGCAATCACGGGAGACAGACATCGGGTGCTAACGTCCGGTGTCAAGAGGGAAACAACCCAGACCGCCAGCTAAGGTCCCCAAATATAGCTAAGTGGGAAACGAAGTGGGAAGGCTAAAACAGTCAGGAGGTTGGCTTAGAAGCAGCCACCCTTTAAAGAAAGCGTAATAGCTCACTGATCGAGTCGTCCTGCGCGGAAGATGTAACGGGGCTAAGCTATATACCGAAGCTGCGGATGCACATTTATGTGCATGGTAGGAGAGCGTTCCGTAAGCCTGCGAAGGTGCATTGTAAAGTGTGCTGGAGGTATCGGAAGTGCGAATGCTGACATGAGTAGCGATAAAGGGGGTGAAAGGCCCCCTCGCCGTAAGCCCAAGGTTTCCTACGCAACGTTCATCGGCGTAGGGTGAGTCGGCCCCTAAGGCGAGGCAGAAATGCGTAGCTGATGGGAAGCAGGTCAATATTCCTGCACCATTGTTAAATGCGATGGGGGGACGGATCGCGGAAGGTTGTCCGGGTGTTGGAAGTCCCGGTCGCTGCATTGGAGAAGGCGCTTAGGCAAATCCGGGCGCGGAATTCAAGGATGTGGCGCGAGCTTCTTCGGAAGCGAAGCAATCGGAAGTGGTTCCAAGAAAAGCCTCTAAGCTTCAGTTTAACAGTGACCGTACCGCAAACCGACACAGGTGGGCGAGATGAGTATTCTAAGGCGCTTGAGAGAACTCGGGAGAAGGAACTCGGCAAATTGGTACCGTAACTTCGGGATAAGGTACGCCCCTGTAGCTTGACTGGCCTGCGCCAGAAGGGTGAAGGGGTTGCAATAAACTGGTGGCTGCGACTGTTTAATAAAAACACAGCACTCTGCAAACACGAAAGTGGACGTATAGGGTGTGACGCCTGCCCGGTGCCGGAAGATTAAATGATGGGGTGCAAGCTCTTGATTGAAGTCCCGGTAAACGGCGGCCGTAACTATAACGGTCCTAAGGTAGCGAAATTCCTTGTCGGGTAAGTTCCGACCTGCACGAATGGCGTAACGATGGCCACACTGTCTCCTCCCGAGACTCAGCGAAGTTGAAGTGTTTGTGATGATGCAATCTCCCCGCGGCTAGACGGAAAGACCCCATGAACCTTTACTGTAGCTTTGCATTGGACTTTGAACCGATCTGTGTAGGATAGGTGGGAGGCTATGAAACCGGAACGCTAGTTTCGGTGGAGCCGTCCTTGAAATACCACCCTGGTTTGTTTGAGGTTCTAACCTTGGCCCGTGATCCGGGTCGGGGACAGTGCATGGTAGGCAGTTTGACTGGGGCGGTCTCCTCCCAAAGTGTAACGGAGGAGTACGAAGGTACGCTAGGTACGGTCGGAAATCGTGCTGATAGTGCAATGGCATAAGCGTGCTTAACTGCGAGACCGACAAGTCGAGCAGGTGCGAAAGCAGGTCATAGTGATCCGGTGGTTCTGTATGGAAGGGCCATCGCTCAACGGATAAAAGGTACTCTGGGGATAACAGGCTGATACCGCCCAAGAGTTCATATCGACGGCGGTGTTTGGCACCTCGATGTCGGCTCATCTCATCCTGGGGCTGTAGCCGGTCCCAAGGGTATGGCTGTTCGCCATTTAAAGAGGTACGTGAGCTGGGTTTAAAACGTCGTGAGACAGTTTGGTCCCTATCTGCCGTGGGCGTTGGATATTTGAAGGGGGCTGCTCCTAGTACGAGAGGACCGGAGTGGACGAACCTCTGGTGTACCGGTTGTCACGCCAGTGGCATCGCCGGGTAGCTATGTTCGGAAGAGATAACCGCTGAAAGCATCTAAGCGGGAAACTCGCCTTAAGATGAGATATCCCCGGGGACTTGATCCCCTTGAAGGGTCGTTCGAGACCAGGACGTTGATAGGTCAGGTGTGTAAGCGCAGTAATGCGTTCAGCTAACTGATACTAATTGCCCGTAAGGCTTGATCCTATAACCGGTCTGTTTTGCACCAGTCTTGCTGGTGCGCAGCGGTTGGATTCTTGACATGCCGTGCCGTACAAGCACAACCCAAACTACTTCTTCCAGATTGGTCGTGGCGCGACACACGCGACGCGACAACCCTCTTAGCCTGATGACCATAGCGAGTCGGTCCCACCCCTTCCCATCCCGAACAGGACCGTGAAACGACTCTACGCCGATGATAGTGCGGATTGCCCGTGTGAAAGTAGGTAATCGTCAGGCTTCCTCCTTCGAAACCCCCGCTGCCCGCGCAGTGGGGGTTTTGTCTTTTCCAGGCTCGGAAATCGCGCGGATAGCCTCGCACGTACCTGACGACATCGCGCTAAGATCATTTGATATTGCCTTGGGAGAATCGTGTGAATATCGGTGAAGCCGCCCGCGCTTCGGGCGTCAGTGCGAAGATGATCCGCTACTACGAAAGCGTAGGCCTGATCGAGCCGGCGCAGCGAACCGATGCCGGCTACCGCACATATGGCAACAACGAAATCCATTTGTTGACGTTCATTCGACAGGCGCGCCGACTCGGCTTCCTGGTCGACGACGTGCGCAAGCTTCTCGCACTCTGGCAGGATCGTGGTCGCGCGAGTGCAGAGGTCAAATCGATCGCGCTCGAGCACGTCTCCGAACTTGACCGGCGCATTGCCGAATTGACCGACATGCGCAATACGCTGGCCAGGCTCGCGGCCCACTGCCATGGAGACGATCGGCCGGAGTGCCCGATTCTCGAGCGTCTCGCTGACGCTTGATTGCACTTTCGTGGTGCATTCGCGATCACTCCAAAATCACCTTTTGCCTGTTAATTTCATATAAATCAAGGCATTGATTGGCTCGATAACATTTCATTCCGAATTGGAATGCATTTCATTCGTGCATTTCATTAGCTTCTTGGTGCGCTCTCGCTATAATTCGGGATAACCCTATACGGGATATCCCTGAAGTGATTCACGGGGGATCTCAAACTTCCTTGGAGAGCATCATGGTTGCGTACATCGTCGAAAAACTGAGCTACTGGTTCGAATCCGCGGAGCGTGAGCGTCGCGAAGCCTATCTGGCGGAATCGAGCGACATCGTTCAACTTGAGCAGCGTATTCGCGCCCTCGAAACGAACGGCTATTCGCTGTAAGATTTGGCTGGATGCAGGCATGCGTTGAGCATGCAAAGTAGAACAAGCCCCGAAATTGTCGGGGCTTTTGTTTTTTGCGGAGCGATCGATCACATACCGCACTGTCCGCGCTATCGTGTCGCTGACGATCTCAACCAAGGATGGATGGTATGTGCCTCGACGACTCTCGAACGCGTGGCTCCGGCATTCGCAAGCTTGTCGTGCCTGGACTGATCTGCATGGCCGCGAGCCACGGCGCGATTGCCGCGCAGGACCGGCCGCCCGTTGTGCTCGACACGCAAACCGGTATTCATGACGGACGTTCCGGTGTCGTGCTGCAGACGGCGCCGCTCAATCCGGCGCCGATAGTCACGCCTGCCGAGATTCGGCAGCCGGCGGGGCAGCAACAAAACAACCAGGTGCCGATGGTGGTAGCTCCCTATATCAAGGTGCCGACGCCTTCCTATCGGCAATAGGTGTCGCGCGGGGCGTCGTTCCGACGTACCGAGACAGGTCACGCGCTGCGTGATTCGATCCCGAACTTGGCACCGCTGTCCTGCCCAAGCGCGTCGGCGAGATACGGCAGGGCACTGCGCATCGATTCCACCAGCGTATACGGCGGGTTCAGGATGAACATCCCGCTGCCGTAGAGCCCGAAGCCATCCGACGGCGGGTGGCTGACGGTCAACGTCAGATGCAGCCAGTTGCCCGGCTGCAGGCGTTTCAGATGGTCGGGGAAGCGTTCGGATTCCGGACGCTTGACCTGTGGATACCAGATCGCGTAGCAGCCGGTCGCGAAGCGCTTCAGCCCCTCCTCGACACAGGTCAGCGTTCGCGCGTAATCGCGCTTGTCCTCATATGACGGATCGATCAGCACCATGGCCCGGCGTGGCGGCGGAGGCAGCAATGCCTTGAGCCCCTCGAAGCCGTCGGCCGCATAGATCATGGCGCGGCGCCCGGCGTCGCGGAAGTTGTGCCGCAGCACGCCGATTTCGGTGCTGTGCATCTCGAACAGGCGCATTCGGTCCTGCTCGCGCAGCAGGCGCCACGCCAGATAGGGCGAGCCCGGGTAATAGCGCAGCTGACCGGCGTCGTTGCAGGCGCGGATCTCGGCGACATATGCTTCCAATGCTTCGGGCAGCTTGTCCGCGCTCCACAGTTTCGCGATGCCGGTTTCGTACTCGGCGGTCTTGGTGGCGAACCCTTCGTCCAGCGCGTAGATCCCCGCGCCCGCATGCGTGTCGACGTACCAGTACGACTTGTCTTTCTTGTTGAAATAGCTGAGCAACTGGACGACAACGGCGTGCTTGAGCACATCCGCATGGTTGCCGGCATGAAACGCGTGGCGATAACTGAACATGGCGGGGGATGAGACGAATGAAATCGAAATCGGCCGCGGACCCGACGCCGGCGCCGCAGGGGCGGCGCGACACCTGATCCTCGCGCGGCCGACTATTGTACGCGACGGCGCTTACTGCGCCTGATCGCCGACGATCTCTTCGATACGCTGCTTCAGTTCGGGCGAAATCCGCGCCGCCACCTCGACCGCCTTCATGTTCTCGCCAATCTGCTCCACGCGCGAGGCGCCGGTGATCACGGTGCTGACGTTCGGATTCTTCAGCACCCAGGCGATCGCGAGCTGGGCGACGGTGCAGCCGAGTTCGTCAGCGATACCGGCAAGCTTGGCGACCGCTTCGTTTTTCGCGGGATGCGTGAGCTGGTCGCGTAGCCAGTCGTAACCCTGCACTGCGGCCCGGCTCCCTTCGGGTACGCCATTGCGATACTTGCCGGTCAGCAGGCCCGATGCGAGCGGGCTCCAGGTCGTCAGGCCGAGGCCGATGTCCTCGTAGAGACGCCGGTATTCGCGCTCGACACGGCGTCGGTGGAACAGGTTGTATTGCGGCTGCTCCATGACCGGCTTGTGCAGGTGATGCCGCTCGGCGATGCCGTAGGCCGCCCGGATCTCGTCGGCGCTCCACTCCGACGTGCCCCAGTACTGCGCCTTGCCGCGCGTAATCATGTCGCTCATCGCCCAGACCGTTTCCTCGATCGGCGTGTTCGGATCGGGGCGATGGCAGAACACGAGATCGACGTAGTCGAGCTTCAGTCGCCGCAGCGATCCGTCGATCGCATCCATCAGGTATTTACGGTTCAGCGTGTGGTACTGGTTCGGGGCCTCGTTCAAGCCCCAGAAGAATTTTGTCGAGACGACGTAGCTGACGCGCGACCAGCCGAGCGCCTTCAGCGCTTCGCCCATGATTTCTTCGGATTGGCCGTGCGCATAGACCTCGGCGTTGTCGAAGAAATTGATGCCGGCATCGCGTGCCGCCGCCAGCGATTCGCGCGCGGCGTGCTGGTCGACCTGATTGCCGTATGTCACCCACGAGCCGATCGACAATTCGCTGACCTGCAGCCCCGACCGACCCAAACGCCTGTAATTCATGTGACCTCCTCGAATTGGGACAGCGGCTAGCTTAGCCCGTTTGACGGCTGCATGCAGTCCGCTTCATGCACAATAGCAGCGCCGCGCGCGCGGCGGCATTGGCCGAACGGCCGGCTTGCGGCGCGGGTGCGGCAATGTTTTCATGGATCGAACTGGATTTGGGGAGACGTCGGTATGGTTTTGAAATTGAACAGCAAAGTCGCCGTGGTCACGGGCGCCGCGAGCGGCATCGGCAAGGAAATCGCCTTGGAACTCGCGAAAGCAGGCGCGGCCGTGGCGATCGCCGACCTGAATCAGGAAGGCGCGGACGCGGTGGCCGAGCAGATCAGGCAGGCGGGCGGCAAGGCACTTGGCGTGGCGATGGACGTCACGAGTGAAGACGCGGTGAACGAGGGCATCGACAAGGTCGCGCAGGCGTTCGGCTCGATCGACATCCTGGTGTCGAACGCCGGCATTCAGATCGTCAATCCGATCGAGAACTACTCGTTCGCCGACTGGAAGAAGATGCAGGCGATCCACGTGGACGGCGCGTTCCTGACCACCAAGGCCGCGCTCAAGCACATGTACAAGGACGACCGCGGCGGCGTGGTGATCTACATGGGCTCGGTGCATTCGCACGAGGCCTCGCCGCTGAAGTCGGCCTACGTGACCGCCAAGCATGGCCTGCTCGGCCTCGCGCGCGTGCTGGCCAAGGAAGGCGCGAAGCACAACGTGCGTTCGCACGTGGTCTGCCCGGGCTTCGTGCGTACGCCGCTGGTCGACAAGCAGATCCCCGAGCAGGCCAGGGAGCTTGGCATCAGCGAGGAGGAGGTCATCAAGAAGGTGATGCTTGGCAATACGGTGGACGGTGTGTTCACGACGGTGGAGGACGTGGCGCAGACGGTGCTGTTCCTGTCGGCATTCCCGAGCGCGGCGCTCACGGGCCAGTCGTTCGTCGTCAGCCACGGCTGGTTCATGCAGTGACACCGGCGAGCGCGCCGCAGCCAACGGCAGCGTTGTGCCGCGCAGGCGGCCATCTGACGCTAGCCGGCAGCCAGGCACGACGTGCCGCGCGGCGTCCGTGGCTGGTTGATACCGGTTGGCACCGATCAGCGCCGGAATAAAAAAACGCGCTCTCGGGAGCGCGTTTTCGGTCGGCCGCAGCGCGAGGTCCGCGCCGAGATGCCGTTTACTTCAGCACTGCCGCGATCGCGTTCGCGACCGCGTCGAGGTTGCGCGTGTTCAGCGCGGCCACGCAGATGCGGCCGGTGCTGACGGCGTAGATGCCGAACTCTTCGCGCAGGCGATCGACCTGGGCGGCCGTCAGGCCCGAGTACGAGAACATGCCGCGTTGCGCATTGATGAAGCTGAAGTCGCGATCGACGCCGCTTGCCTTCAGGCGCTCGACGAGGCCGTTGCGCATCGCGCGGATGCGGTCGCGCATTTCGCCGAGTTCCTCGACCCAGGCGGCATACAGTTCCGGCGAGGCCAGCACCGCCGAGACGAGCGCACCGCCATGCGTCGGCGGGTTCGAGTAATTGGTGCGGATCACGCGCTTGAGCTGCGACAGCACGCGCGTGGCTTCGTCCTTGCTCTCGGTGATGATCGACAGCGCGCCGATGCGCTCGCCGTACAGCGAGAACGACTTCGAGAACGACGACGACACGAACACGTTCAGGTCCGCAGCGGCGAACAGGCGCACGGCGGCCGAATCGGCTTCGAGGCTTTCGCCGAAGCCCTGGTAGGCCATGTCGAGGAACGGTACGAGCTGGCGCGCCTTGACCACTTCGACCACCCGGCCCCATTGCGCGTCCGTCAGGTCGACGCCGGTCGGGTTGTGGCAGCAGGCGTGCAGCACGACGATCGTGCCGGCCGCGTAGCCGTTCAGCGCGTCGAGCATGGCGTCGAAGTTCACGCCGTTCGTGGCCGCGTCGTAGTACGGATAGACGTCGACCGGAAAGCCGGCCATCTCGAACAGCGCGCGGTGGTTTTCCCAGCTCGGATTGCTGATCGCGACGCGGGCGTTCGGGTTCAGCATGCGCAGGAAGTCGGCGCCGATCTTCAGCGCGCCCGTGCCGCCGATTGCCTGCGCGGTCACGACGCGGCCCGCCGCGATCAGCGGGGAGTCGTTGCCGAGCACCTGCTTCTGCACGGCCGCGTCATAGGCGGCGATACCGTCGATCGGCAGGTAGCCGCGCGGCAGGCCGGCCTCGACCCGCGCCTTTTCCGCGTCGCGCACCGCGCGCAGCAGCGGGATCTTGCCTTCCTCGTTGGTATACACGCCGACCCCGAGATTCACCTTGGTCGGGCGCGTATCGGCGTTGAATGCTTCGTTGAGGCCCAGGATCGGATCGCGGGGCGCGAGTTCGACAGCGGAGAAGAGCGACATGGTGATTTCGCAGCAGTGAGTAGTGGAATGAAATCGGGGTCCGGATCCCGTGCGAGCGAAGACGGGAGGCCGCGCAGTCTGACGCCGCCGCGGTCGCCGGAGCGAATCTTTCTATTGTAGCGAATTGCGTCGCGATTTCGGCCAAAGCCGGGAGCGGCGTCGCAGGTATCGGGGCGCGAACCGGGCGGCGTCGGGCGCTCAGCCCGCCCGACGCCGAAGCGCTAGAATGCTTGTTTGCACGCGGCCCGGCTCTCGACCCATGTCCGAACATTCCCCCGAAGTTGCCGTCGAACTCGACGAATCGAAATTCGTCGAGTTCGACGGCTCCCCGTTCCAGCTCTACCAGCCGTATCCGCCGGCGGGCGACCAGCCCACCGCGATCGATACGCTCGTCGAGGGCGTCGAGGACGGCCTGTCGTTCCAGACGCTGCTCGGCGTGACGGGTTCCGGCAAGACCTTCACGATGGCGAACACGATCGCGCGGCTCGGCCGCCCGGCCATCGTGTTCGCGCCGAACAAGACGCTCGCCGCCCAGCTCTATTCGGAGTTCCGTGAGTTCTTCCCGCGCAACGCAGTCGAGTACTTCGTCTCGTACTACGACTATTACCAGCCGGAAGCCTATGTGCCGCAGCGCGACCTGTTCATCGAAAAGGACTCGTCGATCAACGAGCACATCGAGCAGATGCGGCTGTCGGCGACCAAGAGCTTGATGGAGCGGCGCGACGTCGTGATCGTCGCGACCGTGTCGGCGATCTACGGTATCGGCAATCCGTCCGAGTACCACCAGATGATCCTGACGCTGCGCAACGGCGACCGGATCGGCCAGCGCGACGTGATCGCGCGGCTGATCGCGATGCAGTACACGCGCAACGAGCAGGATTTCCAGCGCGGCACGTTTCGCGTGCGCGGCGACACGATCGACATCTTTCCGGCCGAGCATGCCGAGATGGCGGTGCGCGTCGAACTGTTCGACGACGAAGTCGAGACGCTGCAGCTGTTCGATCCGCTGACGGGCCGGGTGCGCCAGAAGATTGCGCGCTTCACCGTCTACCCGTCGTCGCACTACGTGACGCCGCGCGACACCGTGATGCGCGCGGTCGAGACAATCAAGGATGAATTGCGCGAACGGCTCGAGTTTTTTTATGGCGACAACCGTCTCGTCGAGGCGCAGCGGCTCGAGCAGCGCACGAGGTTCGATCTCGAGATGCTGCAGGAACTCGGCTTCTGCAAGGGCATCGAGAACTATTCGCGGCACTTCTCGGGCGCGGCGCCCGGCGAGCCGCCGCCGACGCTGGTCGACTACCTGCCGTCCGATGCACTGATGCTGCTCGACGAATCGCATGTGCTGATCGGCCAGCTGAACGGCATGTACAACGGCGATCGCGCGCGCAAGGAGAATCTCGTCAACTACGGATTCCGCCTGCCGTCCGCGCTCGACAACCGCCCGCTGAAGTTTCCCGAGTTCGAACGCAAGATGCGGCAGGTCGTATTCGTGTCGGCGACGCCGGCCGACTACGAGCAGCGCGTGTCAGGGCAGGTGGCCGAACAGGTGGTGCGGCCGACGGGGCTCGTCGATCCCGAGATCGAGGTGCGTCCCGCGAGTTCGCAGGTCGACGACGCGCTGGCCGAAATCAACGAGCGCGTGAAGGCCGGCGAACGCGTGCTGATCACGGTGCTGACCAAGCGCATGGCCGAACAGCTCACCGAGTTCCTGGCCGATCACGGCGTCAAGGTTCGCTATCTGCACAGCGACATCGACACCGTGGAGCGCGTTGAAATCATCCGCGACCTGCGGCTCGGCACGTTCGACGTGCTGGTCGGGATCAACCTGCTGCGCGAGGGGCTCGACATCCCGGAGGTGTCGCTCGTCGCAATCCTCGACGCCGACAAGGAAGGCTTCCTGCGCGCCGAGCGCTCGCTGATCCAGACGATCGGCCGCGCGGCACGCAACGTGAACGGCAAGGCGATTCTCTACGCCGACAACATGACCGATTCGATGCGCCGCGCGATCGACGAGACCGAGCGACGCCGTGCCAAGCAGATCGCGCACAACGAGAAGCTCGGTATCACGCCGCGCGGCGTGGTGAAGCGGATCAAGGACATCATCGACGGTGTCTACAACGTCGACGAGGCGCGCGCCGAACTGAAGGAAGCGCAACAGCGCGCGAAATTCGAGGACATGTCGGAGAAGCAACTGGCGAAGGAAATCAAACGGCTCGAAAAACAGATGGCCGACTACGCCAGGAACCTCGAATTCGAGAAGGCGGCCCAGACCCGAGACCAGCTCGCGCTGCTGCGCGAGCGCGTGTTCGGCGCCAACGTCGGCGACCATGTCGGCGGGGCCCGCTGAGCGCTCCGATTCCGCCGTGCCGGCCGGCGGCGCTCCTCGTGAAACTTCCGAAATCCTTTCTACATCAAGGGCTTGAATTTCTTTCCGCGTTGTCCGCCACGGGGTTCGGTGCTAAACTCGCAAATTATTGAGAATGGTTCGCATTAACGTTCGTAGTTACCCGCATTGCCGATCGGCTCAGGTGCTTTCGTGGGCGTTCGCGAGGCGGTTTCAATTCATCCGACGATAACAACTAGGAGTTTCAATGTTCGCTTCATCCCTCACCCGTAGCGGGATTGCAGTCGCGGCGGCGCTGGTCGCGATGTCGGCATCGGCGGCCGAGTATCCGATCGGCAAGCAGCAGATCCAGGGTGGCATGGAAGTCGGCGTCGTATATCTGCAGCCGATCACGATGGAACCGGAAGGCATGATGCGCAAGGCATCGGATTCCGACATCCATCTCGAGACGGACATCCATGCGGTGAAGAACAACCCGACCGGCTTCGCCGAGGGCGACTGGATGCCGTATCTGCAGGTCGAGTACAAACTGACCAAGCAGGGTGACGCGAAATGGAAGGCGGAGGGTGACCTGATGGGCATGGTCGCGAACGACGGCCCGCACTATGGCGACAACGTCAAGCTCGACGGCCCGGGCAAGTATCACCTGTCGATGACGGTGAAGCCGCCGATGCAGATGGGCCACATGGCGTTCGGCCGCCACGTCGACAAGGAAACGGGCGTGGGCCCGTGGTTCAAGCCGTTCACGCTCGAATACGATTTCCCGTTCGCGGGCATCGGCAAGAAGGGTGGTTACTGATCGCGTCGCGTATCGCGTCGCGCCGTCCGGTACGGCCGGGCGGCGCCGCACGGTGCCGCCCTCAACGAGAAACACAATGAGATTCCCCAGGATTTTCGCCGCCTCGCTCCTCGCCTTCGTCACCGCCACGGTCGCCATTGCTGCTCATGCGGCCGATCTGCCGACCTTCAAGCTCGAGATGGCGGATGGCAAGCTCAGCCCGGCGCGCATCGAGGTGCCGGCCGGCCAGCGCTTCAAGATCGAGGTCCGTAATACCGGCAAGGGCGCGGTTGAGTTCGAGAGCGTCCAGTTGCGCAAGGAGAAGGTGCTCGCGCCCGGTGCCGAGTCTTTCGTCGTGATCGCACCGCAGTCGCCGGGCGAGTACAAGTTCTTCGACGATTTCCACCAGCAGGCGCAGGGCGTCATCGTCGCGAAGTAGTCCCGATTTATCGTGCGGCCGCGGAGGCCCCGCCGCGGCCGGGGTACACGGAGGTTTCAATGGGTCAAATCATCTTCATCGTCTGGCGCGAGAGCGTCGAGGCGCTGCTCGTCGTGGGCATTCTCTATGCGTGGCTCAGGAACGGCGACGCCCAGGCGCGTCGCGGGCTGCCGTATCTGTGGGTCGGCGTCGCGGCCGGCCTGCTGCTGGCGATCGGTCTTGGCGCCGCGCTGGTCGGGTTCACCGAAGTGCTGTCCGGCGATGCGCAGGACTATTTCCAGACCGCGATGGTGCTGGTTGCCTGCGTGCTGATCGTGCAGATGGTGATCTGGATGAAGCGACACGGACGCACGCTCAAGCGCGAGATGGAGCAGTCGCTGCAGGAAACGACAAAAACCGCAAACTGGTGGGGCGTGGCCGTGCTGGTCGCGCTCGCGATCGCGCGTGAGGGCAGCGAGACGGTGATCTTCCTCTACGGCCTCGGGTTCGGGCAGACGGGCCACGTTGGCGGCGCACAGGTGTTCGCGGTGCTGATCGGCTTCGCGCTTGCGCTGTTGACGTTCTACGTGCTGCAGTTGGGCGGCAAGGTGTTCTCGTGGCGGCTGTTCTTCCGCGTCACGGAAATCATGCTGCTGTTCCTCGGCGCGGGCCTGTTCGAAGCCGGCGTCGACAAACTGATCGACAAGGAAATCCTGCCGCTCGGCATCTCGCAGCTGTGGGACACCTCGGCCATCCTCGACGATTCGAGCACGTTCGGCTCGCTGGTTGCGACGCTGACCGGCTATCGCGCGCATCCGGCGCTGATGAATCTGGTTGCCTACGTGGCGTATTGGGTGGTCGTCTACGCGCTGCTGAAGTTCACGGCGCGCCGCCCGGTGGCCGCGACGGGGCGGGCTGCATGAGCACGGCCGTGCGCGGCGTGCGCTGGAACTGGAGCCGGCTGTCCGAGGCCGGTCAATGGATGCAGCGCCATGGCGGCTTGATTCGCGGGATCCAGTGGGTCGTGGTCGCCGTCTACGCGTTCCTGATCCTGGTGCCGGCATTCACGCCGCTGCCCGACGATACGGCGCACCTGTGGAGCAATCTGACGCTGGCCGCGCAGTTCGTGTTCTGGGGCATCTGGTGGCCGTTCGTGCTGCTGTCGATGGTGATGCTCGGGCGTGTCTGGTGCGGCGTGCTGTGCCCTGAAGGCGCGCTGGCCGAGTTCGCCAGCAAGTTCGGCCGCGGCCGCGCGATCCCGCGCTGGATGCGCTGGGGCGGCTGGCCGTTCGTCGCGTTCGGCATCACCACGATCTACGGGCAGATGGTCAGCGTCTACCAGTATCCGCGCGCGGTGCTGCTGGTGCTGGGCGGCTCGACCTTCGCCGCGATGGTGATCGGCCTGCTGTACGGCCGCGAGAAGCGCGTCTGGTGCAAATACCTGTGCCCCGTCAACGGCGTGTTCGCGCTGCTCGCGCGCCTCGCGCCGCTGCGTTTCAAGGTCGACGAGGACGCCTGGCGCCGCTCGTACACGCAGGGCGAGCATGGCCATCGCGTGATTCCGATCAACTGCGCGCCGCTCGTCCCGCTACGCAACATGAAGGGCGCGGCCGCCTGCCATATGTGCGGCCGATGCAGCGGCCACCGCGATGCGATTGCACTGACGCTGCGTTCACCGGCCGAGGAAGTCGTCGAGCTCGGCGACAAACAGGCGAGCGCCTGGGACACCGCGCTGATCCTGTATGGCCTGCTCGGCATCGCGATCGGCGCGTTCCACTGGACCGCGAGCCCGTGGTTCGTGGCGATCAAGCAATGGCTCGCGGGCTGGCTGATCGATCACGACATCACCTGGCCGCTCGAGACGAACGCGCCGTGGTTCCTGCTCACGCACTATCCCGAGCAGAACGACGTGTTCTCGTGGCTCGACGGTGGCCTCGTGGTCGGCTATATCGTCGGCACCGGCCTGATCTACGGCACTGCGCTGCTGATCGTGCTGACAGCCTCGGCTGCGATGCTCGGCCGCTTCGAGCGCGTGCGGCTGCACCATCTGGCGCAGGCGCTGATTCCGCTCGCGGGGGCCGGCGTGTTCCTCGGCCTGTCGGCGACCACCTTGTCGCTGCTGCGCGCCGAGCATGTGCCGCTCGATTGGGCATCGCCGGTGCGAATCGCGATTCTCGTTATCTCGAATATGTGGAGCGCGTGGCTGGCCTGGCGCGTGACCGGCCGCTATGCGGGCTTGCCGCGTCGTCTCGCCGCGACAGCCGGCTTCGTGCTGGCGCTCGCGATTGTCGATAGCGCCTGGTGGTTGATGTTCTGGCATTTCTGACGCCCGGTTGCCATTGCTGCGTGTTGAACGGAAAGCGCTTCGTCCCATGCGTGCCGCTCAAGGCATAAAAAAAGCGACGTGCCCGTCAGGCACGTCGCTTTTGTCCGTCTGCATGAGAACCAAAAAAATGGCTTGGCTTGCTGTAACGACTGCTTGAGTGTGGTTGCACGAAGGGGTCTAGATCTCGCGTGCAAGCCGTTACGGCTGGCTAGTGCCCAACACCTCTCAAGGAGGTGGTCCCCACAATACTCGGTACTTACTTCGTCAAAATCAGTTTGCCCAGGCGAGTGGCGCGCAACTGGTAAGTTTCGCCGTTATGCATGATCGAAACATGCGTGCGACCCTGCAGCAGCGTATCGCTGGCGACGACACGCTGATTCGAATCCGGCTTGGCCGTGGATTCCGTTTTCGTGACAGCCGCTACTTTCGTGCGGCCACCGGGTACGACACCGCTGGTGCGGCGCAGGGTCAGCGTGGAGGAGCGCATGAGTTCGGTCATCAGGACGTTTAATCAGTTGCGAGTCGATGGAATGAATTCTAAATGATAATTATTCCCATTTACAAACGATGTTTTTTCATCGAAGCACAGATGCCGATAGTTTTTTGTAAAGTCCGCGCCGGCGGCTCCCGAAGGGGCGCCGGCGCGCGGCGCATTCAGTGCAGCGGATCGGGATCCCGGCGTCCCTGGGCGTATTCGCGAATCAAGCGGACCGTGTCGATGTCGGAGGTGCGGTAGGCCTCCTTGACGATGCCCTGCGTCTGCCTCGCGTCTTCGGTGTCGGCCGTGTCGGGTAGCGTGGTGCGGTATTCGAAGCGCAGGAACAACTCGGCGTCGGCGCGCTCCTCGATCGTCATCGTCAGCGAGCCGCCGATCTCGCCATTGGCGGCGTGAACGTCATAGCGGACTTGATGGTTCGTCGTGAACGTCACGCGATCGCGGATCGTCGCCTGACCGAAATGCAACTCGCGTTCGAGCGTGGTCTCCGTGCGCTCGCGGATCTCGCAGTGATCAAGACCGATCACGAACAGCTGCGGCTGTTCGGCGCGCAGCACGAGCCCTTCCCAGAGTTGGTCGCGGGTGAGCGTCGGCAACGTCGGGTTGTCCGGCGCATTGATCTGGATCAGGTGTTCAAAATTCAAGGGTACGGGTTCCTTCTGTCGATGTGGCGGCGGGCCGCAATATGGAACCATTGTGACGCAATTCGCTAACCTCGTCCGGCTCCGGATCAGGCCTCGATCGCGCCCATCCTGCCGGCCTGGTAATCGGCCACCGCGTCGCGAATCTCCTGTTCGGTATTCATCACGAACGGCCCGTAGCGGACGATAGGCTCGGCGATCGGACGGCCGCCGAGCAGCAGCACGTCGAGCGGCGCGTCGCCGGCTTCGAGATCGACGGTGTCGCCGTCGTCGTCGAACACGATCATCTGCCGCGGCCCGCTGACCTGCCGGCTCGCGCCGTAATGGCCGGCGCCGGCGATCGGGTAGGCGAACACGCGGTGATCGCGCGGCACGGGCAGGCTGATGCGCGCGTGAGACTGCAGCGTCAGGTGCAGGACCAGCAGCGGCGTTTGCGTGTCGATCGCCGCGCGCACGCCCAGCGCCTCGCCGGCGATCACCTTCACGCTGGTGCCGCCGTCGGCCGAGGTCGCGCATGGAATGTCGGCCGACGCGAGGTCTTGATAGCGCGGCGCGAGCCGCTTGTCGCCGCGGCGCAGGTTCACCCAAAGCTGGAAGCCGTGGATACGTCCGCCCGCGGCCGCGAACGCCGGGTCGGGCATCTCGCTGTGGATCAGCCCCGCCCCGGCCGTCATCCACTGCACGCCGCCCGCGCGTAGCTCGCCCGTGTGTCCCGCCGAATCACGATGGCGGAAATGGCCGTCGAGCAGGTAGGTGACGGTTTCGAAGCCGCGATGCGGGTGATCGGGCGCGCCCTTCGCCGTGCCGGGCGCGTAATCGACCGGCCCCATCTCGTCGAGCAGCAGGAACGGATCGAAATCGGCGAGCAGGCGCGTGGGGAACGGGCGGTGGACCTGGAAACCGGCGCCTTCCGTGGCCCGGAGGGACGGATAGACGCGCTGGATCGAGCGCGGTGCTGGCATCGGATATTGTCCTGAAATGATCGGGCTGGCTGGTCGAAGCTATTATATGGACCAGCCAGCGCTTGAAATCGGCGCGATCCGCAATGGATCGTTCTGGAATTGGAACGATGAAATGAATATCGATGCACACAACCTGAACGACCTGATGTACTTCTCGCAGGTCGTCGAACATGGCGGCTTCTCGGCCGCGGAACGCGTCCTCGGCATCTCGAAGTCGCGGCTGTCGCGGCGCTTGACGGAGCTCGAGGCGACGCTCGGCGTGCGTCTGCTGCAGCGCTCGACGCGCAAGCTCGCGCTGACGGAGGCCGGGCAGCTGTTCTACCAGCACTGTCAGGCGATGCTGGCCGAGGCGCAAGCGGCGATGAACGCGGTCCAGCAGTTGCGGGCCTCGCCGCGCGGGACTGTGCGCGTCAGCGTGCCGGTCACGCTGTCGCAGACGATGATGTCGCGGCTGCTGCCCGAGTTCCTGCATCGCTTCCCCGAGGTGCGCGTGCAGGTGCGCGTGACGAACCAGGTGATCGACCTGTTCGAGGATTCGATCGACGTGGCCTTGCGCGTGCGCTCCGAGCCGCCCGAGAACGCCAATATCGTGGTGCGTCCGCTGTGGCGCACCGAGCAGATGCTGGTCGGCTCGCCGAGTCTGCTGAGCCAGAACGCGCCGCCGCTCGCGCCGGGTGACCTGGGACGCTTCGAGACGCTCGACACGCCGTCCGGCGACGGCCGCCACGTGTTCACGCTGATCGCGCCGAACGGTACGCGCCATCAGCACGAGCACGAGCCGCGGCTCGTGACGGCTGATCTGATGACGATCCGTGAGGCGGTGCTCGACGGGGTCGGAATCGCCGCGCTGCCGGAGATGATGTACGGCAACGCGCTGCGCGCGGGGCAGCTGTCTCCGGTGATGCCGGGCTGGACGCTGCCGGTGCCGCAGCTCTATGCGGTATTCGTGTCGCGCCAGGGCATGCCGCCCGCGGTGCGTTCGTTCGTCGATTTCCTCGTCGAGAAGCTCGACAACGATTACCGCGAGCCTTCCTGTCCCGAGCGCGAGCAGAAGCCGGCCGAGCAGAGCGTCGCGGCGGCATGAAGCCGTTTTGTCATCGAAGTGCCGCGCGCCATCGCGAGATTCAATCGGGGCACGCTTGAATGCCCGCGCGGCGCGGCCTATATTGGAATCCCAATCGCAAAGGGATGTTCCTAGCGAATCCGGTGGCCGCATATATTGCGAGCCAGATAGGGCAGAACGCGCCAGTCCGTGCAGACCACGGCGTGCCGCATTGCGTTGCTCCAGGCGCCTGACGCCGCCGAAGAGCCCGCCGCCCGAAGGCGCCCGCGTGCGCATAAAAAAGGCCTTCATCTGTCGATGAAGGCCTTTTCCTTTGCGGCGCCGAGATAGTCGGTGAATTGATTCGGACTGCTGGCGGACGCGTCGCGCCGGTCGTTATTTCGATTTCGGATCGGTCACGAAACCGAGCTTCGTGAGGCCGCCCGATTGCGCGGCCGACATCACGTCGGCGACGCGCTCGTAGGCGATCTTGCGATCGGCGCGCAGATGCAGTTCCGGCTGCGGATCGACCTTCGCGGCCTCGGCGATCTTCGCCTGCAGCTCGGCATCGCTGACGGGCTGGTCGTTCCACATCACCGTGCCGTCGGCCTGGATCGCGACGTCGATCGTCTTCGGCTTGATGTCGACCTTCTGGCTGCTCGCGTGCGGCAGGTCGATCTTCACCGCGTGATGGATCGCCGGCAGCGTGACGAGGAAAATGATCAGCAGCACGAGCATGACGTCGACGAGCGGCGTCATGTTGATCTCGTTCATCAGGTCGTCGTCGTCGTCATCGCCGAAGGAGGAGTTCATTGCCATGCCGGACTCCGCTCAGTGGGTGTGCGCGCGCGTGGACGCGAGACGGATCGAATCGCGGCGCTTCGTCGAGGCGAGGCGCGTACCCGTCACGAAATAGGCGTGCAGGCCGTGCGCGAAGCGGCGCAGTTTCGTGACGACGCCCTTGTTGGCGCGCGTCAGCGCGTTGTAGCCGAGCACCGCCGGGATCGCGACGAACAGGCCGAACGCGGTCATGATCAGCGACTCGCCGACCGGGCCGGCGACCTGGTCGATCGAGGTCTGGCCGGTCGCGCCGATCGTCAGCAGCGCATGATAGATGCCCCACACCGTGCCGAACAGGCCGACGAACGGCGCCGTGCTGCCGATCGAGGCGAGCACCGCGAGGCCGCTCTGCATGCGCGCGACGCTGCCGTCCATGGTGTCCTTCAGGCAGCGCGTGATCCACTCCGACACGTCCATGCGGTCATGCAGGTGCGGCTGCGTCTGCTGGTGGTGCTCGGCCGCTTCCTGGCCTGCCAGCGCGAGCGCGAGCAGCGGGTTGTCCTGCAGGCTCGACGACGCGTCGCGCAGCTTCTGCAAGCCCTTGTCGAACTCGTCGGAATGCCAGAACGCCTGATCGGCGTTCTTCATCAGGCGGCCGAGCCGAATCACGTTCCAGCCCTTGATGACGATGACGAGCCAGGACATCACCGACATGACGAGCAGCACGATCGCGATGGTGCGCGTCACGAAATCACCTTGCGCCCAGACGTGCGCGATACCGTAGCTTTGCATTTCCTTTCCTTTGTTTGAATCCGGCGAGGCTGAATCAGTTATCGATCGGTTCGATCAGTCGTCGTTCAGGTTGAACTTGAACGGCTGCGTGTAGGCGGCGCGCACCGGCTGGCCGTTTTCCATGTACGGCTTGCACGGCGTTGCCCGGATCGCGTCGGCCGCGGCGTCGTCCAGGCGCTGGAAGCCGCTGCTCTGCACGACCTTCACGCTTTCGATCTGGCCGCTCAGGCCGACCACGAAGCGCACGGTGGCCGTGCCGGTCTCGCCGCGCCGCTTGGACAGCGTCGGGTAATCGGGCTCGCGCACCTGGCATACCAGCTTCGGACCTTCCTTCGGCGCAACGATTTCCATCGTCGGGCGCGCCGGCGGCGGCGGGGCAGGAGGCGCGGGCGGTGCGGCCGGGGCTGGCGGCGCGGGTGGCGTCGGATCGGGGGCCTGCACGACGTTGCTCGACGGCTCGCGCGATACCGGTAGCGGCGTCGGCGTGGGCCTGACGATCGGCTTCGGCACCACCTTCGGCTTCGGCACCGGCTTGGGTGGCGGTGGAGTCGGCTTCGATTCGAGCGAAACGGGCTGGGCGACCGGGGCCGACAGCAATTGCACCGTCATCGTCGATTCGAGCTTGGGCTGCGGCAATTCATCGCGTGGCATCAACAACGCGCCGCCGATCAGCGCGGCATGTCCGAGAAGGACGATGGCGCTCGCGACGGCGATGCGACGATTGAAACGGGGAGCGACCTGCATGGAACCGGTCGGGACGGGAGTCGAAGCCTGCATGTCTGCCAGTCTAGGTGGCGGCGCGCCGGGCGCCGGCCGCGTGATCATGCATCACTTGCGGAAAATCAGCAGCGAAATGCACAAGGTGGTTACGAATCCGATCAGCAATTCCATCACAGCTCCCAGGCGGTTGGCCGTTGGCTAGCGATTGCAGGCTCGCTGACGGAATGGTCAAACGAAAACGCGGCAGTCAGCCGCGTGTGATAGCGATGTTGCCGATCAGGCCGCCTTGCGTTCGAAGAACGTGACAGGGACTGCCTGCGGGTGCGAGACGCCGCACTGGCTCTCGCAGACGCCATGCTCGGCCATCAGCTCGCGCACCGACTCCTCGCACTTGCCGCAGCAGGTAGAGACGCCGAGCTCGAACTGCAACTCGTCGAAAGACGCGACGCCCTCGGTGAGCGAGGCGCGAATCTTTCGGTCGGACACGGACTTGCACACGCAGACGATCATGATGAGCGCGATAGCTAACGTTAATGCGAATTATTATCATTATATTCGGGCGGCTTGGCAAGCCTGTCTCGCGGTTTTTTGTAACTAATCCAGGTGCTTAGCAGGGGATGGCAGGAACGTCATCGAGCCGCGGCGGACCGCCCGGCGGGAGCCGCGGCCCTGCCGGGCGCCGGGTTTGGGGCGCTTTCAGGCAGGAAGGGCGGTGGCGGTGGCGGTGGCGGCGGCGCGCGGCGACGGAATCGAAATCGTTTCGGCGGCGGCGTCGAGGCCGAGCAGCAGGGCGGCCAGCGCCTGCAGGCGGGCGCCGTCGTCGGTGGAATAGAGATGCGTCGGCTGCCGCTCGGTGCCGGCCGGCGAGCGCAGGCCGCGCTCGTCGAGCACGCGCGCGAGCTGGCGCGCGATCGCCTCGCCGGTATCAATGAGGGTCAGACGATTTTGCGTCAACTCGCGGATCGTGGCGTCGAGAAACGGGTAGTGGGTGCAGCCGAGCACCAGCGTATCGGCGCCGGCGGCGAGCATCGGCTCCAGATAGCCGGCCAGCAGCGCGCGCAGCTCGGCGGAGCCGGTGTCGCCACGCTCGATGGCCTGCACGAGCCCGTGGCCCGGCTGGCGCAGGAAGCGGCAGTCGCCGGCGTGGCGCGCGATCAGCGCCTCGAAGCGGGCGCTGCGCAGCGTCGCGGCGGTGGCCAGCACGCCGGCCACGCGGCTTTGCGAGACGAGCGTGGCCGGCTTGATGCCGGGCTCGACGCCGATCAGCGGAATCGCCAGCGCCTCGCGCACCGCGGCGATCGATTGCGCGGTGGCGGTGTTGCAGGCGACCACGAGCGCCTTCGCGCCGCGTGCGGCGAGCCATTCGCCGATCGCGAGCGTGCGCTCGATGATGAACGCGTCGTCGCGCTCGCCATACGGGGCGTAGCGCGAATCGGCCACGTAGATGAAGCCCTCGCCGGGCAAATGCGCGCGCGCGGCACGCAGGACCGACAGGCCGCCCAGCCCGGAATCGAAGATGCCGACCGGTGCGGCGGCGGAGGCTGGCGCGAAAGCGGACAGGCTGGGCATGGAGGGTGAAGCGGCGGATGGCGATCCGCCATATTACGACGCCGAACTCAGGACGGCGAGCCCATCATGGTCTGCTGGTAGTTCTGGATGCCGATCTTGCCGACCAGGTCGATCTGCGTTTCGAGCCAGTCGATGTGCTCTTCGGTGTCGTCGAGGATCTTCTGGAAGATCTCGCGCGAGACGTAGTCACGCACGGATTCGCAGTAGGCGATCGCGTCCTTGCAGGTGCCCTGCGCGATGTACTCGAGCTTCAGGTCGCACTTCAGGATTTCCTCGGTTTCCTCGCCGATCAGCAGCTTGTGCAGATCCTGCAGGTTGGGCAGGCCGTCGAGCATGAAAATGCGTTCGATCAGCCAGTCCGCATGCTTCATTTCGCCGATCGACTCGTCGTACTCGTGCTTGCCGAGTTTCTCGAGACCCCAGTGGCGATACATGCGAGCATGCAGGAAATACTGATTAATCGCGGTGAGTTCATTCTTCAACTGCGCGTTGAGAAATTCGATAACTTTCTTGTCGCCTTGCATGACCGTTCCGTCCTTGTATCGTGGTGTTCCGGACACGAAAGATAAACGCTCGAACCGCAAAAGCCAAGCCAAAATTATTGGAAAATCAAAGATTTCCGCGTTAATGAGAATGATTAAGAGTAAAACAGGCCGGATCGAAATCCGGCCTGAAAATCATTCTTATTCAGCTGGCAATGATATTGGCGATAATGTCTCGCTCGGCGTCTGGCTCACGCGGTGGCGACCGGAATCTTGCCGATCCTGGCCTGCCATTCCTTCGGGCCGGTCTGATGCACCGAGGTGCCCGACGAATCGACCGCGACCGTCACCGGCATGTCGACCACGTCGAACTCGTAGATCGCTTCCATGCCGAGATCCTCGAACGCCAGCACCTTGGCGCTGCGGATCGCCTTCGACACCAGGTAGGCGGCGCCGCCGACGGCCATCAGGTAGGCCGCCTTGTGCTTCTTGATCGCCTCGATCGCCACGGGGCCGCGCTCGGCCTTGCCGACCATCGAGATCAGGCCGGTCTGCGCCAGCATGGTCTCGGTGAACTTGTCCATGCGGGTGGCCGTGGTCGGGCCGGCGGGGCCGACTGCCTCGTCGCGTACCGGATCGACCGGGCCGACGTAGTAGATCACGCGGTTCGTGAAGTCGACCGGCAGCGACTCGCCCTTGGCGAGCATGTCGGCGATGCGCTTGTGCGCGGCGTCGCGGCCCGTGAGCATCTTGCCCGACAGCAGCAGCGTCTGGCCCGGCGCCCAGCTCGCCACTTCCTGCGGCGTCAGCGTGTTCAGGTCGACGCGCTTGCTGGTCTCGGTGTTCGGCTCCCACTGCACCTTCGGCCAGGCGTCGAGCGGCGGCGGGTCGAGGCGCGCCACGCCCGAGCCGTCGAGCGTGAAGTGCGCATGGCGGGTGGCCGCGCAGTTCGGGATCATTGCGACGGGCTTCGAGGCCGCGTGCGTCGGGGCGGCCAGGATCTTGACGTCGAGCACGGTGGCGAGGCCGCCCAGGCCCTGCGCGCCGATGCCGAGCGCGTTGACCTTTTCATACAGCTCGACGCGCAGTTCCTCGGCCCAATCCTTCGGGCCGCGCTTGATGACGTCCTGGATGTCGATCGCGTCCATCAGCGATTCCTTGGCCATCAGCATCGCCTTCTCGGCGGTGCCGCCGATGCCGATCCCGAGCATGCCCGGCGGGCACCAGCCGGCGCCCATCGTCGGCACGGTCTTGAGCACCCAGTCGACGATCGAGTCGGACGGGTTCAGCATCACGAACTTCGACTTGTTCTCGGAGCCGCCGCCCTTGGCCGCGACCTGCACGTCGACCTTGTCGCCCGGCACGATCTCATAGTGGATCACGGCCGGCGTGTTGTCCCTGGTGTTCTTGCGGGCGCCTTCGGGCGGGTTGACGATCGAGGCGCGCAGCACGTTGTCGGGATGCGTATAGCCGCGGCGCACGCCCTCGTTGATCATGTCGGTCACGCTCATCGTCGCGCCGTCCCAGCGCACGTCCATGCCGACCTTCACGAAGATCGTCACGATCCCGGTGTCCTGGCAGATCGGCCGGCGGCCTTCGGCGCACATCCGGCTGTTGGTCAGGATCTGCGCGATCGCGTCCTTCGCGGCCGGGCTCTGTTCGGCCTCGTAGGCGCGGCCGAGCGCCTCGATGTAGTCGAGCGGATGGTAATAGCTGATGTACTGGAGCGAATCCGCGACGCTCTGGATCAGGTCTTCCTGTTTGATGACGGTCATGGCTGTGACTCAGTGGGGACTGTTCATGTAAAAAATCATCGGGCCGGTCTGGTGCCAGCCCTTGCCGGCGTTTTCAGGCCGGCTCGCGAGGCGCGTGCGGCACCTCGTCGAAATGCTTCGGATGGGTATGCGTCGTGAGGCGGTCGACCCACGCCATCACGAGCGCCGACACCAGGAACGACAGGTGGATCAGCACCTGCCACATGATGGCGTGCTGCGAATGCTGGTCCGGGTCGATGAAGGTTTTCAGCAGATGAATCGACGAAATGCTGATCAGCGCCATCGACAGTTTCACTTTCAGCACGCCGGCGTTCACGTGGTCGAGCCACTCGGGCTCGTCGGGGTGGCCCTCCACGCCGAGGCGCGAGACGAAGGTTTCGTAGCCGCCCACGATCACCATGATCAGCAGGTTCGAGATCATCACCACGTCGATCAGCCCCAGCACGGCCAGCATCACGTTGGTCTCGTCGAGCGAGGTCGCGTGCGAGAGCAGGTGCCAGACTTCCTTCAGGAACAGGTAGACGTAGATGCCCTGCGCGACGATCAGGCCCAGATAGAGCGGCACCTGCAGCCAGCGGCTCATGAAAATGAGGGACGGGAGCGGCCTCATCTTGCGGCGGCGAACGGGCGAGGCATGCGGATCGGTCTGCGGAGCGGACATGGTCGGGCGGCTTGGAGCGCTTGTGTCTGGGGGGACGTGCCGGAAAGGCGCGCTATTGTAACGTGCCCGCCGGGCGGACGGCATCGGCGCGCCCGGCCGGCTGCGGGCGGCGCCTGGTGTGGCATTGGCGGATGCGCGGCCGATGTCGGTCGCGGCGGCGCGCGTGGCCGCTGCGTGAGCGAGGGTGAGGGCGGGCGGTGACGAAGCGCGTGGCCGGCGCTTGCCTGGCCGCGGGCCGCGCGTTCAGGACAGCGGGTTCGGCGTGCGGCGCGGCTTCAGGCTCGCGAGCAGGATGCCGGTGACGACGCAGGCCAGCGCGAAGCCGTGCGCGAGCGTCGGACGCTCGCCCAGGAAGGCGATTCCGTAGATCGCGGCCGAGATCGGCAGTACCGCGCTGAACACGCCGGCGAGGCTGCCCGGTACATGCCGGATGCCGATCATCCACAGCGTGAACGAAAAGATGCTGGCGGCGAGCGCGTACCAGACGACGAGCGCCCAGGTGCCGGCCGGCACCGCCGCGTAGTCGAAATGCGGCAGTGCCAGCAACCCGAGCGGCAGCATCAGCAGCATGCCGAACAGGTGCGTGTAGGCGCAGATGTCGAGCGCGCGCAGCGTCCTGGTGAGCCGGCGCGACAGGATCACGTAGAACGATTCGCAGCACACCGCGCCGAGGATCAGCAGGTTGCCGGCGAGCGAGCCGGGCGTCGCGCCGGCCGGCTGGCCCTGGCCGTGGACCACGTTGATGGTGACCACGCCGACGATGGCGAGCGCGATCGAGAGCAGCGCGCGACCGTCGGGGCGCTCGCGCAGGAACAGCCACGCGAACAGCGCGACCACGGCGGGGATGGTGCTGGTGATCACGCCGGCCGCCACCGCGCTGGTGCGCTGCACGCCGTTGAGCATCAGCAGCGTGAACAGGAACGTGCCGAACAGCGCCTGCAGGAACAGGTTCAGCCATTCGGCGCGGCTCACGGCGCGCATCTTCGAGGGCCGCCAGAGCGGCCAGAGCACCGCGTTGGCGATCACGAAGCGCAGCGTGGCGAGAATGGCGACGGGCATCGCCACGACAATGGACTTGCCGACACCGACGTTGCTGCCGACGAGCAGCATCGACAGAATCAGAAAGAGAGCGTAGCGATTCAAGCTGGAATCCGGGCGTTGAGTTCAGTTAGCATTGTAGCGACCCGCGCGGCGCCGGCCCCCCGGCGCGGCGGGCGTGCCGGCCGGTGTGCTCGAGGATGCGTAAGTGACGGGTAAGTTGCGCAGCTTATCGTGTCTGACGCGCCCGCGGATGCCGCTTCATGTGGCGTCGCAGCATGGCGGCGGGCGCTTGCCAGGCGCGGAGCCCGCCGCGCGGCACGCAACAGAAAGAGACAGCAGCACAAGATGCGCCGCCCGCCGCGATGCCGGCCGCGGCGCTTTCAGGAGGCACGGCGCACGCTTCATCGCGCCGTGTGCGGTGCGCGATCCGCGCGCCGTCATGCAGTGAGTTTCACCTTCATCAAGGGGTAGTCGATGTCTGCGATTGAATCGGTTCTGCACGAACGCCGTCAGTTTGCTCCGCCCGCCAGCGTCGAACAGGCGGCCAACATTTCCGGCATGGACGCGTACCGCGCGCTGGTCGACGAGGCCGGCCGCGATTACGAAGGCTTCTGGGCGCGTCTCGCGCGCGAGTCGCTCGACTGGCACAAGCCGTTCTCGACCGTGCTCGACGAGTCGAACGCGCCGTTCTACAAGTGGTTCGAGGACGGCGAACTGAACGCCTCCTACAACTGTCTCGACCGCCACGTGGCAGCCGGCCGCGGCGAGCGCGTCGCCGTGATCTTCGAGGCCGACGACGGCGCTGTCACGCGCGTCACCTACACCGAACTGCTGGCGCGCGTGTGCCGCCTCGCCAACGCGCTGAAGGCGCGCGGCATCGGCCGCGGCGACCGCGTGATCATCTACATCCCGATGTCGATCGAGGGCATCGTCGCGATGCAGGCCTGCGCGCGGATCGGCGCGACGCACTCGGTGGTGTTCGGCGGCTTCTCGGCGAAGTCGCTCAACGAGCGGCTGGTGGACGTGGGCGCCTGCGCGCTGATCACGGCCGACGAGCAGCTGCGCGGCGGCAAGACGCTGCCGATCAAGAGCATCGCCGACGACGCGATCGCGCTGGGCGGCTGCGAGGCCGTGAAGAGCGTGATCGTGTATCGCCGCACGGGCGGCGAGGTCGCCTGGCACGAAGGCCGCGACCTGTGGATGGACGAGATCACCGCGGACCAGCCCGACACCTGCGAGCCGGAATGGGTCGGCGCCGAGCATCCGCTGTTCATCCTCTACACCTCGGGCTCGACCGGCAAGCCGAAGGGCCTGCAGCACAGCACCGGCGGCTACCTGCTGTGGGCCGCGCTGACGATGGACTGGACCTTCGACCGCAAGCCGGACGACGTGTTCTGGTGTACCGCCGACATCGGCTGGATCACCGGTCACACCTACATCACCTACGGGCCGCTCGCGACCTGCTCGACGCAGGTGGTGTTCGAGGGCGTGCCGACCTATCCGAACGCGGGCCGCTTCTGGAAGATGGTGGCCGACCACAAGGTCACCGTGTTCTACACGGCACCCACCGCGATCCGCTCGCTGATCAAGGCCTCGGGCGCCGACGAGGCGGCCCATCCGTCGCGCTACGACCTGTCGAGCCTGCGCATCATCGGCACGGTCGGCGAGCCGATCAATCCCGAATCGTGGATGTGGTATCACAAGAACGTCGGCGGCGAGCGCTGCCCGATCGTCGACACCTGGTTCCAGACCGAAACCGGGGGCCACATGATCACGCCGCTGCCGGGCGCCACGCCGACCGTGCCAGGTTCCTGCACGCTGGGGCTGCCGGGCATCATGGCGGCGGTGGTCGACGAGACCGGCCAGGACGTGCCGAACGGGCAGGGCGGGATCCTCGTGATCAAGCGGCCGTGGCCCGCGATGGCGCGCACCATTTGGGGCGACCCCGACCGGTTCCGCAAGAGCTACTTCCCCGACGAACTGGGCGGGCGGCTCTATCTGGCCGGCGACGGCACGGTGCGCGACCGGGACACCGGCTACTTCACCATCATGGGCCGCATCGACGACGTGCTGAACGTGTCGGGGCACCGGCTCGGCACGATGGAGATCGAATCGGCGCTGGTCTCGCACGAACTGGTGGCCGAGGCGGCCGTGGTGGGCCGCCCCGACGACATGACGGGCGAGGCGGTGGTCGCGTTCGTGGTGCTCAAGCGCACGCGTCCGGAAGGCGAGGAGGCGCAGCAGATCGCGAAGACGCTGCGCGACTGGGTGGGCAAGGAGATCGGCCCGATCGCGAAGCCCAAGGACATCCGCTTCGGCGACAACCTGCCCAAGACGCGCTCCGGCAAGATCATGCGGCGCCTGCTGCGCTCGCTGGCCAAGGGCGAGGCGGTCACGCAGGACACCTCGACGCTGGAGAACCCGGCGATCCTCGAGCAGCTCGCCGAAGTGCGCTGAGCGGGCCGGTGCCGCGCTCAGCGGGCGTGGCACCGCTCGCCCGGCGGCGCGCCCCTGCGCGGCAATCCCGATTGCCCGCGCGGGGGCTTTTTTGTTAGATAAGCGGATGCCCGCTCCCACTCGCTCCCGCCCGGCGTCGACGGCCGCCTCGATGCCGACCTCGACCTCCTCGCACCGCATCGCGCCGCCGCCCGTGCCGGACGAGCTGGCGCGCGCGCACGCGCGCTACTGGCGCTTCAATCTCGCGCTGATCGCGGTGCTGATGACGATCGGCTTCGCGGTGTCGTTCCTCGTGCCGTTCTTCGCGCCGGCGCTCGCCGTGCTGCGCTTCGCCGGCTTCAGCCTGCCGTTCTACCTCGGCGCGCAGGGCGCGATCCTCGTCTACCTGTTGCTGATCGCCGTCTACGTGGTGCTGATGCAGCGCGCCGACCGCGCGCTGCGCCGCGCCTATGCGGCCTACGCCGCGCATGCTTCGCCCGCTGCCGGGCGCGGCGGCGAGCCCCGCGGTGCGCCCGGCAACGCAGCCGACGGCGTACCCGGCAGCGGCCCGACGGGCGGCGGCCGATGACGCACCGGCTGATTCGCGCCTACGCCTGCTACACGTTCGGCTTCCTCGCCTTCGTGCTGCTGCTCTGGCGCATTGAGCGCACCACCGGCCCCGGCGTCTGGATCGGCTATGTGTTCCTGTTCGTGCCGATCGCCGTCTACGCGGTGATCGGGCTGCTTTCGCGCACCTCGGACCTGGTCGAATACTACGTGGCCGGGCGGCGCGTGCCGTCGGCGTTCAACGGCATGGCGACCGCCGCGGACTGGCTGTCGGCCGCCTCGTTCATCGGTCTCGCGGGCTCGCTCTACGCCACCGGCTACGACGCGCTGGCCTACCTGATGGGCTGGACCGGCGGCTTCTGCCTGGTCGCGTTCCTGCTGGCCCCCTACGTGCGCAAGCTCGCGCGCTACACGATTCCCGATTTCCTCGGCACACGCTATTCGAGCACGCTGGTGCGCGCGCTCGCGGCGGGTGCGGCGATCCTCTGCTCGTTCGTCTATCTGGTCGCGCAGATCCAGGGCATCGGGCTGATCGCGACGCGCTTCATCGGCGTCGATTTCGCGATCGGGATCTTCTGCGGGCTCGCGGGGATCCTGGTCTGCTCGTTCCTGGGCGGGATGCGCGCGGTGACCTGGACCCAGGTCGCGCAGTACGTGATCCTGATCAGCGCGTTCCTGATCCCGGTGTCGATGATCGCGTGGAAGAACGGGCTCGGGCCGCTGCCGCAGGCCAGCTACGGGCACCTGATGGCGCGCGTCGAGGCGCTCGAGGCGAAGGTCCGCGCCTCGCCCGACGAGCGCGCGGTGCGCGAGGCGTTCCGGCACCGCGCGGCGGCGCTGCAGGCTCGCATCGACGGGCTGCCGGCCTCGTATGCCGAGGCGCGCGCGCATCTCGCCGACGAGCTGAACGCGCTGCGCCGCCGCAACGGCCCGCTGCGCGAGATCAGCCAGCGCGAGCGCGAGCTGGCGGCGTTCCCGCGCGACCCGGCGGCCGCGCGCGTGATGTGGGAGCAGGCGCGCGACGAGCTGCTCGCGCGCGCGGCCGAACCGCTGCCGATGCACGTGCCGTTCCCCGCCGCGAGCGACGACGAGCAGCGCCCGCGCGAACGCAACTTCCTCGCGCTGCTGCTGTGCCTGTCGCTCGGCACGGCGAGCCTGCCGCACATCCTCACGCGCTACAACACCACCACCTCGGTGGCCTCCGCGCGGCGCTCGGTCGGCTGGACGCTGTTCTTCATCGCGCTGTTCTACCTGACCGTGCCGGTGCTCGCGGTGCTGATCAAGTTCGAGATTCTCGCGCATCTGGTGGGCCAGCCGTTCGCGGCGCTGCCGCCGTGGGTCACGCAGTGGCAGCATTCCGAGCCGGGCCTGATCGGCGTGGTGGACGTGATCCGCGATGGCGTGGTCCACTGGTCCGACATCCAGATGCAGCCCGACATCGTGGTGCTGGCCGCGCCCGAGATCGCCGGGCTGCCCTACGTGATGTCGGGGCTGGTGGCGGCGGGCGCGCTGGCCGCCGCGCTGTCGACGGCCGACGGGCTGCTGCTGACGATCGCCAACGCGCTCTCGCACGACGTCTACTATCACATGGTGGCGCCCGACGCGACGGCCCAGCGCCGCGTGACGATCTCGAAGGTGCTGCTGCTCGGCGTCGCGCTGCTCGCGTCCTACGTCGCGTCGCTGAACACCGGCAAGATCCTGTTCCTGGTCGGCGCGGCGTTCTCGCTGGCCGCCTCGAGCTTCTTTCCGGTGCTGGTGCTCGCGGTGTTCTGGAAACGCACCACCACGCGCGGCGCGGTGGCCGGCATGGTCGCCGGGCTCGGCGTGTGCGTCTACTACATCCTCTCGACCTATCCGCTGTTCACGCAGCTGACCGGTTTCGCCGGGCCGACCTGGTTCGGCATCGAGCCGATCAGCTCGGGCGTGTTCGGCGTGCCGGCCGGTTTCGCGGCCGCGATCGGCGTGAGCCTGCTGGACCGGCGGCCCGACGCCTACACCCGCGCGCTGGTCGACTACATCCGGCATCCATGACGGGTGGCGCGCTGGTCCCCCGGGCGGGCCGTGATTGCCAAACGAACCCCGGCGCGGCAGGATGGATGACACCCCGGCGGGGCAGGCCGCGGTGGCGGCGTCGGGCCGAACCGGGCCGCGCCGGCTGCATCGGGCCGCGCACCGGTCCGGGTTCGGGCGCCGATGCCGGTGCGGCCGTGATGGCGAGCCCGGCTCGGGTCGCATCGAGCCGCCGGTTGGTGCCTGCCCAGCCGGTCGATCCGCAATTCGCCGAGCGCTTCATGAACGAGCTGACCGAAAACGACAGGAAGGTGCCGCCGCGGCGCCGCCGCGTGGCGCGCGGACGGCGTGCCGGCGCCGCACGGGTTGGCGTGCCGGTCGGCGTGATGACCGGCGCGCGGCGCGCGCGCCCGGGCCTTCCGGCGCCTGGCGCTCGCGGCCGTCGCCGCTGCGCGACCGGCCCGGCCCGCCCGGTTCGTCGGGGGACGGCGTCATGCCCGGCTCGCGGCTGCTGAAGTGGTCCCGGACGAAGGCGATACGGCGCCTCGGCACCTACCAGAAGATCCGCATCGGATTCCTGATCGTCGCGGCGATCATCGCGCTGCTGTGCGCCACGATCATCGCCGGCAACGTCGACCGGTTCCGCAAGAGCAGCGGCGACCTGCAGGGCTTCGAGCTGGCGCGCAGCGCGATGGTGGCGGCCAGCATCGTGTCGAGCGAGCGCGGGCCGATGAACAACCTGCTGGTCAACCTGCTGCCCGACGACGCGCGCGAGCGCTACGAACTGGCGGTGGCGCGAGCCGCCTCCGACCAGGCACTGGCGCGCTTTCGCACGCTCGCCGCGCAGCAGGGCGCGCGCGGCGACGAGCAGGCGGCACGCGCGCCGGCGATCATCGACGCGGTCGGCCTGCGGCTCGCGCGGGCGCGCCGCGAGGTCGACGCGCTGGCCGCGCGCGCGCCCGCGCAACGCGAGGCGGCGCAACTGCGGCACCTGCAGACCGAAATGTTCGCCGTCGTCGATGCGCTGATGCCGCTGACCGACGATCTGCTGATCCGCCTCACGCGCAACAATCCCGGCGTGGCGGGGGCGGTGATCCTGGCGCGCCAGGCCGGCGATCTGCGCGAATATTCCGGGCGGCTCGGCTCGAAGCTGGTCGCCGCGCTGTTCGCGCGGCAGCCGCTCGCCGATCAGCCGTTGCTGGAGATCGCGCACCTCAGCGGCCAGATCGACGAACTGCGCGCGATGATCATCAGCACCGTCAAGCCCTATCTCGACGATGCCCCGCTCGCGCGCGACTTCCGCGAGCTGCGCGGCTCGATCGGCGGCGGGCTGATGCCGCTCGCCGCTTCGATCGTCGCACGGGGCCGCGACGGCATCTACGGGATGAGCGCGGCCGACTTCTCGCGGCAGGCGGTGCTGTATTTGCGTGCCTCCGAGCTGCTGCGCGACCGCGCGATGGCGATCGCCAGCCGCGAGGCGGTGGCGTCACGCGACCTCGCGCGGGCCAGGGTGGTGGTGTCGGTGGCCATGACGCTGCTGAGCTTCGTGATCCTGCTGGTGTTCGCGCGCGACGCGCGCAACGCGCTGCTCAAGCCGCTCGACGTGCTCGGCAAGCGCATCGCCGCGCTCGGCGACGGCGACAGCGTCTCGGTGATCCGCCCGCCCGCCGCGGCCGGCCCCGAACTCGTGCGCGTGTACCGCGCGTTCGAGATGCTGCGCGAGGCCCAGGCGCGCCGCGAAGTGCTGGAGCGCCAGCGTAGCGACATGCTGATGCTGTTCTCGCACGACATGCGCGCGCCGCTGACCTCGCTGATCATGCTCGCCGGCACGACCGGGTCCGCGACCGGGGACGACGCACGGCAGCGGCTGGAGAAAGTGGAAAAGCTCGCGCGCCACACGCTCGCGATGGCCGACGGCTTCGTGCAGGTGTCGCGCGCGGAGGCCAGCGAATTCGAATCGATCCCGGTCAATCTCAGCGATCTGCTCAACGAGGCGCGCGACACGATCTGGCCGGTCGCGCGCGATAAGCAGATCGAAATCGACGACGTGCCGCGCCGCGACGACGCGATGGTCCACGGCGACCCCGCATTGCTGTCGCGGGCCCTGATCAACCTGTTGAGCAATGCGGTGAAATACACCACGCCGCATACCCGCGTCGAATGCGCGGTGGAAATCATCGACAATCGCGCGGCGGTGCGCTGCACGATTCGCGATCACGGTTATGGCATCGACGCTGAAGCGCAGCGGCATTTGTTCGAGCGTTATCGGCGCTTTCGCCTGGAAGGCCAGCCGGAAACCAGCGGCGTCGGACTCGGGCTGGCCTTCGTGAAGGCGGTAATCACGCGCCACCGCGGCGAGATCTGGGTGCAAAGCGCCGCGTGGCAGGGCACCACCGTCACGATCACGCTGCCGGCGGCTCGCGAGGCCTGACCGGGCGCCGCCGCGCCGAGGTTTGCGGCTCGCGGCGCCGGTATTAAATGCCGAACAACGGTAACTCGATTGAAAATGTTTCCGATTTTCCAATTAGCAACGGGAAAATCGAGGCCTTCCTCGGTTTCAATCGAAAGCAAACTCGTTAAATTTTGCGAGGATTACCGGCGCATTGCCATTCTGTTGTAAATTTCATGTTTTGTAATAATCCGCAGGGCGCCGGAGCCGTTCGATTGCCGCGCGGATCGTCGCGCATACGAAGAGAAAGACCACGTGATCCGCGTATGAATCTCGACCAATTGACTCAGGCCATTCAGGGGGGGCTGATTCAGCAAGATCGATTGCTGAAGGCCGATATCCCGGCGTTACCCGACAACACGCTGATTCCGCGCCGCGCGCTCACGCACGCCGAGCTCGGCCGCGACTATTCGGTCACGCTCGATCTCGTCTCGAGCGCGGGCGACGTCGAGCTGAAGACGCTGATCGCGCAGCCGGTCACGCTGTGGATCCGCCAGGCCGACCAGTCCTACCTGCCGACCCACGGCTACATCCATACCGCGCGCCGGCTCGGCGCCGACGGCAGCCTCAGCACCTACCAGGTGACGTTCGCGTCGTGGATGCACTTCCTGCGCTTTCGCAGCGACATGCGGATCTGGCAGGACCAGCCGGCCGACCAGATCGTCACCGACGTGTTCAACGCCCATCCGCAGGCGCAGGGGCAGTTCCTGTTCCAGCTGTCGAAGCCGCTGCCGCCGCGCTCGTACTGCCGGCAGAGCGAGACGGACTGGCAATTCGTGCATCGGCTGCTCGAATCGGAGGGGCTGTTCGGCTTCTGGCGCTTCGCGCAGGACGGCAAATCGCACACGCTGGTGATCACCGACGATCTCCATTCGCTCGACAAGCTGGTGCCGGACACGCTCACGTTCTGGCGCGCGGGCGCCGCCAGCGAGGCGAACGCGCTGACCCAGTGGTCGGGCTCGCGCACGCTGCAAAGCGTCACGCACACCACGCGCACGTTCGACTACAAGGCGCCCGCGCCGGCCGCGAACCCGAAGGGCACGACGCTGCCCACGCGCGCCGACCAGGGCGACCTGCCTTCGCAGCTCGAGGTCTATCACTACACGGGCGCCTACACCTACCTCGACCAGGATCGCGGCGATCACCTCTCGCAGCTGAAGCTCGAGGAGTGGGAATCGCGCGCCAAGCGCTTCCACGGCGCGGGCGGCGTGTACGGGATCGACGCGGGGCGGCGCTTCACGCTCGCCGACCATCCGGTTCACGATCGCGACGCGGCCGGCGAGCGCGAGTTCGCGACGATCCGCGTCACGCGCTACATCGAGAACAATCTGCCGCTGTCGGACCACGAGACCAGCTTCCCGCACAGCCTGAAAGCGCGCATCGACGCCGCGAAGGCGGCCAACCGCGGCGCCGCGAACACGGTCGGCCATGCCGACGGCAGCGAGGGCTTCTTCGTCGCCGAGCTCGAGGCGCAGCGCATGACGGTGCCGTACCGCAGCCCGTTCGAGCACGACAAGCCCGAGATGCATCTGGAGACGGCGATCGTGGTCGGGCCGTCGGGCGAGGAGGTCTATACCGACGAGCTCAACCGCGTGAAGGTGCGCTTCGTCTGGGACCGCCTCAACGACGGTGACGAGCGCGCCTCGTGCTGGATGCGCGTGGCGCAGTCCGACACGGGCGGCGGCTACGGCGGCGTTCACATGCCGCGCGTGGGCGAGGAAGTGATCGTCGGCCATGTGGGCGGCGACTGCGACCGGCCGATCGTGCTGCACCGCGTTTATAACGGCGCGGTCAAGCCGCAGTGGCACAGCAACGGCATCCTGTCCGGCCATCGCTCGAAGGAATACGGCGGCAGCGGCTACAACCAGATGGTGATGGACGACGCGACCGGCCAGAACCGCGTCCAGCTGATGAGCAGCAGCGCCAACAGCCTGCTGCATCTGGGCTACCTGATCGACCAGAGCGGCAATTCGCGCGGCGCCTACCTCGGCAGCGGCTTCGACCTGCGCACCGACGACTACGGCGCGGTGCGCGCGAGCCAGGGCCTGTACGTGACGACCTATCCGAAGGCCGCCGGCAGCCAGCCGCTCGACGTGAAGGAGACCCAGCAGCAGCTGGTGAACGCCGAGAGCGTGGTCGAGGCGATGTCGGAGGCGAGCGTCCAGCACCAGGCCGAAAGCCTGCAGGACGCGCACGACGCGATGCGCGCGCTGACCGACGCGACGCAGAACACCGTGACGGGCGCCGCCGCCTCGGGCGGCAACACCGCGGGCGGCGGCACCGGCAGCGCCAACGCGTTCCAGCAGCCGGTGATGGTGTTCGGCAGTCCGGCCGCGATCGGGCTGTCGTCGCAGCAGTCGATCCACGTGTCGGCCTCGCAGCACGTGAACCTGGTGAGCGGCGAGAGCACCCACATCGCGGCCGGCAAGTCGCTGCTGGCGAGCGTCGGCGAGAAGCTGAGCCTGTTCGTGCAGAACGCGGGCATGAAGCTGTTCGCGGCCAAGGGCAAGGTCGAGATCCAGGCGCAGTCGGACAACATCGAGATGACCGCGCAGAAGGGCGTGAAGATCGTGTCCTCGACCGAGCGGATCGAAATCGCGGCCGATCAGGGCATCCTGCTGACGAGCGGCGGCGCCTATATCCGCATCGCCGGCGGCAACATCGAGATCCACGCGCCGGGCAGGATCGACGTGAAGGGCGCCTCGCACGTGTTCGCCGGGCCGGCCAGCATGGGCTATCCGCTGCCGTCGCCGCGTCCCGACCAGCCGGGCCAGCTCGAGCTGCTGCACCGGTACGCGAACGGCGAGGCCGTGAAGGGCGGGCAGTTCTCGGTACTCGACGCGAACGGCGGCGTGCTGCGCCAGGGCGCGCTCGACGCGAGCGGCAAGACCGTGGTGAGCGGCCTGCCGGCCGGCGCCGCGCAGGTGCAGTTCGGCGAGGATCCGCGCAACCAGTACGACCCGGCGAGCGTGTTCAAGTCCGCCGCGTGGCCCGCGAAGCCCGCGCAGGGCGGCGATGCGGCGGCCACCGCGATGTCGCAGCTCGGCGGGCTGCTGCCGGGCGCGACGGCGGGCGGCGCGGCCGGTGCCGGCGGTGTTGGCGGTGCCGCGAGCGGCCTGGGCGGCCTGGGCGGTGCCGCGTCGGGGCTGGCCGGCGCGGCCGGCGGTTCGTCGCTGGCCTCGGGCGCGATGTCGGCCGTCTCGGGCGCCTCGAAGCTCGCGGGTCTGGCCGGGCAGGTGGCGAACGGCGGCGCGGCGCAGGCGCTGTCGGGCCAGGCGCTCGGGCTCGCGCAGGGCGCCGCCATGAAGGCGCTGCCGGCCGGCGCCGGCGGCGCGCTCGCCCAGGCGAGCCAGCTCGGCGCGGCCGCCAGGCAGGTCAGCACGCTCGCGCAGGGCGCGCGCGGCGCCGTCGGCACACTGGGCTCGCTCAAGGCGTAGCGGGCGCAGCCCGCTTTCTCGCATTCGTCGTCAACGCCGGCCGGGGCGAATCCCGGGCGGCTTCTTCTTTCGAACCGGAACCGTCATGGCTGATTCCGCGGGCGTGCTGATGCCCAAACCGACCGACGTCTACGTCGGCCCGCTGCTGCAGATCGAAACCGTCGACGTGTCCGCCGGCATCAAGGCCTGCGATCGGTGGCTGCGCAGCATCAGCCACGACATCATCACGATCGAGCGGCTCGAGATGGTGGCCAACGCGCTGCCGGTGGTCGCGAACATCATGTCGGCCGTCGATCTGGTGCTCGACATCAAGGACCTGATCGAGCATCACCAGCAGGGCCAGGAGCCGGACCTGTTCGACTGGATCAACCTCGGCCTCGACCTGATCGGCATCATCCCGATCCCGCCCGCCACCTCCGAGTTCCGGATGGGCGCGCGGCCGGTGCTGAAGCTGGTGCGCCAGAAGATCCTCGAAAGCGGCAAGGCGATCGGCGAGGCGACCATCCAGGTGATGCAGACCGCGCTGCTGCAGGCCGTGATCGACAGCCTCAGCGAGCAGTTCGCGGGCAGGATCCAGAGCTTCGTGGACGGCATGAAGAGCCAGCTCGACGGCATCCTCAAGACCTGCGCCGACTACATCGAGAAGTTCCTGAACGGCTTCGCCGACCTGTTCGCCGAGGTGGCGGGCGAGAAGGCGCTGAGCACCGCGCACAACTACCGCGCCGCCGACCAGCACGCGAGCCAGATCGCCGACGGCTTCTCGGCGCACGACGCGCGCAAGACCTTCAGCGGGCTCGGCCATTTGATCGTCGACTTCGTGAAGATCGAGGCGAAGGGCGTGATCAACAGCGGCACGCAGGTCGCCAAGGCACTCGACCTGCCGTACCGCGAAGCGCTGATGAAGATGGCGAACCTGCTGCGCGGCATGATCCCGACCGTCAAGCAGCGCATCATCGCGCTCGGCGGCGTCGATGCCGGCACCATCGGCTGGCTCATCAACCTGATCCAGCTCGCCATCGAGAAGAAGCGCGACATCATCGAGAGCAAGCGCCGCCACGCCACCGGCGTGAAGGAGAGCGGCACCACCAGGGTCCATCACGAGGAAGGCGAGGGCCGGCAGGAAACGATCCGCCACACCGAGGATGCCGAGCATCCCGGGCCGAACCAGTGCAAGCTCGGCTGCCCGGTATCGTCGGCCAAGTCGGCCACGCGCCACTCGGTCGGCTACGCGCTCGGCGACGAGCGGCTCGACCATCCCGACTTCGCGCTGCCCGGCACCATGCCGGTGGTCTGGAGCCGCACCTACCGCTCGTTCTTCGACGCCAACGACGAGACCGGCGAGACCGGCGCGCGCTGGATCACGCCGTACACGACGCGCATCGACATCCACGCCGCGAACTTCGTCTATCACGACGCCACCGGCCGCAGCGTGAAGTGCCCGCGGCTCGCGCCGGGCGAGGCGCACGACGATCGAGGCGAGGGCTTCACGCTGCTGCGGCTCGACGAGACGTGGCTCACGCTCACGCGCGCGCACGATACGCTTGAAGCCTACGAGAAGCACGGCGACGCGTTCCGGCTCGCGTTCATCAAGGACCGCGCCGGCAACCAGATCACGCTGGACTACGACCAGCGCCGGCGGCTCGCGCGGCTGATCGCGCCGCAGGCGATCGTGGCGTTCCTGCACGACGACGCGGGCCGCATCGTCGAGGCCGTGCATCACGATCGCGAAGGCGTGCGCGTCGGCACGCTCGCGCGCTACGCCTACGACCGCGACGGCGATCTGGTGACCGCGTTCGACGAGTACGACAACCGCCGCGAATACCGCTACCACCATCACCTGCTCACGCATTACACGGACCGCACCGGCCGCGGCATGCACCTCGAATGGAACGGTACCGGCGCCCGGGCGAAGTGCGTGCGCGAGTATGCCGACGACGGCAGCTTCGATACGCGCTTCGCCTGGCATCCGGACTTCCGGATGGTCAGCGTCACCGACGCGCACGGCAGCGTCACGCGCCATTACTACGACCGCCACGGCTACACGTTCCGCATCATCCATCCGGACGGCGGCGAGGAGTGGATGTATCGCGACGCGAACCACAACCTCGTGCAGCACACCTATGCCGACGGCGGCGTCGAGCGGATGCGGTACGACGCGCGCGACAACCTGGTGCGCCACCAGCGCGTGGACGGCAGCGTGCTCGAGATGCACTACGACGCGAAGGACCAGATGGTCCGGCTGGTCGATCCGCAGGGCCATGCGTGGCAGCGCGAGTACGACGAGCAGGGCAACGTGTCGACCGACATCGACCCGCTCGGCCACAAGACGCGCTATGTCTACGACGGCGCCGGGCGCCCCGTCGAGGTGACCGACGCGAAGGGCGGCACCAGGGTGATGGCCTACGACGACGCAGGCCAGCTCGCGTCGTACACCGACTGCTCCGGCAAGACCAGCACCTGGACCTACGACGCCGGGGGGCGGCTGCTCGCGGCCACCGACGCGGCCGGCGGCACCACCGCGTATCGCTACGCGGCCAACGGCACGCTCGAGGAAGTGAGCGGCGCGGCCGGCGTCGAGCGCTTCCAGTACGACGCCGAAGGCCGGCTGCTGGCGCGCACCGACGCGCTGCAGCGCGTCACGCGCTTCGCCTACGACGCGGCCGGGCGGATCGGCACGCGCATCGACGCGGCCGGCCATGCGCTCAGCTACGGCTACGACCGGATCGGCCGGCTGGTGCGCCTGACCGACGCGAATCACGCCAGCTTCCAGTTCCGCTACGACGCGCTCGGCCGCCTGCTCGAGACGGTCGGCTTCGACGGCAAGCTCACGCGTTACGAGTACGACGCCGACAGCGGCCAGCTCGCCTCGATCGACGACGCGGGGCGCCTCACGCAGGTCGAATACGATCGCGGCGGGCGCCTCGTGCGCCGCGTCAGCGGCGAGGTCGACGAGCGGTTCGCCTACGACGCGCTCGGCCGGCTGATCGACGCGCGCAACGCCCACAGCCGGGTGCAGCACTTCTACGACCCGGTCGGCAACCTGGTGCGCGAGCATCATGCGAGCGCGCTGTTCGGCGAGGCGCGCAGCGTGGTCTGGCATCACGCCTACGACGAAATCGGCGCGCGCGTGCGCACCGTGCGGCCCGACGGCCACCGCGTGGACTGGCTCACCTACGGCTCGGGCTACGTTCACGGCATGGTGCTCGACGGCGACGAGCGCGTGCAGTTCGAGCGCGACGACCTGCATCGCGAGGTGCGCCGCGCGCTGCCGGGCAAGCTGATTCGCGAGACCACGCGTGATCCGGCCGGGCGGCTCGCGAAGCAGACCGTGCAGCGCGAGGACGCGCCCTCGGCGCTCGCCTCGCGCCACTATCGCTACGACGCGGCGAGCCAGCTCACGCAGGTGGACGACAGCCGCGCCGGCCCGACCGGCTACCGCTACGACCCGGTCGGCCGCCTGATCGAGGCGGTCACGCCGAACCTCGGCGAGCGTTTCGCGTTCGATCCGGCCGGCAACTTCGTCGACGCGGCGGCACCGGGCATGCCCGCGGCCGGCAGCATCGCCGGCGCGGTCGGCTACGTGCCGCCCGGCACCACGCCGGCGGCGCCGCTGCCGCGCGTGCTCGGCAACCTGCTGCGCGACTACGCGGGGACCCATTTCGAGTACGACGCACAGGGCAACGTGACCGAAAAGCGCTCGCCCGGGCGCGTGCAGCGCTTCGAGTGGGACAGCTTCAACCGGCTGGTCGGCGTGCGGTCCGAGACCGCCGCGGCGCGCACCGAGGCGCGCTACTTCTACGACGCGTTCGGGCGGCGCATCGCGCGCGTGGTGGACGGGCAGGCGACCGTGTTCGGGTGGGACGGCGACACGCTCGCCTACGAAAGCGGCCCCGAGTACAGCCGGCACTATCTCTACGAGGCCGGCACCTTCGTGCCGCTCGCGCAATACACGGGTGCGCCCGTGGCCGGCATGCCGACCCCCGTGCCGCGCGAGCACGAGCGCTATACGCCCGAGGACGACCCGTTGCTGCGGGTGCCCGAGCGCGGCGCCGAGGCACGGCTCGTGTTCTATCACTGCGACCAGATCGGCACGCCGCGCATGATCACCGACGAGCTCGGCGAGATCGTCTGGGAGGCGCGCTACAAGGCGTGGGGCGAGGCGCTCGACTTGATCGAGCGGGTCTCGAAGGCGACCGGGGAGCTGGTGCGCAATCCGCTGCGCTTCCAGGGCCAGCACTTCGACGACGAAAGCGGGCTGGCCTACAATCGTCACCGCTATTACGCGGCCGACGTCGGGCGCTACGTCTCGAAGGATCCGGCCGAGCTGCTCGGCGGCCTGAACGAGCTGGCCTACGTGCCGAACCCGGTGCAGTGGATCGATCCGCTCGGTCTCGCCGGGACGCCGGCCGGCGGGGCGGGCAGTGCCGGCGGCGCGGGCGGCAAGCCGGCCCGCTGCCCGAAGTGCAATCCGTGCGAGGGGCGCAATCCGACCGCCACGGCGCGCAGCTGGCAGGGCAGCGACCCGTACAGCGGCGTCGATTCGTACCAGAACGTGGTGGTCAAGCGCGGCACCGTGCTCTACACGCTGTATCCGCACGGCCCCGCGCCCGGCAACTATTTCGTGACCAGCAGCAGCGTGCTGGCCTCGTCCACCGCGCGCGAGTACAACGATTCGGTGCAGGTCGCGCACAAGGACAACTGGGACAGCCCGCGCGCGTTCCCGATGCGTACCCAGCTGCATGCCTACATCGTCGCCAAGGACACCTGCGTGGCCAAGGGCAAGACCGGCGCGAACCCGCATCTGGGCGGCGGCGGCGGCACCCAGTACTTCGTCGAGAACCAGGACAAGGGCAACCTGATCGACACCGGAAAAATCATCGGTTATTCGAAATGACACTCGCATTGCAGATCGACTGGGCCACCGGCGCGGTCCACCTTGAACAGGTTCGCATCGACGTCGATGCCGGCGGCGCGCTGGCGGCCGACGTGCAGGCGCTGTGCGGCGCGCCCGAGACCACGCGCAGCGGCGCGCTGCGCTACCGCGTGACCAAGAAGGTCGCGCTCTGTGGCTACGCGGCCGCCTGCGTGATCGACGTGGCCGGCGGGCGAGTGCGGAGCGTGGCCGTGCTGTTCGAGCTGATCCGCTTCTTCGACGCCAGCATCACCGAGTCGAAGATCGTGCAGGCCGTGGCGGCGGCCTCCGGGCTGCGGGTGGCGAGCCCGCATCCGACCAAGGCCATGCTCGAGCCGTGTCCGTGGGGCAAGGCGGAATTCGCCTTCGATCCGCGCCAGGGCGACCTGACGCTCGAGTTGCAGTACGCCTGAGCGCATCGAGGCGCGCGCCCGTGGCGCGCGTTCAACGTACCGGGAAGACGGGAAGGGATCTGATGAAGAACGTGATTCGCGTCGGCGATCCGACGAGCCACGGCGGTGTGGTGCAGACCGGCGATTCGAGCCTGCTGGTGGACGGCAAGCCCGTCGCGCGCGTCGGCGACCTCTGCGTGTGTCCGATCGCCGGCCACCAGGCCTGCGTGATCGTCGAGGGCAATCCGGAGTTCACCGTGGGCGGCCGCGCGGTGGCGTTCGACGGCCACAAGACGAGCTGCGGCGCGACGCTGCAATCGACGCTGACCACGTTCGGCAGCGAATGAGCCGGCGGCCGGCCCGGCCTGTGCGGCGGTCGCCGGTTGTCGTCCGCCAACCCGATCGACCGGCCGCGGCCGGACGGAGTGCGTGATGCGCGTGATGCTCGCCGCGGCGTTCGCGGCCTGCCTGCTGGCCGCCTCGTCGGCCGAGGCCTATCAGCCCGCGCCGCCCGACGAGGCGCAGCTTCAGGAACACGGCCACTACCGCAACCGCGACGGCGACGAGGTCCACTCGCCCGCGCATACGAAGGACGGGCGCGTGCCCGACGGCGCCTCGGCGAAATGCCGCGACGGCAGCTACAGCTTCAGCCGCCACCGCTCCGGCACCTGTTCGCACCACGGCGGCGTGGCCGAATGGGAGTGAGCACGGTGCCGCAGGCCGATTGGGTCGGCGCTCGCAGCCGCCCTTCAATCCCGCCCGATTTTTACGTTTTGCAGGCTGACTGCAATATGTTTGAAATCTTCATATAAAGATCGATACCGGGGTGCCGATAAGAACTCATCCTGTCATCCAGTCGTTCGCGGGTGGCGGCTCGCGCGAACCTGTCCGCGTTCCGCCGTCCGGCCGTGCGCGAATACCGTCGCGCGGTGCCGGGCAAGCCCGACGGTTTTTCGAGTACACGTACCCCTATGGACTTTTCTCCCTTGCGTCGCGCCGGCATCGGTGTGCGACTCGCCGTTCTTTCCTGTCTGCTGTTCGCGCTGAGCCTGGCCGTGTTCGCCCTGGCGCTGACGCGCTCGGCGGGCCAGCAGGTCACCGGGCAGGTGCTGATGCGCATCGACGAGAAGGACAAGTCGATCGCCGAGACCATCGCGCTGCTCGACAAGGCGCTGACCGCCGAGGTCGGCCGTTCGATGACGCAGTTCCAGAGCCTGCTGTCGGCCAGCGTGGCGCTCGACGAGACGCAGAAGGTGGACATCCAGGGCACCCCGGCGCCGACGCTGAAGGCCGGCGACCGCGTGCTCGACATGGATTTCTCGATCCCCGACGAGTTTCTCGCGCGCACCGGCGCGATCGCCACCGTGTTCGCGCGCAGCGGCGACGACTTCGTGCGCGTGACCACCTCGCTGAAGAAGGGCGACGGCTCGCGCGCGATCGGCACGCTGCTCGACCGCAAGGGTCCGGCCTACCAACCGGTGCTGGCCGGGCGCACCTACACGGGCCTGGCCGCGCTGTTCGGCAAACGTTACATCACGCAGTACAAGCCGCTTGCCGACGCGAGCGGGCGCGTGATCGGCGCGCTGTTCGTCGGGGTCGACGTGGGCGCCGAGATCGGCGCGATCGAGGCCGACATCCGGCAACTGAAGATCGGCGAGCACGGCTATTTCTTCGCGATGGACGCGTCGGACGGCCCGGGCCGAGGCAGTTTCATCGTGCATCCGGTGAGCGTCGGCAAGCCGGCCGACGAGGCGAGCGCGCCCTACGGCCGGATGCTGGAGATGAAGCAGGGCAGGCTCGAGTACCGCTCGGTCGATGCGGCGCTCGGCGAGAGCGCGGCCAGCGACAAGTACGTGTCGTTCAGCTACGTGCCCGAGTGGCACTGGCTGGTGGGCGGCGTGGCGCCGCGCGACGAGGTGATGGCCGACGTGAAGGCCACGCGCGACCGCTTCCTGCTGGTCGGGATGGCGCTGGTGGTGGCGTTCGGCGTGTTGTTCGTGCTGGCGGTGCGGCGGCTCGTGAGCCGCCCGCTCGACGAGGCCGCGAAGGCCTCCGAACGGCTGGCCGCGGGTGACCTGAGCGTGCGTATCGGTGCCGGCAAGCCGGCGCGCGACGACGAGATCGGCCGCCTGATCCGCGCCGTCGACGGCATCGGCGACGGGCTCGCGCGGATCGTCGCGCAGGTGCGCGAAGGGGCCGCCGCGATGTCCGAGCGCACCGGCCAGATCGCCAGCGACAGCGGCGACATCGCCACGCGCATCGCGAGCCAGGCCGGCAACCTCGAACGTACGGCCGCGAGCATGGAACAGCTCACCTCGAACGTGCAGCAGAACGCCGACAACGCGATCCAGGCCAACCAGCTCGTGTCCGGCGCCTCGGAGGCCGCGCTCGAAGGCGGCCGCGCGGTGCAGCGCGTGGTCTCGACGATGGACGAGATCGGCCGCTCCGCGCGCCGCATCGCCGACATCACCAGCGTGATCGAGAGCATCGCGTTCCAGACCAACATCCTCGCGCTGAACGCGGCCGTGGAAGCGGCGCGTGCCGGCGAGCAGGGCCGCGGCTTCGCGGTGGTGGCGAGCGAGGTGCGCGCGCTCGCCCAGCGCAGCGCCGCCTCGGTCAAGGAGATCGAGGCGCTGGTGGCCGAATCGACGGGCACCGTCGAGGGCGGCGCGCGGATCGCCGGCGAGGCGAGCGCGACGATGCAGGGGATCGTCGAACGCGTGGGCCAGGTGCGCGACATCATGGGCGAGATCAGTCAGGCCTCGCGCGAGCAGTCGCAGGCCATCGAGCAGGTCAATCAGGCGGTGACGCAGATCGGCGAGGTGACGCAGCAGAACGCGCAGGTGGTGGACGAGGCGCAGCGCCAGGCGGTGACGCTGCGCGACGAGGCGGGCAGGCTGGCCGACGCGGTGCGGGTATTCCGGCTGCGGTGAGGGGATCGCGCCGGGCGCGTTGGCCTTGCCGCCGTCGTCCCGGGCGCCTGGTGAAGCGCGGTGTGCCGGTCGTTGCGAAGGTCGGCGCATGTTTGCCGCGCATCGCGTCTTCGCGTTGGGCATCCGCGGTGGGCGTGACCTGCCGTGCGGTTCGACCGTTCAACGCGTCCAGATCAGCGAGGGATCGATGTCGCGAATCCGCGGGCGGCCAGCCAGCGCCATGGCGGCTTCGAGTTCGGTTTGCAACAGTGTCAGCATGTGTGCGACGCCGGGCATTCCGCCGACCGCGAGCGCATGCAGCACCGGCTGGCCGATCAGCACGGCCGACGCGCCGAGCGCGAGCGCCTTCACGACGTCGGTGCCGCGGCGGATTCCGCCGTCGAGCAGCACCGGCACGCGCCCGGCGCCCGCACGCGCGACGGCCGGCAACGCATCGAGCGCGGCCGGAAGCGTATCGAGTGTGCGGCCGCCGTGATTCGACACGATCAGCCCGGCCGCGCCGGCCTCCAGGGCGGGCCGCACATCGGCCGGGTTCAGCAGGCCCTTCAACACGATCGGCAGCGCGGTGCGCTCGCTCAGCCATGCCATGTCGGACCAGCCTGGCGCGCCGTGCAGCATCTGCCTGAACACCGGGCTGCCGGTGCGCGCGACGGCGTGCGCCGGCAGCTCGAAATCGGCGAGGTTGGCGGCCGATATGCCGGGCGGCAGGCGAAAGCCCGCGCGTTGCTCGGCGTTGCGCGCGCCGCTCACGAGCGCATCGAGCGTGACGACGATCGCGCGGCAGCCGGCCTGCTCGGCGCGGCGGACCAGCGTCAGCGTATCGTCGCGGCGCGGCAGCCAATAGAGCTGGAACCACAGCGGCGAGCTCGCGCGCCGCGCGATCGCTTCGAGCGGCACGCTTGCCTGCGCGCTGACGGTCATCCAGGTGCGCGTCAGCGACGCCGCCTCGACCGTGGCGAGTTCGCCGTCGGGATGCACGAGACGGTGATAGGCGGTGGGCGCGAGCAGGATCGGATAGGCGAGCGGCGCGCCGAACAGCTCGCTGGCGGCGCTCGCGCCCGACAGGTCGGCCAGCGCGCGCGGCAGCAGCTTGATGCGCGCGAACGCGTCGAGATTGTCGCGCTGGGTGATGCCGTCGGCCGCCGCGCCGCCGATGTAGGCGGCGATCGCCGGATCGCAGAGGCGCGAGAAGTGTCGCGCGTAATCCGCGAGCGAGACGGTGTCGGCGGGGATGGTGCGCGGCGCGCCGCCGGCAGCGTGTAGCGGCGTCTGCATCATAGTTCCGCCCATCGCCGCAGCAGGTTGTGGTAGTGATTCACGAGGCTCAGCACCGCGTGATCGCCGTCACCGAGCTTGCGCCGAATAGCCATGATCGCGAGATCGAGATCGTGCAGCATCATGCGCTGCCCGTCGTCCTTGACCAATGACTGCGCCCAGAAGAAGGCGGCTTCGCGCGTGCCGCGCGTGACCGGTTCCACGCGGTGCAGCGTGGATGCGGGATACACGACTTGATGGCCGGCCGGCAGCTTGACCGCCTGCACGCCCGCACCGGTCTCGATCACGAGTTCGCCGCCCTCGTAAGCGTCGGGGTCCGACAGGAACAGCGTGCTCGACACGTCGCCGCGAATCCGCGCGCCGCCGCTGCCGGGAATGGTCTGGATCGCGTTGTCGACATGCGTGCCGTAGGTCATGCCGGGGCCGTAGCGGTTGAAACGCGGCGGCAGCACGCGCAACGGCAGCGCGGCCGAGTGATAGGCGCTGTTGCGGCCGAGCGCGGCGAGCACGATCTCGCCGAGCTCGCGGGCCGCCGCGCTATCGGCAGGAATCTGCAGGTTGTGCTTAGTCTGAACGGCCTGGTCGCCGGCCGTCAGGCTGCCCTCCTGCCAGGGCGCGTCGGCCAGCAGGCGCCGGCACACGGCGAGTTCGCCGGCGGTCAGCACGTCCGGGATATGAATGAGCATGATGGCATCCGTTCGGTTGAACTGAGGCCCGCGCGGCAAGCCGCGGGCGAGGGGAGGTCGCGCCGATCCATCGCGGGCGACGCCGTGAAGCGCGCCCGCGATGGAACATCATGCGCGCCGCAGCCGTCAGAGCATGACGCCGAAGTTCAGCGTGACCGTGCGGCCCGACACCGGTACCGCGCGTGCGGAACTGAACGCCGACTGGTAGTTCAGATGATCGGTCAGGTTGTAGCCGTTCAGCGAGAGGCTGTAGCGGCCGTACTGATAGGCGATCATCGCGTCGAGCGCGAACGTATGCGGCATGTGCCCCGGGTTGGCGGTCTTGGCCCCGTTCGCGAGATACGACGACGCATACTGCAGGCCACCGCCGAGGACGAGCTTACCGGGGATCGGCAGCGCCACCTGCGGCACGTCGTAGCTGGTCCACAGCGTCAGGTTGTTGTGCGGTACGTCCGGTGCGTTTTCGCCGGTTCTGAACGGAATGCTTGAATACGTGACCTTGCCGTCGAGGTAGGCATAAGCGAGATTCGCCGACCAGTGACGTGTGATCTTGCCGGACAGTCCGACCTCGAAGCCTCGCACACGCAGCCCGTCGCCGTCCTCCTTGAAGCCGGCCAGAATGTCGCCCGTCTCTGGATCGACCGAATACGCGTGGGTCTTCTTCGTCTGAAACAACGCGCCCGTCAGCCCGAGCCGGCCGTTCATCAGATCCAGCTTCGAACCGATTTCCACCGTGTCCGACCGTTCGGGTTCGCTCGCCGGTCCGCTGCTCGGCACTTCGGCTTGCTTGCCGCCCACCGCGTAGGCGATGTCGGTGCCGATCGGCCGGTAGGTGCGCGAGAACGCGGCATAGAACATCGTGGCCTTGGTCGGCTCCCAGATCGCGCTGATCGACGGACTCAGCTTGTTCGTGTTCGAGGTGCCGCCGATCGATGAGGCATTGGTCGCGAACGAACTGCGGAAATAGTCCCAACGCAGTGCGCCCAGCAGCGAAACCTGATCGTTGAGCCAGAAGCGATCGCTTGCGAATACACCGATGTCGGTCGCGTCCGCCGAGCGCGTGGTCGCGCCATAGGCGATCGAGTGATCGCCCGGCATCACGTGGGACGGATCGATCACGGTCTGGTTGTTGATGCGCCCGGTCCATTTGCCGAGGTCGCGGTGGTCGCGCTCGTAGATCGTATCGAGGCCGAGCATGGCCTGATTGCGGAACTGGCCGAGGTGAAAATCGAATTTGCCGCTCAGCACGTTCTGCACGGCCCAGCCGCTCTGGCGATAGGCGACGCCGCCGCCCGCGCCGTAGCGCAGAGGAATGTTCGTGCCGTCGAGCAGGGTGTGCAGGTTCGCGTTGGTCAGCGTGTTGGGTGTCGTCGCCGAGAAATCGCGTTCGTAGACGGTCGCACGCGTGTCGTTCTCGATGGTGATGCCGTTGCCAAGCGCTTTTTTGAACAGCGAAGTGATGAGGTGCGTATCGGTGCTGTCGCGATCGGTGTCGCGCACATAGGATGTGGAGGGCGAGAGCCCCGGCACGCCGTATTCGGTCAGTGGCCGGTAGATGCCGTCGTCGCCCTGCGCCATCGAGATGCCGTAGTCCGGCACGCCCCTGCGATGCAGATACTCGTAGTTCAGATGCCATTCGGTGCTGGTGCCGATCCCGGTGCCGAAATCGATCGCGACGCCGCGCCGGTCGTCGCGGACATGGTCGCGGTCCGGCACGTTGCCGTCCTGGAACATCCCGTTGACGCGCACGGCCGTCGTGTCGCCGAGCTTGACGTTGCTGTCCACCGTGGTGCGGAACGTCGACGCCGAGCCGATGCTCTGGTTGACGCTCGTGGCCGTGTCGAGCACCGCGCGCTTGGTCGTCTGGTTGATGATACCGGCCACGTTGCCGACACCGAATGCGGCGCCCGACGGACCCTTGACGACCTCGATGCTCTCGGTGTCGAAGCTGTCGCGCTTGTAGGCGCCGAAGTCGCGCAGCCCGTCCACGTAGATGTCGCCCTTCGCCGACATGCCGCGAATGCTGAACTGGTCGCCGTTCTGGCCGCCGTTGCCTTCGCCTGTCGACATCGTGATGCCGGGGACATTTTTCAGTGCCTGTTCCAGCGATGTCACGTGTTGCTGCTCGATCAGCCGGTGCGAGATGACGTTGATCGTCTTGGGCGTGTCCTGCACGGTGTCGCCGAGCCGCGAGATGCCTACCGGGGAGTGGTTGGTGTTGCTGATCGACCTGCCGCGGATGTCGATGCGCGGCAGCGCGGTGCTTTCCTGGATCGCGCCGGGCGTCGTGCCGTTGGCGGTGGCGCCGGACTGGGCATGGGCGGCGAGCGGTGTCAGCGAAGCGCCCATCGCCAGGCTGGCGGTGGTGGCGCTGGACGCGAGCACACGTAGTGCCGAGCGGCTGTTGATGAATGACATGATTTGGATACTTTCCCCGTTAGCGGTGGTGTGACGAAGCACCATCGCGCCTCCCGGCTGGCGGCTACGTGGTTGATGCGGGACGTGGCGGCACATCGACAGGCATGCGGAATGACGGACTGGACGGTCGTTTCTTGAGTTCGCCAGAGACTGACGATTAGTTCGGATGCCAAATCAATGGGCGCACAAGCGGGCGGCGAAATGATGTGAGCGAGAATGTAAATCATTTCTATTTTCAGGCGATGCGTTTGCTTGAGGTATGTGACGTGGATCAACAGGAGGGATTGCCTGTTTCGACGAAGGGGCAGGAATGGGGAGCTAAAGATCGAGAAAAATCAAAATTTTTCGGCTTATTTTTATTGGAGTTTTATGAGTTGAATTGACTGACCGAAATCGTCGGCCGGGAAATGCCGCGTCGGGCCGGAACGGTGACGATCGAGCATGCCTGATGAACCACCGAGACTGGTGTGCGCGAGTGAGGATGCCCGTCGGGCCGGATGACGGTGCATGAGACCGGGTTCGATGCACGAGGGGAGCGTTGTGCCGGAGCGCGACGGAGTGCAGGGCGATGCTGGCCGATTGATCGATCGTGCCGCGCGTGTCCTCGGCGATGCCGATGTTTCTCGTCGATGCGATGGGCCGAGCGGGACAGCCGTTCCGGTAACGCTCGTTGCATGCGTCCCGGGCGGGATGGCCTGAACCTTCGGCGATCAACGCTGGTGGTATTGCCTCGCGCGTGCTGTCCAGCACGGCCATGTCCTGGCACCGTTGACGAAGTCAAAGAACACGGATCGGTCGGCGTGCTTTCGTCGGATCTGCGTTGATCGCTTCAAGTCCCGTTCCGCGGGCACCCTTGCCGCCAGTCACGATCGAGAAGCGCTCCTTCGATGTCGCGAGGGTTGCGGCCTTCAGGGCTTTCTTCATTGTCTTTTTCTCGGGCACGGTCGCCGTCACCTGCCTTGGGCGCGATGCGATACAAGCCCGTCGACAACTTTCATTTCGCCTTTTTGATTGAAGTGGGAACGACGGTAGTGGTGTCTATGCTTTTCCGCATGCAGCGTCTGGTACTCGTCGATGTCAGCGCGTGCTCTACGGTTCGCGCATCGTCTGCAATACGCCCGGGCAGTCACATGAAGCTCGGCATCTCGGCCTGCCGGTGGCAGACATGCGATTTTTGATTAAGTGGGCTGATTGGCGGTTAGAAACGAAAAACGGGCCGTGAGGCCCGTTTTTGCGCGATCGTCTGGCGGAGAGAGGGGGATTCCAAAAATGTCAATAAAATCAATGGCACTTTTCTTTTCCACTGCAACGTGTGTGCTCTAGGTGGACAAGTAAGTGCGGATGACGATTGTTAAAAAATCTAGGGCGAGCGGGGCAGCGCGACCCGCTCGGAGCCGGGTAACTGACCGCTACGCTTCCGGGTACTGCGTAGCTATGATGGGCGGACGATTGTGCCGTCCTCGGACAATACCGCGATGCTATTAGCGTGGTCCTCGGCCCGCTCCTTCGTTTCGTAACCGTCCTCATCTTGAGGCTTCAAAAGGACGCGGACGCCTCGTTCCTTGGATACGGACACGACTCGCCACAGAGGGCCGGGGATTTCCTCGATGATGAAAACCCGGCCACCGTTATCGACATGGGCTTGCTCGTGATCTGTGAGCTTCATTCTGTGATCCTCTGGAATCTCTTGTGGATACTGTAAGTCCCTGGCAAGAGCATACCGTGCAAACGAGATCGAGTGCTGCTAGGAAACGAGCCTCGTCCTGCTCAACCTGTGAATTACATTTCTCTCTGATGAGAAGCTGTTTGCGCAGGCTGGCGAGGGAAGATGCCCCAGGCAGATGGAAGATAGACGCATGTTCCAGTCGAAGTCGGTGTTACGTTTCTATTGCTGATGCTGCGTAAGCCTTGTCGGCGTGGGGGCAACCAGTTCCGGGGGCAACCAAATTTGAAATTTTTATAGCTAGGGGAAGCGCACGCGCGCGCAAGGCCCACGGGCAAGAAGGGCGGCGGAGGACCCGTCGAAAGCCCCCTCTCCGTCCTGTTCCGGGGCGGATTGCATTCGTTGCCGCTCGCCGGGGACGGTCGGCGGCACGCGAACCCGGCAACTCTGAGAGTTGAATGACGCTTGCTCACCTGATAGCGTTGCGGCACCAAGACAAAAGAGAGGGCCGATTCATGGCATCGTGCGTCAGTTTTTCGAAGGCATTTCAGGACAATATGGCGGCTTTACGACTGCCCGTGCCAACCACCTTGTTTGCGACCCTGCAGACCTCGCTGGCATCTACATCCGCGGCATTGGGCGTGCTCAAGACCCTTGGGCCGGGCGCGACGGTGGCCGAGTTGATCGGTGCGACCACGGGCCTTGAGGCGCTGTCGGTCGTTGGCAGCATGCTGGGCGTGTTCTACCTCGGCGCAGTGGTCGGTAGCTTGATGGTGGCGACCGACGCCGTGGCCGAATGCAAAGACCCGAGGGGCCTGCGCTCGTCGGTGGCGATCGCCACGTGGGGTGCAAGCATGGGCCTGGCTATCCCGACCGTCGTTATGGCCCATATGATCCGGCATCCCGAGGTGTTCGCTCCGACGACGTACAACAACTACGGCGTGCGCGCGAAGCTCGTCACGCGAGGCAAACAATGAAGTGGATCGCCGACCGACTGCTGCTGATCGTCACCGGCGCCGTGTGCGCGTTCGCGTGCTGGCTTGTCATTCACGTGACGGGCGAGTGGTTCTCTACGCTCATGCTCGTGATTTCGTACATCGTCCTGTTCGCGGAGAACTCGCGGCTACGCAAGCTGCTTGAGAAGAACGGCATCAGCTCAAGGCGTGAGCGGCCGCGGCAATAGCGCGTTCTGAGTCCCGTCACGGAATCGGAAAAACCTGGTCGAGAAAGCCAAGTTTTCTGAACCAGAATCCTTATGTGGCAGGGCTCTCAGCCGTGTTGCTTGTAGTTAATACACCTCTACGCGGGGATGCCTGGTGAGAAGCCATTCTTGCCGCGGAATACGCCAGGCCATCCGCACCAGGTCGCCGCCTCTTCGAGCACCTTCCTCGGTGAGCGATCCCCGTGTTTCTGGAACTTTGAGCCGAGAGTCTGCATGTTGGCCAGAATCCCGGCCCGCGCTATCTCGCCTATCCACTCCGCGTGTGTCTTTCTTGCTCGGGTGAGTCGATCGACTGTCCCGTTGCGGTGGATGTAGCTGTCCACCAGGTCCTGCAACTGCATCACGAACCCACCTCGGCCGTTTCGCATGCGTAGCAGGAACACGCAAAGGTCACGTGGGTACTTCCCAAGCGAGTTCACCACGCCGAGCTGCTCGACCAGGTGCAGCCCGGTGTTCCGAGGAACCGGCAATCGACGCTGAAACATCTCGCGTTTCTTGACGATTTCCCCGGTTTCCAAGTCCACGTAGGAGCCGGCGGAGACTCTGTACACGGGTCGCTGTACCTGTTGCCACCCCGCCGCTCGCAGTACGTGTTGCGGGACTACGGAGAGCTTTGCGTCTGGCTCCCACTCGACGTACCGAGGTGGTGGATGTAGCTCGACGCGCTGCGAGATGTCCTCGTGTGATACTTCTTCGGAAGGATCAACCACGGCCCCTCCGCGATAGTGTGGTTGCTCTCGCATCGATTGGGAAGGGATAGGGGGACGTGATACGGGCGGGGTACGGCTGGTGCCGCGGCTTCCGCATAGAGCGGGCCGCGACACGGCCGACCCTACCGACGTTCCGGTAAGGCCGTTCCATGTATTGCATACCGAGTTACGCGGCCTGCAGCTGGCCAGCGAGAGCCAGGAACGCGTCATCCGGGGCCATGACGGCATCGGCGAATCCCACGTCTACCGCCCTGCTACCCATGAACGTGCTGGCCTGAGTCGAACCTACGACATCGGCCGACATGCCACGATTGCGGGCCACGGTAGCCACGAACAGCCGGCCCATGGCATCAACATCAGCCTGAAGCCGTGTACGAGCTTCATTGGAGAGGGGCTGTACCTGGTTGCCGTCGGCCTTGCGGTCGCCGGCGGTAATGAGCGTGACCTTTACCCCTGCCTTGTCGAGCTTCACGGACTCGTCAACGTGGCCCGTGATGACGCCTACGGAACCGACGATACCGGTACGCGGCACCGTGACCTGTTCGCATGCCGAGGCGATCGCGTAGGCGGCCGAGCAGGCCGACTCAGAGCAGATGGCTAACAGCGGCTTTACCGTCCGGGCTGTGTAGATCGCATCCACGAGGTCGAACAGGCCAGCCACGTCTCCACCAGGGCTGTCGATCACGAGAGCGATAGCGTGTGCGGAGCTGTCGGCCAGAGCCCGATAAAACTCGGCCGCGATGAGGTCATAGCCGAGCATCGTGTCGGTCGTGCGCTGTGCCAGCTCGCCAGCAATAGGCAGGATGGCAACACCGGCCGTCACCGTGTACCGGAAGTCCAGCGGGGAGTCGTTTGCGGCCTGCTGGCTACGCTGTGCTGTGTAGGCTGTCAGCCTTTCCGGGCGGATCGCGAGCACCTGGTAGGTGGGAACGTGCAGGGCCTTAAGCATGCGCGCTCCCGGCATGGCGCTTGGAGCGCACGAGCTGGCGGGCTTTCCGCATCGTCTCAAGGGCAGGACGGATCGCCTTCACTGCTGCCGAGTTCTCGTGACCAGGTTCGGCCAGGAGGTTCGGCGCGTGGTCGTACTTGCCGCCACCTGGTGCTCTCAGGGACATGGCCTTACGGGGATCGGAGACGTGCGCGAGGTCGAGCCAATCGGAGGGCATCCCATTGGCCACCGTGAAGGCGTCGTAAGCGGCGTACAGGTCGGCTAGCTCACGTGCTTTCAGCATGATCTTCTCGGCCAGGTCGTCACGAATTGCGGTCGAGAGCTGCCCGAGTTCGTCGGCCACGATCGCACGGCGCGATTCCAGCTCGGCCGCCTTCTGGTCGATCTGCCGGGCGATACCGGCGCGCTGGCCACGCACGCGGTTAGCCGCGATCGTGCTTGCTGCTGCGGCCGCTTCGAGGGCTGCAATCTCGGGGGGTACTTCGGCTGACGGGTCGAAAGCCAGCGTTTCAGCGATCTTGTCGTCCAGTGTCTGACGGGCCTTCGCCTCGATAGCTTCAGCTTCCATCAGCTTCCCTGGCATCTCTCGAACTACCGCCTCAAGGCGGGTGAGTTCAGCGGCCACCGATTCCATCTCTGTGATTGCCGTCGTGAGGGATTCCGATGCCAGGTTTTTTTGGTTCTTCAAATGTAGGTGTTTCCTAGTAGATAGATCAGAGTGAATGAACCGGCGGCGCCCCCGATCAATGGGCGGAGCTGGTAGAGGTAGTGCGTTGCCGCACCACGCTTTGCGAAACAGCCGGATACCAGCGGCTTTGCGGAGCGGGGTGGGGATATGAGTTAGAGGCCCTGTCTTTGGAGATGTCCGGTGCTCCCTCCAAGGCTGCGTCGCGTTTCACATCGTGCAAATACAGAGGTGTGGTCGCTGAGTAGGGAGGCATCTCCAGGTTGAACTATCGCAGCCGGACGCTGATATCGAGCCGCTTTCCGAGCACCTTGAATGCGTCCGCGAGCGTGTCGATTTTCGTCGAATGCTTCAACGTCATGATGCGGTTGACGGTCTGCGGAGACGTGTTCATGCGCCTAGCCAACTCGGAGGGCGTGACGTGCTGGGCCAGCATTTCGTTCAGCAATAGCACCTTCACCGACACGCTTACCGGAAGCTCGATCATCACCTCACCGTCCAGCGGCTCCGATGGCATAGCAACTGGCCGATTCCCCTCAAAGTAAAAATCCATACTCGTCAGCAGGGCATCGGCGGCCATCTCACGGGCCTCCGCCTCGTCATCGCCTTGGGTAATCGCCTCCGGGATGTCGCGGAACGTGATGACGTAGCCACCTTCAATTGCCTCTGCAGGTTCGAAACGGGCTGGGTATTTCAGCAAGGGGCACTCCGGTAGTTGAGCCTCAATCATAAACATAAATGTGTATTCCGGGGCGATTTAGTCGGGAACCCGACACCCGGGCGGTGCAAAACTTGGCTCGAGCCAAGATCGTCACAGGGAGGGAAACGTGGTCTCGGCTACCGGCAGACGGCCACTGTGGCCACGCAATCTCAGAAGCGAGACACTGCGCCCGCAGGCACGAAGAACCCACGGGAGGAATCGACCAGCGGCCAGCTCGACAATACAGCTACGCCAAGCGAAGAACCCACAAGAGGAAAAGTGGATCGCTGGAAGACAGAATGTTGTGCATTGGCCGGCGAGCGGAAAAGTTGTGATGTTCGCGGCATTCGCTAGGAAAACCGAATGGATGCCGGCCGTAGTCGGGCGGCCAGGATGAAGTCATGCCGAGACGCCACGGTGGCGAGACGGTTCAACTATTTGAGAACTTATGGAACGGAAAGAACAAGCAGTGACGCTGCTGGCAGCGATGACGATGGCTAACACTCTTTGCCAGACGTTCGCCACCCACCCGGTGCAGGCAGTGCTCGTGGTCGCGGTTATCGGCCTGATCGTGTTCGACGACTGGCGTAGCGCGCGCCGGACGTGACCCGGATCAACAGGGTATACCGATGCGAGCCATACGAGCCGGGTCGAAAAAGTGGATCAATAGGATTGACTGTGTATGATCCACATCTTAATATTGATCCACAAACACTAATGATCCATGGTGACCCATGCGCAAGCTGTACTACGGGCGGATTAGTACGACGGACGGCCAGTCCTCCGCCAGCCAGGTCGAGGACGCGAAGGCCCACGGCGTCACCGGCAAGGACACGTTCATCGATGAGGGCGTGAGCGGCTACCACGTCGCCCCGCTCGATCGGCCGGAATGGGCAAAGGTTGAGCACGACCTGCGGCACGGCGGGACGTTGGTAGTTCGCTGGCTCGATCGCATTAGCCGCCGTTATGACGAGCTGCACGCAACCATGCGCCGCCTCATGGACGCCGGCGTGCGGGTCGAATGCACGCTGAACGGAATGGTGTTCGACGGCAACGAGACGGATGCAATCCAGAAGGCATCACGCGATGCCGTGCTGGCCTTTATGGCCGCCCAGGGCGAGGCCGACTACAAGAATCGGGCGGAGATGCAGCGCCGCGGTATCGCGATCGCAAAGGACGCCGGCAAGTACACCGGCCGGAAGCGGGCCAGCGACTACGCGGAAATCAAGGCGTGGCGTGCCGAGCACGGGGCCTCGATCAAGGACACGGCCGAGCATTTCGGCATCGGTACGGCCACCGTGAAGCGCGCGTGTGCCGAGTAACCCCCGGCGGTCGAGGGGCCGCCAAACAAGAGAGGTGGTGAGCAATGAGCAGCAAATACGATGAGCTGGTGCAGGCGATGATCGACTCCACGGGGTCGGTGCCGGCACTCCCCGACAACATCGAGCGGACATCAGGCGCCCCGGAGGCGTATTTCGATGAAGTGGCGCAGGATGCCGTCGAATATGCCAAGCGGAACATGGCTTACTTGGCCACGGCGCTGGCCAATGGCGAATCAATCGCCGCGGTGGCCGACTGCGGTATGGAGGCGCTGCAGGAGGCCATCGACGCCCTCAAGGACGCTACATGGGGGCGCGATCTGCTTGCGGAGGCCCGGCGCTACGGAATGACATAATCTGCGTAGGTCAAGACCTGATCTTTCAGTCGGCGTCGGATCAGGTCTGAGATTACTTCGCAGTCACTTCATCGAGGATCGTTATTAATTCGTGGTTGACTTTCTGTCTGCTTGCCTGCACGTTCGCTATCCCATCGGAAGCCGTCAGTCGATGCCCTGGAGTGGGCTGCCGAAAAGTCTCCTGTAGCACTATGTCTATCAGATTTTGTCTAGTGGCCGCCCCGCAAATTCCATCGATTGATCCCACGCCTTAGTGGGTGTCCCATCCGTAGGGTGCCGATACCATGCCTGTCCGTAAACACGGTTTGGCTCCCATTCCCACGAGAGCTGTTCACCAATCTTGTAGCTGCGGTTCGTGGACGGAAATACACGATCGAATTTATTACCGGTGCTGGGCTCCTCCGATTCAAGCATTAAGCCGAACACTTGTCGCCCAGTGGCCTCCGGAAATGGAATGGTACAATTAGCATCGGCGAATAGCGGAAAATTTGCATGCTTGACGGTATGTTTTTCGGAAGGGACTGCTTTGAGGGCTTTGAGCAACTTCAACCCTGAGTCAATTGCTCGAAAGATTTCGCTCTCTGTAACTATCGCTTGACCATGAACAATGGCGTTACGGACGGAGCGAAACTGGCTTAGCAACTCAAGCACATCTGAGAGCCCGAAACTCACGAGACCACTTATCTCCTGCATTGCCGTCGCCAAGGGAACTGCAGTCCGTCCGCGAAGCTGTCCGGTTCGTGCGAGTACGATCGTAGCCTCACGTTCTACGTCTGCGGACAGCAACATAAAGGCCGCACGGGGCGATCGGGCTGCCTCCACTAGGTAATCAAATTGTGCCGAAGCAAGATTGGCGTAGACGGTGTCTTGCTCGGGCGGAATAGCCGCTACCTTTTCTACCACAGCCACCGCTGACCCTTCTAAGCGATCAAGCTTGTCCTCCATTTCCACTTCTTGGCCAAATAGCTTGCCTTTCTTGAAATCCGCGACTCTGCGAAGAATCAAACCGATCTCGTCATGAAAGCGCCACACAAGGAAAAATCCTAAAATGGGCCATGCGGCTTTCGTCAACGCTTCAATGAGCGTGGAAATATCCTTAATCATTCGGTCTGCCTCTCGGTAACGGACGCACGATTTTACTTGATCCGGGACTCTATTCCAGGGAAGTTGTGAGCTGCCGGGGTGCAGTCAATTGTCGTCCCTAAGTCGTCACGGTGAAATGCTGTTTCTGGCCGGTCTGCAACGGTCGCGCATCGTAGGGTTGAATCCGCAGCCCATCTTGGCCGTTCGACTGCAGTTTATGCTACGTCTCGTCCTGAAAGAATAGCCGCCACTCGCCAGCTTGCCTCGGGAGCCTATCGTTGGCTTTGTAAGTCGTGGGCCGTACGTTCGAATCGTGTAGTTCGGGCCAGAATTCTTCGCTTATACAATCGTTTGCAATTTCACCTCAACCGCTTGGCTCGAATAAAATACAGAATCTGCTGCACCCCCACAGTGGCGAAGGTGCAGAGATATTTTGCCGCTGCTGCTGCCACTACTAGAACGCGATGTCGTTTTCATTCGCCGGTGACGATAAGAAAGGCGTGCCGTCATCCAGTAGAACCCCCGGATTGTCGGGATCCGTTTCACTCTCTAGCGCCTCGGCGAATCGTTTCTGCCAGTCCGCGTTTAGCAAGGTCACGGCACTTATGAGTTTGCTGCGCACCGATTCTTCTCCGTTCTTGACCGCGTTTGAGACTGCGCGCACCGCTCTAGAAATGAAAGTAGGTTCGAGCAATACCTCATCAAGCTGAGCAAAGAAGAACTTGACTACGTAGAGTCTCGCATTCGGGTTTGATTCCTCTAAGCGAGAAACAAGCGCTCGCGCTGCCTCTTGCCGCAAAGAGAAGTGGCCCAGGAAAGTGTTCGACCACGTAGCCAGTGACGAGCTGGTTTTGCCTGACTGCAGCACTTCGCCAGACTTGATGCCAGCGATCAGTTTGTTCTCGATCCGTAGCCGGGGGAGTTCCTGCAAATTCTGCCAGAGTTCGGGCTTTAGCAACCGTAGTGCCGTTCTGATTGCAGCATCCTCAGTGGCAATGCGCAATTCGTCAGAAACAACGGCGAGATAATTGTTTGTCTGCGTAGGCGAAAGAGCGTCAAGCAACGCCCGCGTTAAAAATCGCAATTTACCAAGATCGAGTGTCAGCCGCTCCTTAAACAATGCAGTGATGGCTTCAGTGAGGCGCAAAGTGGGGATTTCTGCGACTAGAAGATTAGCGTAACGCTGCGACTCAACAAATTCAGGGTCCCGAACCTTGCCCATGAAGGAGGCAACCGTGAAAACATCCTTCGATGCGCTTAGCACATCAACAAGATGTCCAAGGAAGAAGATAATAGAATTGGCTGTTTCCTGCGTGTCTTGCGTTGGCTCGTGACTACGAGGATTTCGAATGCCGATGTAAATTCCTCGCAAAATTTGCTCGTAGCCTTTTTGCACATTTCGGTCTGATTCCGTTTGCAATGCATTCAATCGGAGCTTCGGGTTCTCACCTCCGAGCGCCTGCCCGATCAATGCCGATCCGTCACCGTCTACGCCAGCACGCTCGCGCAGCAAATTGCTAATAAAGTGCGTTGCGTCAAGTATCGAATGGGAATAATTCTCCGCTTCGTAAGCCACGCGGATCGCGTCCCATAGCGCTTCGGGAATATGGGTTTGCAGGTTCATGAATGAACAGTGACTGGGTTATATGTGCTGGCATCGTAGCAGACCCGGACCTAGTTGTGCTGCATCTATTTGCGGCCGCTTACGCCACTCGCCCGCCCGCGTACGCTGCATGCGCGGGATGGGCGCATTTATCCAGCGGGAATTGGTGAACCAGACTCCTTCTGCGACAATGCCCGGTTGCCCAATATCTGCGCGTCCTGCGATGCAAGGCTTGCCTGCGCGTCCACCATTGCCCGGCTGCTCGGGTTGAGACGGGGCAAGCTTATCCCTGCGGCGGGTGCCACCTCCGTCCTTGCCATTGAGGCTCGAAGATCAATTCTCGGATGTACTCGCCCCGCGTGTTCAACAAACGACCGCACATTGCACAGCGAATAAACACTCGCGTGCTATTGGGGAAGCGTCATTCAAGCGCCCGCTGACACCGGCTGTCGACTGTCGCAAACTTGCCGAACGAAGTCAGGCGATCTGATGCTTCTGTTTAGGCTAGTCCAGCCTCATACACGTAGTGGCATTGGAACGGCATGTGCCGTCCCCGGGCCGACCAAGCAAGATGTATGTCGTTGCAGCTAGGCTTTATTGCACAGGAGGTAACGTCAGTCCCCTGATTTGATATGTCGTAATCGCCTGGACGAGTGGTCGCAATGGATAAAATTCCCCCCCGTACTCTGACGAGCTATCGCCGTCGTCGTGCCCCTGCATTGCGTCCGCTAGTTCCTTGCTAATACCGCATTCGCGGCATACGTCTTTGAATGTGTGCCTATACGAGTGAAAGACGCGCTTCGGATCAGTTATGCCGCATGTGCCGCGCAGAAACTTCCCGTATACCTTTGAAAAATCCTGCCCAAACTCTCCCGCCTTATTAGGCTCAAGATCGAAAATGCGGAGCTTGCCAAAGCGAGATTTGGCAAGATCAATAAACCCCTGCTCGATCAGGACCGGATGGATAGGAATACGACGGACGCTGCTAGCAGTCTTAACGCGCTTACCGTCGCTGTCGTTATTGATGTAGATGCACCATGCGCGGCGCTCCCCGTCCGCGTCGAAATACGTTTCCTCTCGCACATCAGAGGGCGTAAGTTGGCATAGTTCGGCTAAACGTGCGCCGGTATAGAGGCCGAGCAGCGGTAGCCAGAACCCCTCACGATCGTCTCGCGGGCGCGGTAGGTTTGCACAGATGATGCGGAGTTGGTCAAGTGTGTACGGGAGTCGCTTGGCCTTGCTAGACCGATTGTCAATCAGCTTGACTCCACGGGCCACGTTCGACTGCACTAAGTCATTGGTCAGGCCAAAATTGAATAGCGTGCCCAAGCAATCAAGCGTGTGATTCGTTTGGGGAATGCTGACTCCCGTCTCAACCAACCTATCTTTAAATTCGACAACGTGACGGCGTGTGATGTGTTCGATAGGAACACGGCCCACGAGCAAATAGAAGCGCTCAACCGCCTTATTGTATTTGGCAACCGAGCGTGCGGCGGGTTTTCGCTCCGTCGCCCATCGGTCGCAGAGATCAGCGAGGCTGACTGTATCTAGCAGCGACGGCGGCGGTGTTCCCGTGTGCGTCGGGGAGATCGATGCAGGAATGCCCGGCGAAGAAACGGGCGCATTTATCAATCGTCGCGCCTTCCGAGCCTTGTCGAGCGACGGCATGTTGTCGGCATCAAAGCCGCCAAACGCGTTCAGGTGGTCGAGTTGTTGGGGCGTAGGGAGGCCCATGGAGCTAAGTAGCGTGTCCATGGATTCGCGCGCTTGCTTGCGCCCCTCGGCCGCAGCGTCATGCCACCCCGGATTTGCGGAAAGGTCTGCCTCCCATTCGGCGTCACCTTCTACCTCGTGCTGGACCACATCCGCCATACCTTCATCAAGGTGCTGAGGTGCGGCCAGTGCCGCAGCGAGCGCGGCCCATTCCGCGTCTGTGATAACGGTCTGCACAGCCGCAAGGCGTTTCGCTTCGGAGTAGTCAGAGGTCCCAAGCGCACGGACGATTTCCTGCTTGCCGTAGTGGGCATGGAGCGCTTTGGGAATTTTGCGGCGGAAGTAGTAGCGAGCGCCACGACGCGTGAGGTGGTTTGTCATTTGTCCCGGTGTACCACCCACCTTGTCCACCATGCTTAAACCCTTGATTTTGCTTGGAAAGCCTTATTCTACAAGGGTTTGGGAATCCTGGCGGAGAGAGGGGGATTCGAACCCCCGATAGGCGTAAACCTATACACGCTTTCCAGGCGTGCGACTTAAACCACTCATCCATCTCTCCAGCAAGAGCGAGAGTATAGCAAACTCCGCGCGCGCCCCGCCAGCCCCCTCGGCCGTCCGGCGCGTCGGCTTGCCGACGACATGATGCTCGCCCCGCGCCCCCTGCTTTCGCATCCCCGTCGCGGCCTTCGCGCCGCCCGGCCGCCGTTCGCGCGGCAGGCCTAGAGTTCCGGAATATCCGTCACGCCGTCCTCAGAGGGAGACGTCCATGTCGTTGTCCGTGAGTTCGGTCGGTTCGAGCAGTTTCGACCCGACGCAAAATTCCGCCGTCAGCCAGGCGCTGCAGCAACTCCAGCAGATCGAGCAATTGATTCGCGCACTGATTGCCGCGCTGCAGATGACCGCCAGCCTGAACAACAACCCGTCGCCGTCGGTCGGCGGCGTGGGTGGCGGAGGGGGCGGCGGCGGTGGCATGCCGTCGTTCGGCGGCGGCGGGCTGGGCAGTGGGGGTGTCGGCGCGCCGTCCACTCTCGCGGCAGCCGCCCCCGCCGCCACGCCGGCAACTGGCGCCGCATCGGGTGCAATCCCGAGCGCTGACGCAGCCACGTCGACCACCCCAACCACTGACGCCACGACCACGCCGCAGCCCGCCTCCGCCTCGGCCGTGCAATCGCCGCCGGCCACCTCCGGCGGCGACATGACTCCGCAGCAGGTTGCCAGCAAGTACAACAGCGAGATCATGTCGGCCTCGCAGGCCACGGGCGTGCCGCCCGGCATTCTGGCCGGCCAGATCTGGCAGGAGTCGAAGGGCGTCGCCGACACGCCGGGCGGCGGGCTGATGCAGCTCGGCCCGGACGAGTTCCAGAAGTACGGTGGTGGCGATATCTCGAACCCGGCCGACAACATCCGTGCCGGCGCGAACTACATGAAGGATCTCGCCACGCAGTTTGGCGGCAACATGGACGCAGCGCTGCGCGCCTACAACTCCGGCCCGAACGGCGTCGACCTCGGCAACCTGAACTCGACGCCGGCCGGCACGGGCGACCCGACCTACGTGCAGAAGGTCACGCAGGCCGCGCAGGAGTCGGGTCTGGCCACCACCTGAACGCACGCGTCCCGGCACATTTTCCCGGCGCCCTGCCGCTCGCGCATCGCGTGAGCGGCAGGGCGCTGTCGTTTCACGGCCCGGAAATCGGCATCACGATGAATGAATTGAGTCAATCGATCATATTATTCGTATTTTCGATGCTTTATTATCTCAACCTGTCGAGCATCGCCAACACTTTTCTGTGCCACCCCGACGACCCGACCCGGAGCCCCCGATGGACCTGCTGAGCCGCCTGCTGGCCTTGATGCCCGTGACGGGCGAACTGGAAGCACGCTGCCAGTTCGGCGCGCCGTGGCGCATCCAGAGTGCGGCGGCGGCCGAGCACGAGATTCACTATCACGTGCTGCTGAGCGGCGAGGCGCTGTTCGAGGACGGCAACGGCCCGCCGCTGGCGATGCGGGCCGGCGACATCGTGATGCTGCCGTCGGGCGCGTTGCACGCGCTGCACGACGGCAGCGGCAGGAAGCCGGCGGGATCGACGACGCAGTTCGTCGATGGCCTGGAAGTGGTGACGAACCAGGGGCGCGGCGCGCCGGCCGACGTCTTGTGCGGGCGTTTCCTGTTGCCGGCGATGCCGCAGCAGTTGCTGCGCGACCATCTGCCGGGCCGTCTGCTGGTCAGGACCTCGGCACCGGCAAGCGACGAGGCCGGCGGCGAGGCGCCGGGCACGAACCGCCTGACGCGGCTCGTCGAGCTGATGCGCGAGGAGTCGGCCGAACTCGGCGCGGGCAGCATGGCGCTCGTCAACCATCTGTCGGGCGCGCTGTTCGCGCTGGCGATGCGTTTCGCGAGCGAGTCGGGCGAGCCGCCGCGCGGCCTGCTCGCGCTGGCCGCGCGCCCGCGCCTGCAGCCGGCGCTCATGGCGATGTTCGATGCGCCCGAGCGGCCGTGGACGCTGCCCGAACTGGCCGAGCTGTGCCACATGTCGCGCGCGACCTTCGCGCGGCACTTCGACGAGGCGCTCGGTCGCTCGGCCAGCGATCTGCTCACGGAGATCCGCATGACGGTGGCTGGCAAGCTGCTCGGCGAGGGCACGCTGTCGGTCGCGGAGATCGGCGAGCGCGTCGGCTACCAGTCCGATGCCGCGTTCCAGCGCGTGTTCAAGCGGCAGGTGGGCGTGACGCCGGCGCAATGGCGCGCGCGCAGCCGCGACCGCGGGCGTCGCGCGATGCAGGACGAAGCGGCGTGAGGCGTGGCAGCCCACGCACCGCGAAGGCATGGCGCTCGCGATGCCGCGCGATCCAGTGGCCGTGGCTGGTGTTTTTCAATCGCGCGCGCGCCGTCACGGCTGCGTTTCGCTCGCACTTCTCTTTCGCCTCTTTTCCGATCGTCGCAGAGATTCACCAAGTTTCGCAGACCGCGTACTCGGTATCCTCCGGCGCCCCACCGAAGCACCATACGCCGCTTGTCCAAAGCTTCTCGTTCCGTGCCCGCGTCCTTGATGCCGCCCGGACGTGCCCCGCTCTTGATCTCGCGAAAGATAGCCGGACCGCCGATCGCCCCGACCGCCCGGTTTTTTGCACGACCATGATTCCGCGGCTCTGCCCGGACTTCGTAACCGCCGCTATCGACGACGCGTCGGGAAATATGCTCTGCAACCGTCGCGATCTTTATCGTGATAACGAGGTCCGTGTATTTCGAAAGGTGGCCATCGCAGGTCACCAGCCGTAGCGGCTCACATGGAGACTGCGCCACCAAAAGGTGGTCGAATGGGGCGCGGTGAGTCTCAGGCAAATCACGAACCATGGCAGCGTGAACGGCACGCACCGGAAGCTCTACAAACCCGCTTGCATGAATCTCGGCCACCAGCAGGTTCACATCGACATCGAGTTTGCCAAGCCCCGCTTTGATCGACGCCTCCCAGATAGCGGCGCGACTCACGAATACGTCCTCGGCATCCCGTATCAACTGCCGCGCTTTCGCGCTCAGCCTGGGGCGTTCGCGACCGACCAGAGAAAAATGTGGTATCGAGCAACAGGCGCATCAACGTCCCTCGAATTCCGCGAGCACGTCGCCGGGAAGCGGCGCGTCGAAATCGTCAGTGATGCGAATCTTGCCTTTCAAGCCACCAAACCGCCGCGCCACCTTGACCTGCGCCATCGGCACCAGACGCGCGGCTGGCTTACCCGCCTTCGCAATCACGATTTCCTCCCCGCCGGCCGCAGCGTCGACCAAGCGCGCAAACTGAGTCTTCGCTTCATGAATGTTGACGGTTTGCATGATTGCTCCTGGTGGACTAGGTCCAAGTTAGTCCAGTCCGCGATACTCGTTAATGTACGCATCGAACGAAGATGACGGCGGCCGTCGCGGACAGAAAGCGGTTCGCCTGCAGGGTGAGGTTTTCTATTGACTGTCGCCGTCGCGACCGCAACCAGCGGCGCCGAGGTGGACGAACTGCGGCGGCCTGCCTGCAGGCTCGGGACCCTGGCTGTCACCAGGAAATTTTGCCGTCGCCCGAGCGCGGCGGCGCCGGGACATTCTTTGCGCGTAGCGTCGCGGGCGCGATGGCCGCCGCGAGCAGGTCCGGCACGCGGGTCAGCGGCGCGACGAGCGCTTCGTCCACGCCGTAGTCACGCGTCCGACGCCGCCCGCGGCGAGGCCGATGCCGCGCGTGAGCGGCGTGCGCCCGGTGGCCACCAGCAAGTGGCTGCCGGTCATGCTGCCGCCGTCGTCGAGGCGCAGCGTCACCGCCCGGCCCGAGGTGCCGCTCACCTCGGCGGCACGCGCGCCCTTGCGGATCGCGATGCCCTCGGCGGCGAACGCGGCCTCGATCGCGGCGCTCACGTCCTCGTCCTCGCGCCGCGCGCGCCGTCATGCACCACGGTCACGTGCCGGCCGGCGCGCGCCAGTTCCATCGCGAGCGTCTTGCCGCCCTTGCCGCCACCGAGAAACACGTATTCGAAACTTTCGACGTGTGACATGGGGCCTTCCGATCAAGGAAAGAGAGAAAAAAGCGCGCCGGGGAAAGCGTGCCGTCGATATCCGCCATCTTCGCGCCGCGCACGGGCGGCAGACACGCCGGCCCGTCCCGGTTTCATGCCCGAACGTCTCGTCGTGAGCGGGCGCCGGCCCGGCCGCCCGGCCGAGGGGCTGTCAGGCGGACCTGTCAGGCGGTTACGCGGACCTGTCACGCAGACTTTTCCCGGACGCGGTACGCTTACGTCTTTGCGCGGACGGCAGGCGCCGCGCGGGACCGGGCCGCGCGCCGGCCCGGCGGTGCCGCCAGGCCGGCCGCGCCCCGGGACGACACGGCACCGGTCCGGCCCGCCATGTCGTCGACGGCGCCCGTCGCCGAACCGGACGCCGCGGGCCGCGCGCGCCGCCCACGCCCGAGCCTCGGGCGTCCGGGCCGGCGCCGGCCCCCGGCCCTGGCCGCTCATTTTCCCGATCAGGTGGATATCCAGATGACGAATACGAACTACACCGACACGCAGCTCCTCATCAACGGCGAGTGGTGCGATGCCGCCAGCGGCAAGACCATCGACGTCGCGAATCCGGCGACGGGCCAGGTGATCGGCAAGGTCGCGCACGCGGGCATCGCCGATCTCGACCGCGCGCTCGACGCGGCGCAGCGCGGCTTCGAAGCATGGCGCAAGGTCAGCGCCTACGAGCGCGCGGTGCTGATGCGCAAGGCCGCGGCGCTGGTGCGCGAGCGCGCGGATTCGATCGCGCAGCTGATGACGCTGGAGCAGGGCAAGCCGCTCGCCGAGGCGAAGATCGAAGTGATGTCGGCCGCCGACATCATCGAATGGTTCGCCGACGAGGGCCGCCGCGTCTACGGCCGGATCGTGCCGCCGCGCAACCTGGCGGTGCAGCAGACGGTGGTCAAGGAGCCGGTCGGCCCGGTGGCGGCGTTCACGCCGTGGAACTTCCCGGTCAACCAGGTGGTGCGCAAGCTCAGCGCGGCGCTCGCCACCGGCTGCTCGTTCCTCGTCAAGGCACCGGAGGAAACCCCGGCGTCGCCGGCCCAGCTGCTGCGCGCGTTCGTGGACGCGGGCGTGCCGGCCGGCGTGGTGGGCCTCGTCTACGGCGACCCGGCCGAGATCTCGAACTACCTGATCCCGCATCCGGTGATCCGCAAGGTCACGTTCACGGGCTCGACGCCGGTGGGCAAGCAGCTCGCCGCGCTGGCGGGCCAGCACATGAAGCGCGCGACGATGGAGCTGGGCGGCCACGCGCCGGTGATCGTCGCCGAGGACGCCGACCTCGAACTCGCGGTCAAGGCTTCCGGCGGCGCGAAGTTCCGCAACGCGGGCCAGGTCTGCATCTCGCCGACGCGTTTCCTGGTCCACAACAGCGTGCGCGAGGAATTCGTGAAGGCGCTGGTCAAGCACGCCGAAGGGCTGAAGGTGGGCGATGGCCTCGCGGCCGGCACGAGCCTCGGGCCGCTCGCGAACCCGCGCCGCCTGACGGCGATGGAGAAGGTGGTGGCCGACGCACGCAAGGCGGGCGCGACGGTGGCCACGGGCGGCGAGCGGATCGGCTCGGCCGGCAACTTCTTCGCGCCGACCGTGCTGGCCGACGTGCCGCTCGACGCCGACGTGTTCAACAACGAGCCGTTCGGTCCGGTCGCGGCGGTGCGCGGCTTCGACTCGCTCGACGATGCGATCACCGAAGCGAACCGCCTGCCTTACGGCCTGGCCGGCTACGCGTTCACGCGTTCGTTCAAGAACGTCCACCTGCTGACCCAGCGCGTGGAAGTGGGGATGCTGTGGATCAACCAGCCGGCCACGCCCTGGCCGGAAATGCCGTTCGGCGGCGTGAAGGATTCGGGCTACGGCTCGGAGGGCGGCCCGGAAGCGCTCGAGCCGTACCTCGTCACGAAGTCGGTGACGGTCGCGGCGGTCTGATGCCGGCGGCGCGCCGCCCGGTCTGAACCGCTGCATGCGACGCGCGCCCGCGAGGGCCGCGTCGCAATCCCCGCAATCCCCGCAATCCCCGCAATCCCCGCAATCCCCGCAATCCCCGCAATCCCCGCAATCCCCGCAATCCCCGCCGATCGCGTCGCTCTGAAGCCGCGCTGACGATGAAGGCCCGGCCGCGTCGCACCAGCTTCGCGCCATGCGCGTGCCGCCACCGCAAACCCTCGCCACGATACGCTCCTATACGCCCCGATACGCCCCGATACGCCCCGATACGCCCCGATACGCTCCGCTCAGCCCGGCGCTTGCGCCGCGTAGCGCGCGATCACGCGCTCGCGGATCGACGGCTTGATGTTCAAGCGGCGCATGTCGCCGCCGTAGTGGGCGGCCACGCGCGGGTTCATCACGCGGAACCACAGCGGCGGCAGATAGGCGAGCAGGATCATCGTCGCGTAGCCGGACGGCAGTTGCGGTGAGTGATCGAAGTGGCGCAGCGCCTGGTACGGGCGCGTCGGGTGCGCGTGGTGATCGGCGTGGCGCTGGAGCTGGTAGAGGAACAGGTTCGTCACGACATGGTTGCTGTTCCATGAGTGCTCGGGCGAGCATCGCTCGTAGCGTCCGTTCGGCAACTGCCGGCGCCCGAGCCCGTAGTGCTCGACGTAGTTGACCACTTCCAGCAGCGACGCGCCGTAGACGGCCTGGATCAACAGGAACGGGATCACGCGCGGCCCGCACCAGGCGAGCGCGGCGCCCCACAGCACGGCGGTCATCGCCCAGGCGTGCAGCACCTCGTTGCGCGGCGACCAGACGGACCGCCCGTCCTGTTCGAGCCGGCGCGCCTCGAGCCGCCAGGCCGAGGCGATGCTGCCCGCGAACGTGCGCGGCAGGAACGCCCAGAACGATTCGCCGAAGCGCGCGCTGGCCGGGTCGGGCGGCGTCGCCACGCGCACGTGGTGGCCGCGATTGTGCTCGACGAAGAAGTGGCCGTAGGCGACCGGCGCGAGCGTGAGCTTGGCGAGCCAGCGTTCGCCGCGATGCGTCTTGTGACCGAGTTCGTGCGCGGTGTTGATCGACACGCCGGTGGCCGCGCCGAGCGACATCGCGAAGCCCGCGTAGTCGTAGCCGGTGAGCGGCACGTGGCGCAGCACCCACAGCGCGACGCCGAACGACAGGTAGACGACTGCCGTGGCCAAATACACGACGTAGCGGTAGTAGCGGTCGTTTTCGAGCATGGTCACGGATGCCTCGGGCGGGTTGCCGGCGTCGTCGCCGATCAGCCAGTCGAGTAGCGGGATCACGCCGAACGCGAACAGCGGGCCGAACCACCAGAACAGATGCCAGCCCGTACTCAGCGCGAGCTGCGCCGAGACGATCGGCAGCGTGATCGTCAGCGCGCCGAGCAGCCACCAGTAACGCTTGCCGTCGGTCCAGCCGGCCTCTGCCGGATGCGGATTCGCCATCGTCTGCCTCCTGTTCCCGTCGGGCCGCCGCGCGGGGCGGGCAGGCCTGCTGCACCGCGCGAGGGGCGGTGCCTCGCTGAGTTATAAGGCGTGGCCGCGCGCTTCGCCAGCCCGTCGGGTAGGTGGCGGACTTCAAACGGGTGGCCGGTGCGGGCGGGGCCAGCCGGCGCGCGCGGCCGGCGATTGAAACGCGCGTCATGGCGCGGTGGCGCTGCGGCGCGCGAGGCGGCGTGGCCGCGGCGCGGATCTTGCTGGGCCCGGGGCGAAACCTGGCCGGCGCGTGGCAGCTCGGGCGAGGTGCTGATCGAGGCGGCATCGTCGACGGGACGGCGTGGACGGGCCGCGACCGCAGCCCGGAGACGCGAAACGCGCCGGTTCCGCGGCCTCGCGGAACCGGGCGCTCGCGCCTCGGTGGTGCCCCAGGCCGGCGTGACGCCGGTGGACGATGGTCGCGCATGGTTTAATGGCGCGCATTCCGCCCGATGCGGGCGCTCGTCGCGAGCCCGACAGGCTTCATGGCGCACGGCCGGTATCCTCGCGGTCCGCCGCTGCCGCCGCGCCATGCATCGCGCCAGCCCGCATCCTGGCATCAACCCGTTTCCACCGGAGCTTTTCGCCCTTGTCCGCCGATTCCCAAGCCCAGCCCGCGATCGTCTGGTTCCGTGACGATCTGCGCGTGACCGACAACCCGGCGCTCGCGCGCGCGGCCGAGTCGGGCCGCCCGCTCGTGTGCGTCTACGTGTTCGAGCGCGACGGCACGCGTCCGCTCGGGGGCGCCGCGCTGTGGTGGCTCGACGGCGCGCTGCGTTCGCTCGACGCGCAACTCGCCGCGGATGGCGGCGGCCTCGTCGTGCTCGAAGGCGGCGAGCGCGAGACGATCGACGCGCTGGCCGGTGAACTCGGCGCCGGCGCGGTCTACTGGAACCGCCGCTACGACGGGCTCGCGCGCGAAACCGACGCCGCGCTGAAGCGTTCGCTGAAGGACGCCGGGATCGAGGTGGAGAGCTTCAACGGCGCGCTGCTGCACGAGCCGTGGGAGATCCGCACCGGCAGCGGCGGCGCGTTCCAGGTGTTCACGGCCTACTGGCGCGCGGCGCGCGCGGCGGGCGACCTGCCGCCGCCGCTCGCGGAGCCCGCGACGTGGCGCTTTCACCGGCTGCCCGAGACGCTCGCGCGGCGCGCCACGCGCATCGACGCGCTCGGCCTGCTGCCGACCCGTCCCGACTGGGCGGGCGGCCTGCGCGAGGCGTGGGAGCCGTCGGAGGCGGGCGGCCTCGCGCTGCTCGAGACGTTCCTCGACAAGAAGATCCGCGGCTACGGCGACGCGCGCGACCGGCCCGACCGCCCGGCCACCAGCCGGCTCTCGCCGTATCTGCGCTTCGGCCAGCTGTCGGCGCGGCAGGTCTGGCACGCGGCGCTGGCCGTCCAGCGCGAGGGCGGCGCGGCGGTGGCGGCCGACATCGAGAAATTCCTCAGCGAGCTGGGCTGGCGCGAGTTCAACACGAGCCTGCTCTACCACTTCCCCGAGCTGCCGATGCGCAACTATCGCGACCGCTTCGACGCGATGCCGTGGCGCAGCGACGAGGCGGCGTTCGCGGCGTGGTGCCGGGGCCGCACCGGCTACCCGCTGGTCGACGCGGGGATGCGCGAGCTGTGGGCAACGGGCTGGATGCACAACCGCGTGCGGATGGTGACGGCCTCGTTCCTGATCAAGCATCTGCTGCTCGACTGGCGCGCGGGCGAGCGCTGGTTCTGGGACACGCTGGTGGACGCCGACATCGCCAACAACTCGGCGAACTGGCAGTGGGTGGCCGGCAGCGGCGCCGACGCGTCGCCGTACTTCCGGATCTTCAATCCGGTCATGCAGGGCCGCAAGTTCGATCCGGACGGCGACTACGTGCGCCGCTGGGTGCCCGAACTCGCGGGCCTGCCGGCCGACGCGATCCACGAGCCGTGGCGTGCCAAGCCGATGGTGCTGGAGGCGGCCGGCGTCGTGCCGGGCCGCACTTATCCGGAGCCGATCGTCGATCACGACGCCGCGCGCAAGCGCGCGCTCGGCGCGCTCGAAGCGACCAAACGCTAGGCGAGCCGCACCGCGCGCGCCTCGCCGGGCTCGACGAAATGTTCCAGATGGTCCATCCGGCGCGGCATGCGCGGCGCCGCGCGCTGTGGCACAGTGGCCGCATTCGTGGCCGCCCGCGACCCGCCGGCCCGCAACCGACGCCTGCCGCGCGCCGCCATCCGGCGCCGTCGCCCCCGGAGGAGACACGATGACGAGCGCCCCGACGCCGAGCCTGCCGCCCGAGCCGTTCACCGCCCCGGCGGCGGACGGCTTTGCGCTGAACGGATTCGCATGGCGCCATCGCGCGCCCGACCCGAACCGCGCGGTGGTGGTGATCCAGTGCGCGACGGCGGTGCGCTGCCGCTACTACTTCCGTTTCGCGGCCTGGCTGTTCGCGCAGGGCTTCGACGCGCTCGTCTACGACTATCGCGGCATCGGCGAATCGCGGCCGGCCTCGCTGCGGGCGCTGCGCGCGAACTGGCTCGACTGGGGCCGGCTCGACAGCGAGGCGGTGCTGCAATACGCGGCGCGCGCGTTCCCGGGCCAGCCAGTGGACGTGGTGGCGCACAGCGTCGGCGGCTTCGCGTTCGGGCTCGCGGCCTCGAACGCGCGGGTGCGCCGCGCGGTGATGGTCGGCTCGCAGACGGCGCACTGGCGCGACTACGCGCCGTGGGCGCGCCGGCGCATGTTCTGGAAATGGCACGTCGCGATGCCGCTGCTCGCGCATCTGCTCGGCTACCTGCCGGCGCGGCGGCTCGGCTGGATGGAGGACGTGCCGAAGGGCGTCGCGCTGTCGTGGAGCCGCAGCCGGCCGCGTTTCGAGGATACCTACCGGCGCGCGCCGATCGCCGAGACGCCGGACGAGCGGCGCGCGATGGTGGCGCGCTTCGCGAACCTCACGGCGCCGCTGCTCGCGATCAGCGTCAGCGACGATCCGTTCGGCACGATCGCGGCCACCGAGCGGCTGCTCGGCTACTACGTCCACAGCCCCGTCACGCATCTGCGCATCGCGCCCGAGCGGATCGGTGTGAGCGAGATCGGGCATTTCGCGTTTTTCCACAGCCGCTTCGAGTCGGCGCTGTGGCCGCTCGTGCCGGGCTGGCTGCGCGAGGCGGCGCTGCCGGCCGACGCGCCGGGCGAGATCCTGCGCCGGCCTGCGCCGGCCGCAGAGGCGCCGCTGTCATCCGACGCGATCCGGTAAGATCGGCGCTCCCCGTTCGCGATCCGGCCGCGCGCCGCCCCCGCCCATGGCTTCCGTCTTCGAGACCGCTTCGTCCGTTCCTTTTGCCGCCGCGCTCGCGCCGCACCGGCTGGTGCCGCTCGCGGTGCCCGAGGCAGCCGCGCGGGCCGGCGTGCAGCTGCTGCGCGTCGATTTCGCGTTCGGCACTCCGCTCGACGCGCCGGCCCACGCCGCGCTCGATGCGGCCGAGCGCGCGCGGGCCGCGCGCTTCCTGCGCGCCGAGGATGCGATCCGCCACGCGGCCACGCGCGCCGCGCTGCGCCATCTGCTCGGCTTCACGCTGCAATTGCAGGCCGCGTCGCTGCGCTTCGTGACGGACGAGGCGGGGCGGCCCGAACTGGCGCCGGACGACGCGGCGGCGGTGGATGCCGGTGCCGATGGCGATGTCGGCACCGCGCGGCTCGACTTCAACGTCTCGCATTCGGGCGACCACGCGCTGATCGCCTGGAGTGCGGCGACGCGCGTCGGCGTCGACATCGAGGCGGCGCGCAGCAGCCTCGACTGGGCGTCGCTGGGGCCGTCGGTGTTCGCGCCGGCCGACGAGGCCGCCGTCCACGGCCATGCGCCGCAGGCAAGGCGCGACGCGTTCTTCCGCGTCTGGACCGCCAAGGAGGCGCTGCTGAAGGTGCTTGGCGTCGGCATCACGGGCGGCCTGACCGCGTTCTCGGTGCTCGATCCGCGCGCGCCCGGCACGCTTGCGCCGGCGGTGGTCGATCCGCTCGCGCCAGCAAGCGGCGTGGCGGCCTATACGGCGGCCTGGGTCGACGCCGCGCCCGGTTATGCGGCCTGCCTCGCCTGGCGGCCGGTCGGCGGTTGAGCCGTCGGCCGGGCCGGCGGCGGTCGCGACCCCGGCCGGTTTTTAGGGCGATCCACGCCACGGCGTGCCGGCGCCATGCCGCCACCCACGGTCCCGCCGCCGGCTCCGGGCCGCACATGAGCCGCATGTGAGCCACGCTCGAGCCGCACCCACTCCGCCGTGATCAATCGCCGCGCGGTGCGGCTCGACTCCCCGCATGCGGGCCCGCCGCGCACCGCCTCCCTTCATCGCGCACCGCTTCACGCCGTGCCTGCCAGGCCTGGATCCAGCCTCGTTTCCCCGCGCCCGACCGCCCCGCCAGCGCGCTTCCGGCACCGTTTCCGGCCGGCTGCACAGGCGCTCGGGCCGCTAGGGAAATCCCTGACAGGCAAATATTGAAAACGAATTGTCTATACAAGTCTGCGCATCTACACTGATGCGCATCTCACTTGTATAGACAGGATGCCTTTCATGATCACGTTGACCCCCGGCCATCTGACGCTCGCCCAGCTCCGCTCGATCGCTCGCGAGGACGCGCGCATCGAGCTCGACCCCGCCAGCTTCGCGGCGATCGATCGCGGCGCGCAGGCGGTGGCGGACATCGCGGCGAAGGGCGAGCCGGCCTACGGCATCAACACCGGCTTCGGCCGCCTCGCCAGCACCCACATCCCGCACGACCAGCTCGAACTGCTGCAGAAGAACCTGGTGCTGTCGCACGCGGTGGGCGTGGGCGAGCCGATGAAGCCGGCGGTGGTGCGCCTCCTGATCGCGCTGAAGCTGTCGAGCCTCGGCCGCGGCCACTCGGGCATCCGCCGCGAGGTAATGAACGCGCTCGTCACGCTGTTCAACGCCGACGTGCTGCCGCTGATCCCGGTGAAGGGCTCGGTCGGCGCGTCGGGCGATCTGGCGCCGCTCGCGCACATGTCGGCCACGCTGCTCGGCATCGGCGAAGTGTTCGTCCGCGGCGAGCGCGCGAGCGCGGCCGACGGGCTGCGCTCGGTCGGCCTCGCGCCGCTCACGCTGCAGGCCAAGGAAGGGCTCGCGCTGTTGAACGGCACGCAGGCATCCACGGCGCTCGCGCTCGACAACCTGTTCGCGATCGAGGATCTGTACCGCAGCGCGCTGGTGGCGGGCGCCCTGTCGGTGGACGCGGCGGCCGGTTCGGTCAAGCCATTCGATGCGCGCATCCACGAATTGCGCGGCCATCGCGGCCAGATCGACGCGGCCGCGGCCTATCGCGCGCTGCTCGACGGCTCGAAGATCAACCTCTCGCACCAGGATTGCGAGAAGGTACAGGACCCGTACAGCCTGCGCTGCCAGCCGCAGGTGATGGGCGCCTGCCTGGACCAGATGCGCCACGCGGCCGAGGTGCTGCTGATCGAGGCGAACGCCGTGTCCGACAACCCGCTGATCTTCCCCGACACGCTCGAAGTGCTGTCGGGCGGCAACTTCCACGCCGAGCCGGTGGCGTTCGCGGCCGACAACCTCGCGCTGGCCGCCTCCGAAATCGGCGCGCTCGCCGAGCGCCGCATCGCGCTCCTGATCGACGCCACGCTGTCGGGCCTGCCGCCGTTCCTCGTCAAGGATGGCGGCGTCAATTCGGGCTTCATGATCGCGCACGTCACGGCCGCGGCGCTGGCTTCCGAGAACAAGACGCTCGCGCATCCGGCCTCGGTCGATTCGCTGCCCACCTCGGCGAACCAGGAGGACCACGTGTCGATGGCGACCTTCGCGGCGCGCAAGCTCGGCGACATCGCCGAGAACGTCGCCGCGATCATCGCGATCGAGCTGCTGGCCGCCGCGCAGGGCGTGGACCTGCGCCAGCCGCACGAGACCAGCCCGGCGCTCGCCAAGGCGATGCGGGTGATCCGCGAGCAGGTGCCGCACTACGATCTCGACCGCTACTTCGCACCCGACATCGCGTCGATCACGCAGCTGGTGCGGGCCGGCGCGTTCGCGGCGCTGAGCCCGCTGTCGTTCGCCTCGGAGCAGTAAGGCGATGAGCACGCCCGCCTATCAGGAGATCAAGGATTTCATCCTTGGCCGGATTCACGCGGGCGAGTGGGCCGAGGGCGATCAGGTGCCGTCCGAGAACGAGCTCGCGCGCGACTTCAAGGTCGCGCGCATGACGGTCAACCGCGCGCTGCGCGAGCTGACCGCCGAGCAGGTGCTCACGCGCGTGCAGGGCGCCGGCACGTTCGTGGCGCGCACGAAGTACGAATCGACGCTGGTCGCGATCCGCAGCATCTCGGACGAGATCACCGCGCGCGGCCATCGCCACGACGCGAAGGTGCTCGACCTCGCGGCGATCGAGGCCGACGACGCGCTTGCGGGCGAGATGCAGCTGGCCGTCGGCGCGCGCGTGTTCCGCTCGACGATGCTGCACTACGAGAACGACGAGCCGGTGCAGCTCGAGGAGCGCTGGGTCAACCCGGCCGTGGCGGCCAGTTACATCGAGCAGGATTTCACGGCCGTCACGCCGAACCAGTACCTGATGCGCGTCGCGCCGCTGCAGCGCGTGGAGTACCGGATCGAGGCGGCCTTGCCCGACCGCTCGATGCGCGAGCGGCTCGCGATGGGCGACGCCGAACCGTGCCTCGTGCTGCACCGGCGTACCTGGTCGCAGGGCATCGTTGCCTCGATCGCGAACCTGTGGCACCCGAGCGGCCGCTATCGTTTCACCGGCCATTTTTGAACCGACATCACCCGTCCGGCCGCCCGCGCGGCACGCCGGTCGAGCCAGCCGTCACGTATCCCTATATTCCGTTGGAGCGCCGTCGACCATGAACCATCCGAACCACATCGATCCGCGTCTCGATCCGACGCGCGTGATCCGCGCGCCGCGCGGCGCCGAGAAGACCTGCAAGACCTGGCTCGCCGAGGCGGCGTACCGGATGCTGCAGAACAACCTCGACGCCGAGGTGGCCGAGCATCCGCATGCGCTGGTGGTGTACGGCGGCATCGGCCGCGCCGCGCGCGACTGGGCGTGCTTCGACCAGATCCTCGCCTCGCTGAAGGACCTCGAGGACAACGAAACGCTGCTGATCCAGTCGGGCAAGCCGGTCGGCGTGTTCCGCACCCACGCCGACGCGCCGCGCGTGCTGCTGGCGAACTCGAACCTGGTGCCGCACTGGGCCAACTGGGACCACTTCAATGAACTCGACCGCCAGGGCCTGATGATGTACGGCCAGATGACGGCCGGCAGCTGGATCTACATCGGCAGCCAAGGCATCGTCCAGGGCACCTACGAGACGTTCTTCTCGGTGGCGAACCAGCACTTCAACGGCGATCCGTCGGGCCGCTGGATCCTGACCGGGGGCCTGGGCGGGATGGGCGGCGCGCAGCCGCTCGCGGCCACCATGGCCGGCTTCTCGATGATCGCGGTGGAATGCGACGAGTCGCGCATCGATTTCCGCCTGAAGACGCGCTACGTCGACAGGAAGGCGACCAGCCTCGACGAGGCGCTCGCGCTGCTCGACGAGGCCAGGCGCGACGGCCGGCCGGTGTCGATCGGCCTGCTCGGCAACGCGGCCGACGTGTTCGCCGAGGTGGTCGCGCGCGGCATCACGCCGGACTGCGTGACGGACCAGACCAGCGCGCACGATCCGGTGAACGGCTACCTGCCGCAGGGCTGGAGCGTGGCGCAGTGGCAGCAGGCGCGCAAGGTCGATCCGCAGAGCATCGTCACGCCGGCCAAGCAGTCGATGGCCAGGCAGGTGCAGGCGATGCTGACGCTGCAGCAGCGCGGCGCGGCCACGCTCGACTACGGCAACAACATCCGCCAGATGGCGCTGGAGACGGGCGTGCAGAACGCGTTCGACTTCCCGGGCTTCGTGCCGGCCTACATCCGGCCGCTGTTCTGCGAGGGCAAGGGGCCGTTCCGCTGGGTGGCGCTGTCGGGCGATCCGGAGGACATCTACAAGACCGACGCGAAGGTCAAGGAGCTGATCCCCGACGACGCGCACCTGCACAACTGGCTCGACATGGCGCGCGAGCGGATCGCGTTCCAGGGGCTGCCGGCGCGGATCTGCTGGGTGGGCGTGAAGGATCGCTACCGGCTGGGCCAGGCGTTCAACGAGATGGTGAAGAATGGCGAACTGAAGGCGCCGGTCGTGATCGGCCGCGACCACCTGGACACGGGCTCGGTGGCGAGCCCGAACCGCGAGACCGAAGCGATGAAGGACGGCTCGGACGCGGTCAGCGACTGGCCGCTGCTGAACGCGCTGCTGAACACGGCGGGCGGGGCGACCTGGGTGTCGCTGCACCATGGCGGCGGGGTGGGGATGGGCTTCTCGCAGCACGCGGGGGTGGTGATCGTGGCGGACGGCAGCGCGGCGGCGCACGAGCGGCTGGGGCGCGTGCTGTTCAACGATCCGGCCACGGGCGTGATGCGCCACGCCGATGCCGGTTATGAACTCGCGCAGCAGACCGCGCGCGAGGTCGGGCTCAAGCTGCCGATGCTGGGGCGTCGGGCGTCATGACGATGGCATCCGAACCGCGCCTGACGCTGATCCGCGCGGATCAACTCGTCGCCGCGCCGTGGAAGAACGGCGGCGGCGTGACGCGCGAGATCGCGGCCGAGCCGCCCGGGGCCTCGCTCGACACGTTTGCCTGGCGCGTCAGCGTGGCCGACGTGGCGCAGCCCGGGCCGTTCTCGCGGTTTCCCGGCGTCGATCGCACGCTGGTGCTGCTGTCGGGCGCCGGCATGACGCTGGTGGACGGGAATGGCGCGCGGCAGGTGCTGGCCGCGTCGCTCGACCGCCTCGCGTTCGCCGGCGAGACGCCGCTCGCGGCCGATCTGGCCGACGGCCCGACGCGCGACTTCAACCTGATGACGCGCCGCGCCGTGATGAGCGGCCGCGTTTCGGTGCTCGGCGACGGCGGCGCGATCGCCTCGCACGCGTCCACGCTGCTGCTGTTCTGCGCCAGCGGGGCGCCGGGCGTCGCGATCGATGGTGCCGAGGCCGTCACGCTCGGCGCGCTCGACACGCTGCGGATCGACGCGAGCGCAGGCGTGGGCGCGGGCGGTATCACCGGCACGGTCCACGGCGAGGGCGCGCTGCTCTGTATCGAACTGACTCCGAAGACGGCCGCGGCGGCCGCATGAACCGATGACTCCTACCGTCTGGCATCACCTGAATCTCTGCGCCGCGGGCGACCCGCGCGAGACGCTCGCCGACGCGGCGCTCGCCGTGGACGACAGCGGCACGATCGTCTGGCTCGGCGCGCGGGCCGAACTGCCGGCCACCTACGCAGGCTGGTCGCGCGAAAGCCTCGGCGGCGCCTGGGTCACGCCGGGCCTGGTGGATTGCCACACCCACCTCGTCTACGGCGGCCAGCGCGCCGACGAATTCGCGCTGCGGCTGGCCGGCGCCAGCTACGAGGAAGTGGCGCGCGCGGGCGGCGGGATCGTCTCGACGGTGCGCGCCACGCGCGAGGCCGACGAGGCCGCGCTGTTCGAGCAGGCGGCCGCGCGGCTGCGGCCGCTGCTGGCCGAAGGCGTGACCGCGATCGAGATCAAGTCCGGCTACGGGCTCGACCTCGACGCCGAGCGCAAGATGCTGCGCGTCGCGCGCCGGCTCGGCGAGGCGTTCCCGGTCGACGTCTGCACCACCTTCCTCGGCGCGCACGCGCTGCCGCCCGAATACGCGGGCCGCGCCGACGACTACATCACGTTGGTCTGCGACACCATGTTGCCGGCGCTCGCGGCCGAGGGGCTCGTCGATGCCGTCGACGTATTCTGCGAGCGGATCGGCTTCTCGCTCGAACAGAGCCGGCGCGTGTTCGACGCGGCGCTGGCGCATGGGCTGCCGGTGAAGATGCATGCCGAGCAGCTGTCGAACGCGGGCGGCAGCGCGCTGGCCGCGAGCTACCGCGCGCTGTCGGCCGATCACCTCGAATATCTCGACGAGGCCGGCGTGATCGCGATGAAGGCGGCCGGCACGGTGGCCGTGCTGCTGCCGGGCGCCTACTACTTCATCCGCGAGACGCAGCTGCCGCCGCTCGAACTGCTGCGCCGGCACGAGGTGCCGATCGCGATCGCGACCGACCACAACCCCGGCACCTCGCCGCTCACCTCGCTGCTGCTGACCATGAACCTGGGCTGCACGCTGTTCCGCATGACGGTGCCCGAGGTGCTGCTCGGCGTGACGCGGCACGCGGCGGCCGCGCTCGGCCGCGCCGATCGCCATGGGCTGCTCGCGGCCGGCCGCGCCGCCGATTTCGCGGTCTGGCCGGTGGCCTCGCTCGCCGAACTCGCCTACTGGTTCGGCCGGCCGCTCTGCGCGCGCGTGGTCAGGCGCGGCGCCACGGTGTATCGCCGCGAGGCCGCCTGACGGGCGCGGCGAGCGTGCCCTCAGCCATTCATTTCGAACGGAATCCGACACGATGAAACAGGCCATGCTGTTTGCCGACCATGCGTTCCTGCCGGAGGGCTGGCAGCGCGACGTGCTGCTGAGCTGGGACGAACACGGCGTGCTGAGCGAGGTGCGCGCCGGCGCCGACTGCCCGCCCGGCGTCGCGCGCGCGCGCGGCCCGCTCGCGCCGGGCATGCCGAACCTGCATTCGCACGCGTTCCAGCGCGCGATGGCGGGGCTCACCGAGTACCGCGCCAACCCGTCCGACAGCTTCTGGAGCTGGCGCGACCTGATGTACCGCTTCGCGCTGAAGATCACCCCCGAGTCGCTGGCCGCGATCGCGCGCTGGCTCTACGTCGAGATGCTGAAGTGCGGCTACACCTCGGTCTGCGAATTTCATTACGTGCATCACGCGCAGGACGGCGCGCGCTATCCGCGCCATGAGGAACTGGCACGGCGCGTCGTCGATGCGGCCGGCGAGGCCGGGATCGGCATCACGATGCTGCCGGTCGCCTATCAGTACAGCGGCTTCGGCGAGACGCCGCCGCGCGACGACCAGCGCCGCTTCATCCACTCGGCCGACGGCCTGCTCGCGCTGCTCGACGCGCTGCGCTCGACGGCGCCCGAGCACGCCGGCCTGCGCTACGGGATCGCGCCGCATTCGCTGCGCGCGGTGTCCGAGCCCGGCCTGCGTGAGCTGCTCGCGGGCCTGCCCGCCGACGCGCCGGTCCATATCCACGTGGCCGAGCAGACCGCCGAGGTGGACGACTGCGTGCGCAGCACGGGGCTGCGGCCGGTGCAGCTGCTGCTCGATCGCTTCGCGGTGGACGCGCGCTGGTGCCTTGTCCACGCCACCCACGTCGACGCGGCCGAAACCGCCGCGCTGGCAGCGAGCGGCGCCGTGGCGGGGCTGTGCCTGACCACCGAGGCGAATCTCGGCGACGGCCTGTTCCCGGCCGTCGATTACCTCGCGCGCGGCGGTGCGATCGGGATCGGCTCGGACAGCCACGCGAGCGTGGACTGGCGCGCCGAGCTGCGCCTGCTCGAATACGGCCAGCGGCTCGCGCGCCGCGAGCGCAACGTGCTGGCCGGCGCGAGCGAGCCGCGCGTGGCCGACCGGCTGTTCGCGGCCTCGCTCGCCGGCGGCGCGCGCGCGAGCGGCCGCGCGGTCGGCGCGCTGCGCGCCGGCTGCCGCGCCGACTGGATCGTGTTCGATCCGGACCATCCGTCGCTTGCCGAGCGCGGCAGCGGACACTGGCTGTCCGGCGCGGTGTTCGCCGAGCACGGCGAGACGCCGGTGCTCGACGTCTACACCGGTGGCGAGCAGGTGGTCGAGGCGCGCCGCCATCGCGACGAGGCGGCGGCCTACGCGGGCTACCGCCGCGCGCTCGCGGCGCTGCTGCGCTGAGCGCGCGCTTCCCGGGCTTCCCCCAACCGGCACTCTCGACTCCTCGAAAGGACTTCGAACGATGAACTCCGCGGACCAACCGGCCGTCTTTACCCTGCATCGCGGCAGCGTGCCGCTCGTCGTGTCGATTCCGCACGCGGGCACCCACCTGCCCGACGACATCGCACGCACCATGACGCCCGTCGCGCGCCACGTCGACGATTGCGACTGGCATCTCGAACGGCTCTACGGCTTCGTGCGCGCGCTTGGCGGCTCGGTGCTGGTGCCTTCGCACGCGCGCTACGTGGTGGACCTGAACCGGCCGCCCGACAACGCGAACCTCTATCCGGGGCAGGACACCACCGGGCTCGTGCCGGTCGATACGTTCGACAAGGCGCCGCTGTATCCGGAAGGCGGCATGCCCGACGCGGCCGAGATCGCGCGGCGCCGCGACCTTTACTGGCACCCGTACCACCACGCGTTGCAGGGCGAGATCGCGCGGCTGGCCGCCGGGCACGGCCGCGTGCTGCTATGGGAAGCGCATTCGATCCGCTCGCAGGTGCCGCGTTTCTTCGACGGGCGTCTGCCCGACTTCAATTTCGGCACCGCGAACGGCGCGAGCGCGGCGCCCGGCCTCGGCGAGGCGCTGGCCGAGGTCGTGACGAGACACGGCGGCTACACCGCGGTGGCGAACGGCCGCTTCAAGGGCGGCTACATCACGCGCCAGTACGGCGCGCCGGACGCGAACGTCGATGCGGTCCAGCTCGAACTCGCGCAGATCGCCTACATGGAGGAAACGCGGCCCTACGCCTACGACGAGCGAAAGGCCGAGGTGGTCGGCCCGCTGCTCGAAACGCTCGTGAAGACGGCGCTCGCTTATCGTTGAATGGCGGGTGATCGATTGGGTACGCGGCGGCGCCTTCCTCAGCGCAGCCGGATCAGCGTCGATTTCAGCTCGGTGTATTTCTCGAGCGCATGCAGCGACTTGTCCCGGCCGTTGCCGGACTGCCGGTAGCCGCCGAACGGGAAATTCATGTCGCCGCCCTCGTCGTAGCAATTGATCCAGACCGTGCCCGCGCGCAGCCGCCGCGATACCTCGTGCGCGGTCGTCAGGCTGCCGGTCCAGACGGCCGCGGCGAGCCCGTAGTCGCTGTCGTTGGCGATCCGGATCGCCTCGTCGAGCGTGTCGAACACGATCACCGACAGCACCGGCCCGAAGATTTCCTCACGCGCGATCCGCGCGCCGGCGGTGGTCTCGAACACGGTCGGCTCGAGGTAGAGGCCGCCCGGATGCGCCTCCACGCGCTGGCCGCCCGCCAGCAGCCTGGCCTCGCCGCGGCCGGTCTCGATGTAGCCGAGCACGCGGTCGAGCTGCTTCGCGTCGATGATCGCGCCCATCGAGGTGGCCGGATCGAGCGGATTGCCGGGGCGGTAGCCTTTGGCCGCGTCGAGCAGCTTCGCCACGAACGCGTCGCGGATCTCGCGATGCACGAGCAGGCGCGAGCCGGCCGTACACATCTCGCCCATGTTGTAGAAGATCGCGCCGGCCGCCGCCGCGGCCGCGCGGTCGAGGTCGGGGCAGTCGGGCAGCACGATGTTCGGCGATTTGCCGCCGAGTTCGAGCCAGACGCGCTTGAGGTTCGACTGCCCCGCGCACTGCATGATCTGCTTGCCCACCGCGGTCGAGCCCGTGAACGCCACGCAATCGACGTCGCGATGCAGCGCGAGCAGCCGGCCCGGCTCGCCGGCGCCCGGCACCACGTTGAACACGCCGGCCGGGATGCCGGCCTCGAACGCGAGCCGCGCGACGCGCAGCGCCGTGAGCGGCGACTTCTCGGAGGGTTTCAGCACCACGCTGTTGCCGGCCGCGAGCGCGGGCGCGAACTTCCAGGCGGCCATCAACAGCGGGAAATTCCACGGCACGATCGCGGCCACCACGCCCACCGGCTCGCGCGTGACGAGGCCCACCAGCTTCGGATCGACCGGCGCGACCTCGCCGCCGACCTTGTCGATCGCCTCGGCGAACCATTCGACGCAGTAGGCGGCGCCGGGGATGTCGACCGAGCTGGTGTCGGCGATCGGCTTGCCGGCGTCGAGCGTTTCCAGCACCGCGAGTTCGTCGGCGTGCTCGCGCAGCGCCGCCGCGAAGCGCAGCAGCACGGCGCGGCGCTCGCGCGGCGCGAGGCCGGCCCAGCCGCCGCCGTCGAACGCGCGGCGCGCGGCGGCCACGGCGGCGTCGACGTCCTCGGCGCCACAGTCGGCCACCTGCGCGAGCAACCGTGCGTCGATCGGGCTCGCGCAGTCGAAGCGGCGACCGTGCGCGGCATCGCGATACGCGCCGTCGATGAACGCGCGGCCTTCGATCGACAGCGACGCGGCGAGATCCTGCCAGTAGGCGAGAGTGGACTTCATCGGAAGCTCCTGTCGGACAGGCGCGCCGGAACGCTCCGGATGCGCGCGGGGTGGTTCGTGCGCCGGCGCGCGGTGGCGTTCATTCGGCCGGCGGCGTGCTGGCCGAGACGAATTCGCAGGGCTCGTCGGCGCTCGGGTTGCGGAAGCGGTGGGGCAGGCGGGCCTCGAAATAATAGCTGTCGCCGGGATCGAGCTGCCAGGTGCGGCCGGCCACGGTCAGCTCCAGCCGCCCCGCGATGACGATGCCGCCGGCCTGGCCCGCGTGCCGCAGCGGCTCGGCGCCGGAGCCCGCGAGCGGCGCGTAGACGCGGCGCAGCAGCGTGATCGCGCGGTTGCGCACCGCCGCGCCGGCGAGGAAGCACGGCGCGGCGTCGTCGCCGAGATTCGGCATCTCGTCGCGGCGCGCGACCACCGGCGCGTCGTCCTCGAATTCGAACGTGAAGAACTCGGCGAGGCTCATCGGGATGCATTCGAGCAGCTTCTTCAGCGAGCCGACCGACGGGCTCACGCGGTTCTGTTCGATCAGCGAGATCGTGCCGTTGGTCACGCCGGCGCGCTTGGCCAGCTCGCGCTGCGAGAGGCCGTGCTTCTTGCGGACGAACTGCAGGCGGGTGGCGACTTCGACGGACATCGGGCGGCTCCGGCCCGCGCTCGGCGGGCGGCAGGACAGGGCGGATTCCGGTCGGCGGCGGGCCGCGCGGCCGCCGGATCTGTCGAATATTTTAAGCGGCGCGGGCGCCGCGAACCTCAGGGTAAACACCGGATCGGGAATTTTGAAACCCGATTGACGCTATCTTGAAATCCGTTAAGCTGGTTGACAGCAAGTCGTCATGCCGATCACTCTGGCCCGAATGACGCCAGCTCGCGCGATGCGCGCTCCTTCCGATCGGACCCGACGGCCAGCCGGCGTGTCGAGCGATCGTGCCAGTTTTGTCACCACGGCGCCCGACGCGTTCAATACTTTAAACAGTCAGTCGAGTGTGATCGTGAGAGTCCGAGGCCCCCTGGTCAAACGGGATCGAACGCGCGACGCGGCCCTGCCGCGCGCCGTCGAGTTCCCTGAAACCGGCAGCGGCGAGTATCGCGCCAGCCCTAGCCTGCCTAATTCCTCGCCCGCCATGTCCCGGCGCGGCGTGCGCCGCTTCAACGTCGGCGCGGCCCGCGCGCACAGCGCGCTGCGGCCGTACCACGCCGCTTCGCTGTTGCCCTAGCGCCTGCCTCGCGCGTGCCGGCCGCGCGGCGGCGAGCCCGCCCGCGGCTCGTGTCGCGACGGCGTGTGCTGCATGCCGGCGCGTTTTCCTGTGCGGTTGCCGCGCCCGTCGTCGTTTTTCGATCCGTTACCCGATCCGCTGCCGCCGGCCCGCGCGGGCCGGTGCGTTTGCGCGTGTCCTGTCGTGCGTGGCGCGAGGCGGCATGCCTGTCGAACCGGAGCCAGCATGAACCGATCCCGAACCGTCCGCCCCGTGGTGGCCGTCAGCGCCGATCGCGGCATGGCGGGGCCGCATCCGAGCCATTCGGCCGGTGAGAAATACCTCGACGCCGTGGTCGACGGCGCCGGTGCGCTCGCGTTCGTGCTGCCGGCGCTCGGCGAGCGGCAGCCGGTCCCCGATCTGCTTGCCGCGATCGACGGGCTGCTGCTGACCGGCAGCTATTCGAACCTCGAGCCGCGGCGCTACCACGGCCCCGCCAGCGCGCCCGGCACGCTGCACGATCCGGCCCGCGACGCCACCACGCTGCCGCTCGCGCGCGCGGCGATCGCGGCCGGCGTTCCGGTACTCGCGCTCTGCCGCGGCCTGCAGGAACTCAACGTGATGTTCGGCGGCACGCTGCACCAGCGCCTGCACGACGTCCCGGGCCTCGCCGATCACCGCGAGGACAAGGCCGCGCCGCTCGACGCGCAGTACGGCCCCGCGCATCCGGTGCGGCTGGTGCCGGGCGGGCTGCTCGCGCGGCTGGCCGGCGGCGCGGCCGAGGTCCGGGTGAATTCGTTGCACGCGCAAGGGATCGACCGGCTCGGCGACGGGCTCGTGGCCGAGGCGGTCGCGCCCGACGGGCTGATCGAGGCCGTGAGCGTGCGCGACGCGCCGGGCTTCGTGCTCGGCGTGCAGTGGCATCCGGAATGGCAATTCGCGAAGCATCCGCTGTCGCGGGCGATCTTCGCGGCGTTCGGCGACGCCTGCCGGGCCCGCGTGCGCGGCGTGGCCGAGGCGGCCGCGGGCGCGACGCCGCGCGCTGGAACACGCCGGCAATCATCTCAACGAGGCTGACATGCAAGACCTTGACGATTTCATGAAGCAGCACCGGATCACCGAAGTCGAAGCGATCATTCCCGACATGGCCGGCATCGCGCGCGGCAAGATCATTCCGCGCAACAAGTTCGAAACCGGTGAATCGATGCGGCTGCCGCAGGCAGTGATGGTGCAGACCGTCACCGGCGACTATCCCGAGGACGGCTCGCTGTCGGGCGTGACCGATCCCGACATGGTCTGCGTGCCCGATCCGTCCACCATCTGCCTGATCCCGTGGGCCGTCGATCCGACCGCGCAGGTGATCCACGACTGCGTCCACTTCGATGGCTCGCCGGTGGCGATCTCGCCGCGCTACGTGCTGCGCCGCGTGCTGGAGCTGTACCGCCAGCAGGGCTGGCGGCCGGTGGTGGCGCCCGAGCTCGAGTTCTACCTGGTGGAAATGAACAAGGACCCGGACCTGCCGCTGCGCCCGCCGGTGGGCCGCACCGGGCGCGCCGAGACGGGCCGCCAGTCGTACTCGATCGAGGCCGTCAACGAATTCGACCCGCTGTTCGAGGACATCTACGAATACTGCGACATGCAGGGGCTCGACATCGACACGCTGATCCACGAGGTCGGCGCCGCGCAGATGGAGATCAATTTCCAGCACGGCGACGCGCTCGCGCTGGCCGACCAGGTGTTCCTGTTCAAGCGCACCGTGCGCGAGGCCGCGCTGCGCCACAACATGTACGCGACCTTCATGGCCAAGCCGATGGAGAACGAGCCCGGCTCGGCGATGCACATCCACCAGAGCATCGTCGACGTGGAGAGCGGGCGCAACCTGTTCGTCGACGCCCAGGGCGAATCGACCGACATGTTCCGCAGCTACCTGGCCGGCCTGCAAAAATACACGCCGGCGCTGATGCCGATCTTCGCGCCGTACATCAACTCGTACCGGCGGCTGTCGCGCTTCATGGCCGCGCCGATCAACGTGCAGTGGGGCTACGACAACCGCACGGTCGGCTTCCGGATTCCGCACGCGGCGCCGGCCGCGCGGCGCATCGAGAACCGCATCCCGGGCGTGGACTGCAACCCGTATCTGGCGCTGGCCGGCACGCTCGCGGCCGGCTATCTCGGCATCACCCAGGGCCTGAGTCCGACCGCGCCGCTCGCGGCCGACGGCTACAGCCTGCCGTACCAGCTGCCGCGCAACCTCGAGGAAGGGCTCACGCTGATGGCCGCCTCCACGCCGCTCGCCGAGATCCTCGGCGAGAAGTTCGTGAAGGCGTATCTGGCGCTGAAGGAAACCGAATACGAGGCGTTCTTCCGCGTGATCAGTTCGTGGGAGCGGCGCCATCTGCTGCTGCACGTGTGACGAAACCCGAATCCGCGGCGTTCGCGCCGCCCAACGGAGGATCCATCATGACGCAACGAATCGGCGAATCGGCCTACGTCCAGGCCGAGCGCGCGCCGGCCGCGGCCGGGGCGCGCTCGACGGCCGAGTATCGCGCGCTCGACGCCGCGCACCACCTGCACCCGTTCTCGGACATGGGCGCGCTCAATCGCGCCGGCAGCCGCGTGATCACCGGCGCGCACGGCGTCCACCTGCGCGATTCCGACGGCAACCGCATCATCGACGGGATGGCCGGGCTCTGGTGCGTGAACGTCGGCTACGGCCGCGAGGAACTGATCGAGGCCGGCGCACGGCAACTGCGCGAGCTGCCGTTCTACAACACCTTCTTCAAGACCACGCATCCGCCCGTGATCGAGCTGTCGGCGCTGCTCGCCGAGATCGCGCCGCCCGCGTTCAACCGTTTCTTCTACTGCAACAGCGGCTCGGAAGGCAACGACACGGTGCTGCGCGTCGTGTACCAGTACTGGCTCACGCAGGGGCAGCCCGAGCGCAAATACGTGATCTCGCGGCGCAACGGCTATCACGGCTCGACCATCGCGGGCGGCACGCTCGGCGGCATGGACTACATGCACGAGCAGATGCCGTCGAAGGTCGAGCACGTCGTGCATATCGACCAGCCGTATTTCTTCGGCGAGGCGCGCGCCGACCAGACGCCCGAGGCGTTCGCGCTCGAGCGCGCGCGGCAGCTGGAGGCGAAGATCCTCGAACTCGGCGCCGACAACGTGGCCGCGTTCATCGGCGAGCCGTTCCAGGGCGCGGGTGGCGTGATCTTTCCCGACGCGGCCTACTGGCCCGAGATCGAACGGATCTGCCGCAAGTACGACGTGCTGCTGGTGGCCGACGAGGTGATCGGCGGCTTCGGGCGCACCGGCGAGTGGTTCTCGCATCAGCACTTCGGCTTCACGCCCGACCTGATGACGCTGGCCAAGGGGCTGACGAGCGGCTACGTGCCGATGGGCGCCGTGGCGCTGTCCGATCGCATCGCCGACGCGCTGGTCGCACATGGCGAGTTCAATCACGGCATGACCTACTCCGGGCATCCGGTGGCGGCGGCCGTCGCGGTGGCGAACCTGCGCGTGCTGCGCGAGGGCGGCGTGGTCGAGCGCGTGAAGACCGAGATCGGGCCGTATTTCCAGCGGCGCCTGCGCGAGGCGCTGGCGGGCAGCCCGATCGTGGGCGAGGTGGCCGGCGCCGGGCTCGTGGCCGGCATCCAGCTCGCGCGGGACCCGGCCGCGCGGCGCCGCTTCGCCGACGGCGGCGAGGTCGGCGCGATCTGCCGCGACTACTGCTTCAACGGCAATCTGATCATGCGCGCGACCGGCGATCGCATGCTGCTGTCGCCGCCGCTCGTCGTGACGACGCAGGACGTCGACGAGATCGTCGGCAAGGCGGCGCAGGCGATCGCCTCGACGGCGCGGCAGATCGGCGCCGCGTGAGAGGCGAAGGGGCGGCACGGCGCGGCTTCGATCGCGGGGTCGGTCGCGTGCCGCGCGGCACGGCCATCAGGCCTGGCCATGCGGTCAGCCACGCGGTTGGTCGCGAATCGTCACGGCAAGTTTGCGGCGTGCCGCGGGAATGTTTCGGATTGTCAAAGCGGCGTCGCGTATCGGCGACGATGGTCGCGACGGCGAGTCGAATCGTCTATGCTGGACTGACGGGAGGCCGGCCGCGTGCCGGTTTCGTCGCGACAAGCGTCACGATCCGGAGGACACGACGATGAGGTGGAACTGGCGCACGGGCGCTGCGTTGACGGTACTGGCGACGACGATCGCGTTCGCGGGATGCGCGTCCCGGCCGCAAAAGCCGATCTACCGGGACATGTGGGCCTCGGTGCCGGCACCGGCCGCGGGGCAGGGGCGCATCGTGTTCTTCCGCAGCCAGGCGAAGCTCGGCCTGGCGAGCGGCGACCACGTCAAGGTCAACGACCGGCCCGCCGGCGAGATACCGGGCGGCGGCTTCTTCTATCTCGACGAGCCGGCCGGGCAGTACACCGTCACCACCTCGAGCGCGCCCGACCGGCCGCTCACGTTCTATCTCACGCAGGGCGAGACGAAGTACGTGCGCATGGTGGTGCCGTTCGCGCTGGTGGCGGGGCCGCTCACGCCGTCGCTCGAAAGCGATCCGGGCAAGGTGCGCGAGGAACTGTCGATGCTGCGCTACGTGGGCGGCGGCAACGGCGCGGGGCACGTAGCGGCGAAGGCGCAGTGAGGCGGGTTGATGGACGGCGTCGTCATGACGGCCTGGATCGCGGGATTCGGGCCGTTTTTCATTGGCGGGCGCGGGTATGCGTAGGAAGGGCTTCGCGTGAACGGCCCGGCTTGCGGCGAAGCGCGGTCCCGCTCATGCTCGTGCAACACCGATTCCGTCAGTGCCGTGGAACGGTCGCGGCCGAGATGGCGTATCCAGTAGGTCTGCTCGGGATCGTCGTAGCGATGGGTCCGGTGGCGGCCGAAGTGGAGCGGAGCGCCGCGATACCTGAGGCGACCGACGTGCCGCGGCAGTTCGCCGGCCTCGATCGGAAACGACGGTAACGCGATCCTCCCGCGCGGCCCGGCTCGATGCAGGCCAAGCACGTTGCGCACGGCGTCGACGATGTGGTCGAGCGAATAGGCCCCACCGCCTCGGCGGGCGAGTGGTCGCCCACCGCGTCCAGCGGTCCGGACGGCGCGCGATGCCGCGCCCGGTTGTCGGATGCGCCGGCGCGGCAGGAAAGCGATCGCGATGGAAATGCGTTGAAAAGCAAAAAGCCCCATGACTTTCATCATGGGGCTTTTTGCTGCGATGCCGTGAGGCACCGTGAATTCTTTGGTGGGCGGTACTGGGATCGAACCAGTGACCCCTGCCGTGTGAAGGCAGTGCTCTACCGCTGAGCTAACCGCCCAAAGAGCCTTGAATTATGACGGGGCTTTGTTACTGCGTCAAGCCTTTTTTCCATCTCATTCCGTCCGGCGGGACGCGATCCATGCCTTGGCGCGAATCGAGGCGTTATCATAGCGGCATCGCGCACTTTTATCCAGCGTTATTTTTGCGCGGACGCTGAAATTGTTCGACGTCGTCGCGGGATGGGGCGCTGCAGGGCGGGGCAGGACGAAACCGGCGAGAAGCGAGGGAAGCCGCGGAAGAGAAGGCGGGGCGGGAGGGGGGCCGTCACGTGCCGCGCGTCATCCACGCGGCACTGACGATGTCGTGCAACGCGAGCGCGCCGCACGGCGGAGGCGAAGCGCTCAGCCCTCGGTCGGCGGCACGAAGCCCGTCGCCTGGTCGGCGCCTTCGCCGAAGAAATACTTCTCGGTCTGCTTGACGAGATACTGGCGCGCGCGCGGGTCCGCCATGTTCAGGCGGTTCTCGTTGATCAGCATGGTCTGCTGCTTGAGCCAGCCCTGCCACGCTTCCTTCGACACGTTTTCATAGATCCGCTTGCCGAGTTCGCCCGGCAGTGGCGGGAAATCGAGGCCTTCGGCTTCGTGGCCGAGCTTTGCGCATTGAACCATACGGGACATCGTTGACTTCTCCTGTAATCGACTGGGGAGGGCGCGCGCTTGGGCGCCGCTCAGAGCTGCTTCATCAGCACGAGCGACTTGCGCTGCCAGTTATAGAGTTTGCGGCGGTCTTCGGGCAGGTCGTCGACGTTGACCTTGACGAAGCCACGCTTGAGGAACCAGTGCTCGGTGCGCGTCGTCAGCACGAAGATGCGCGTGAGGCCGCGAGCCCGCGCGCGCTGCTCGATGCGCTTGAGCAGGCGCTCGCCGTCGCCGGAACCCTGCGCCTCGGGCGCGACGGTCAGGCAGGCCATCTCGCCGATCTTCTCCTGCGTATACGGATACAGCGCCGCGCAGCCGAACAGCACGCCGTCGTGCTCGATCACCGAGAAGTGGTCGATGTCGCGCTCGATCTGGTGGCGGCCTCGCCGCACCAGCGTGCCGTCGCTCTCGAGCGGCTCGATCAGCGTGAGGATGCCACCGACGTCGTCCGGCGTCGCCTCGCGCAGGCTTTCCAGGTTCTCGTAGGAGATCATGGTGCCGACGCCGTCGTGCAGGAACAGTTCGAGCAGCACGCCGCCGTCGAGCGAGTAGGGCAGCAGGTGGCCCCGCGCCACGCCGCCCCGGCAGCCGCGGATCGCATGCTTGAGGTGGAACGCCTGATCGCCCTGCAGGTTGCCGGAGTCGAGCAGCTCGGCGGCCGCGTCGAGCGACATTTCACCGATCAGCTCGCCTTCCTCGTCGACGAGGCCGGGCGCGTCGGTCAGGAAGATCAGCTTGTCGGCGCGCAGCGCGATCGCGGCGGCCGAGGCAACGTCCTCCATCGACAGGTTGAACGCCTCGCCCGTCGGCGAGAAGCCGAGCGGCGAGAGCAGCACGAGCTTGCGGCTCGCGAGCGAATGGCGGATCGATTCGGCATCGATCTTGCGGACCACGCCGGTGTGCTGGAAATCGACGCCGTCGAGGATACCGACCGGTCGCGCCGTCACGAAGTTGCCCGACACCACGCTGATGTGCGCGTGCGCCATCGGCGAGTTCGGCAAGCCCTGGCTGACCGCCGCCTCGATGTCCAGACGCACTTCGCCGGCCGCTTCCTTCGACGATTCGAGCGCGCGCGCGTCGGTGACGCGCAGCCCGTGCGAGAACTCGGACTCGACGCCGTGCAGGCTCAACTGCTCTTCCAGCTGCGGGCGCGAGCCGTGGACCAGCACGATCTGGATGCCCATCGCCTGCAGCAGCGCGATGTCGGCGACCAGCGCGTTCAGCAGGCCCTGCTGCACGACCTCGCCGCCGAAGCCGATCACGAACGTGCTGTTGCGGAACTTGTGAATATAGGGCGCGACGGAGCGCATCCAGTCGACGAACTGCGCGTGGCTGATCGCGGTCGCATCGATGGGCGCCGGGGTCGGGACGGCGGGGAGGTCGGTTTGGGAATTCATGGGCGGGATTATAATGCGCCCCCATGTCGAATGTACCCAAAAGCTCCGCACCGAAGCGCTCGGATGCACCGGCGGATCAAGGTGCGCAGCCGGCGGCGCGCCCGGAGCCGCGTCAGGCGCCGCCAGCGGCCCGTCCCACCGAATCGTCGAACCCGAAGCGCGAGCCGCGCGCCGTGCAGCCGGAGCGCACGCCGCGTGCCGAGCGCACGCCGCGCGAAGGCGGCGAAAGCCGTGAAGGTCGTGAAAGCCGGCCGCCGCGCGAGCCGCGCGAAGCCCGTCCCGATCGCGAGCCGCGCGAGGGCCGCCCGCCGCGTGAACCCCGCGAGCCGCGCGCCGCCCGCCCGCCCGTCACGCCGAACCCGATCCCGCCGATCACGTTCCCCGAGAGCCTGCCCGTGTCCGGCAAGCGCGAGGAGATCGCGCGCGCGATCGCCGGGAACCAGGTGGTGATCGTCTGCGGCGAGACCGGCTCGGGCAAGACCACCCAGCTGCCGAAGATCTGTCTCGCGCTCGGCCGCGGGCTCGGCGCGGGCGGCCGCGGCCTGATCGGCCATACCCAGCCGCGCCGGCTGGCCGCGTCGTCCACCGGCCGCCGGATCGCCGAGGAACTCGGTACGCCGTTCGGCGAGGTGGTCGGCTACAAGGTACGTTTTACCGACAATCTCGCGCCGGGCGCCTCGGTCAAGCTGATGACCGACGGCATCCTGCTGGCCGAGACGCAGACCGATCCGCTGTTGCGGGCGTATGACACGCTGATCATCGACGAGGCGCACGAACGCAGCCTCAACATCGATTTCCTGCTCGGCTACCTGCGCCAGATCCTGCCGAAGCGGCCGGACCTGAAGCTGATCGTGACCTCGGCGACCATCGACGCGGACCGCTTCGCGCGCCACTTCGGCAGCGAGACGCAGCCGGCGCCGGTGATCGAGGTGAGCGGCCGGCTCTATCCGGTCGAGATCCGCTACCGGCCGATCGCCGACGAGCGCTCGGCGGCGGTGCGCAACGCCGAGGGCGCCGCGAGCGGGCGCGACCGCCAGAAGACGGCGCGCGAGGCCGAGCGCGATCTGATGGACGGCATCGTCGACGCGGTGGACGAGCTGTGCCGCGAGGGCCCCGGCGACGTGCTGGTGTTCCTGCCGGGCGAGCGAGAGATCCGCGACGCGGCCGAGGCGCTGCGCAAGCACCATCCGCCGCACACCGAGATCCTGCCGCTGTTCGCGCGGCTGTCGGCGGCCGACCAGGAGCGCGTGTTCAAGGGGTCGAACGCGCGCCGCATCGTGCTGGCCACCAACGTCGCCGAGACCTCGCTGACGGTGCCGGGCATCCGCTACGTGGTCGATACCGGCCTCGCGCGCGTGAAGCGCTATTCGTACCGCAACAAGGTCGAGCAGCTGCAGGTCGAGTCGATCTCGCAGGCCGCCGCGAACCAGCGCGCGGGGCGCTGCGGGCGCGTGGCCGACGGCATCTGCATCCGCCTCTACGAGGACGCCGACTACGCCGGCCGCGCGCGCTTCACCGATCCCGAGATCCTGCGCTCGTCGCTGGCCGCGGTGATCCTGCGCATGAAGTCGCTGCACCTCAGTTCGATCGAGTCGTTCCCGTTCATCGAGCCGCCGCCGGGCCGCGCGATCGCCGACGGCTACCAGCTGCTCAACGAACTCGGCGCGGTGGACGACGACAACGCGCTCACGCCGCTCGGCCGCGAACTGGCGCGCCTGCCGCTCGACCCGCGGGTCGGCCGCATGATCCTGGCCGCGCGCGACCAGCAGGCGCTGCGCGAGGTGCTGATCATCGCCAGCGCGCTGTCGGTGCAGGACCCGCGCGACCGGCCGATCGAGGCGCAGGAGCAGGCCGACCAGGCGCATCGCCGGTTCGCCGACGAGCGTTCCGAATTCCTGCAATGGCTGAAGATCTGGGCCTGGTTCGAGGAGGCGGTCGCGCACAAGAAGTCGAACCGGCAACTGGTGGATGCGTGCCGCGCGAACTTCCTCTCGCACCTGCGGCTGCGCGAATGGCGCGACGTCCACTCGCAGCTGCTGACGGTGGTGCGCGAACTGGGCTGGCGCCTGAACGAGGTCGATGCGACCTTCGAGCAGATCCACCTGTCGCTGCTCACCGGCCTGCTCGGCAACATCGGCATGAAGGCCGACGACGAGCCGCACTACCTCGGCGCGCGCACCATCAAGTTCCATCTGTGGCCCGGCTCGGCGCTCGTCAAGAAGGCCGGGCGCTGGGTGATGGCCGCCGAACTGGTCGAGACCAGCCGGCTCTACGCACGCTGCATCGCGAAGATCGAGCCCGAGTGGATCGAGAAGGTGGGCGCGCACCTGCTGAAGACGGCGCTGTCCGAGCCGCACTGGGAGAAGCGTCCGGCGCAGGTCAGCGCGTTCGAGCGCGGCACGCTCTATGGTCTGACGATCTACCACCGCCGGCGCGTGGCGTTCGGCAGGCAGGATCCGGCGCGCGCGCGCGAGCTGTTCATCCGCGGCGCGCTGGTGGAGGGCGAGTTCGACACCAGACTCGCGTTCTTCGCGCACAACCGCAAGCTGCTGGCCGACATCGAGCAGCTGGAGCATAAATCGCGCCGCCAGGACGTGCTGGTGGACGACGAGCTGATTTACGGCTTCTACGACCAGGCGATCCCGGCCGGCATCCATACCGGCGCCGCGTTCGAGCGCTGGTATCGCGACGAGCTGAAGGCGAGCGGCCAGCCCGAGGACAAGCTGCGGCTGCTGTACCTGTCGCGCGACGACCTGATGCGCCACGAGGCGGCGGGCGTGACCACCGACCTGTTCCCGAAGCGGCTGACGATGGCCGGCGTCGAGATGGCGCTGTCCTACCACTTCGAGCCGGGCTCGCCGCGCGACGGCGTCACGCTGCAGGTGCCGCTGTTCGCGCTGAACCAGGTGGACGCGCGCCGCGCCGAGTGGCTGGTGCCGGGCATGCTGAAGGAGAAGGTGCAACTGCTCCTGAAGTCGCTGCCACAGAAGCTGCGCCGCCACTGCGTGCCGCTGCCCGACTACGCGGCCGGCTTCGTCGGGCGCGCCGGCGCCGAGCGCTTCGGCGCCGGCGCACTGGTGGACGTGCTGATCACCGACGTGCGCGGTCAGACCCAGATCGCGATGAAGGCCTCGGACTTCAAGCTCGAAACGCTGCCCGCGCACCTGTTCATGAACTTCAAGGTGATCGACGAGCACGGCCGCCAGCTCGCGATGGGGCGCAACCTCGCGCAACTGCGCGGCGAACTGGGCGCGCAGGCGCAGCAGCACTTCCAGAAGATCGCCGCGGCGGCCACGCTCGCGCCGGCGGGCGAGGCGGCCGACGGTGCGCCGCTGCAGGCCGGCGCGGCGGGCGGCCAGCGCGGCCCGGGCGGCGTGGGCGGGCCGGGTGGCCGCTCGGCGCCGCCGCGCACCGCGCCGGCCGCGGGCGCGGGTGCGGGCACCGCGGGCGAAGCGGGTGGTAGCGGCGCGACCGCGCTCTACGAGAACCTGACCACCTGGAATTTCGGCAAGCTGCCCGAGCTGCTCGAGATCCGCCGGCGCGGCCAGACGCTGTACGGCTACCCGGCGCTCGTCGATCGCGGCACGCATTGCGACGTCGAGGTGTTCGATTCGCCCGAGGAAGCGGCGCGCATCCACCGCGCCGGGCTGCGCCGGCTGTTCGCGCTGCAGCTGAAGGAGCCGATCAAGTACCTGGAGAAGAACCTGCCGGGGCTGCGCGAGATGGCGATGCATTACATGACGCTCGGCTCGCAGGACGAGCTGCGCGACCAACTGATCGACACCGCGCTCGACCGCGCCTGCCTGCAGGACCCGCTGCCCGACGACGACGCGAGCTTTCATACCCGCCGCGACGAGGGCCGCAGCCGCCTGAACCTGCTCGCGCAGGAGATCGCGCGGCTGGTCGGGCAGATCCTGGCCGAATACGTCGGGCTGGCCAGGAAGCTGGCGCAGGCGAAATCGTTCGGCGCCGCCCACGCGGACATGGTCGCGCAACTGAACGCGCTGGTCGGCAAGCGCTTCGTGATCGACACGCCGTACCCGCAGCTCGCGCATTTCCCGCGCTACCTGAAGGGCATCGCGCTGCGCATCGACAAGCTCAAGGCCGACCCGGCCCGCGACGCGCGCCAGCTCGCCGAGCTCGCGCCGCTCGCGCAGCACTACCAGCGGGCGGTGTCGCAGCGCGGCGGCGCGGCCGACGGGCGGCTCACCGAGTTCCGCTGGCTGCTGGAGGAGTTGCGCATTTCGCTGTTCGCGCAGGAACTCCGCACGCCGATGCCGGTCTCCGTCAAGCGGCTGCACAAGGTCTGGGAGTCGTTGCAGCGCTAGCGCGGCCGCCGCCGTCCCGACGAACGGGGGGCGGCCGCCGGTCAACCGGACGGCCGCCCGAACGTTCTACAATGACGGTTGTCACTCGACGTGGGTCTTCATGCGCAATTTCCTGTCTTTCGGTCGTGCCGCCCTGCTGGTCGGCGCCCTGGCCGCCACGGCCGCTCCGGCCGCCTTCGCCAACAACGTGATCGTGCTGAATTCGGCCGAGGCGACGCTCTCGCTGATCGACGAGAATTCGCACCAGGTGGTCGGCACCATGCCGACCGGCAAGGAGCCGCATCACCTGATGGCGACGCCCGACAATTCCTCGCTGATCGTCGCGAATTCGGTTTCGAACAGCCTGATGTTCCTCGATCCGCGCACGGGCGCCCTGCAGCGCACCGTCGAGGGAATCGACGATCCTTACCAGCTCGGCTTCTCGCCGGACCGCAAGTGGTTCGTGGCGGCCGGCCTGCGGCTCGACCGCGTCGACATCTACAGCTATGACGGCCACAACGTGAAACTGGCCAGGCGCGTGCCGCTGGCGGTGATGCCGAGCCACCTCGCGTTCACCAACGACAGCCGCACCGTGCTGGTGTCGCTTCAGGTGTCGGGCGAACTGGCCGCGATCGACCTGCCGACCCAGACGGTGAAGTGGAAGATGAAGGTCGGCAAGGTGCCGGCCGGCCTCTGGATGACGCCCGGCAACAAGTACGTGCTGGTCGGCATGACGGGCGCCGACTACGTGGCGGTGGTGGACTGGCGCGACCAGAAGGTCGTCAAGACGATCCCGACCGGCAAGGGCGCGCACAACTTCCGCTCGCTCGCCGACGGCACCCATGTGGCCGTCACGAACCGCGTCGCGAACACCATCAGCATCATCGACGAGAACACGCTCACCAACGTCGGCGACATCACCGGCCTGCTGCCCGGCCCCGACGACATGGAACTGTCGGCCGACCGCAAGACGCTGTGGGTGACGTTCCGCTTCGCCAAGAAGGTCGGCGTGATCGACCTGGCGAGCCGGCGCCTGATCCAGACGATCCCGGTCGGCCGCTCGCCGCACGGCATCTATTTCTACGACCGCGCGCCGGTGACGGCGCCGAACGGCGCCTGACGGCCGGAGTTCGCCCATGCTTCACGCGCTCGCCTCGATGCTCGACACCTTCGTGTCGAACCTGCAGACCTGGCTCTACGTCGACGTGGTCCAGCCGGCGTTATTCAAGTTCGACCTGATGGACTACGACGAGGACACCTACGACGCGCTCTACTGGGTGATCGTGGGCGCGCTGCAGGTGCTGGTGATGTACGTGCTGCTGCGCCCGCTCGAGGCGCTGCGCCCGGCCGAGCCCTGGACGAACCGCCGTGAGACGCGCGTGGACGTGATCTACACGCTGATCGCCAAGCTCGGCATCTTCACGCTGTTCTTCTTCTTCGTGATGCAGCCGTTCTTCGACGGCTTCCAGTCGTGGCTGCGCGTGAAGGGCGTCGCCAACCTCAATCTCGACACGCTGTGGCCCGGCGTGACCTCGCAGCCGCTCGTCGCGTTCGCGATCTACCTCGTCGTGCTCGATTTCGCCGGCTACTGGTACCACCGCTGGCAGCACCGCTTCGGCGTCTGGTGGGAGCTGCACGCCGTGCATCACAGCCAGCGCCAGATGTCGCTGTGGACCGACGACCGCAACCACCTGCTGGACGACCTGATCCAGGGCTGCTTCTTCGCCGCGATCGCGCTCGTGATCGGCGTGCCGCCGTCGCAGTTCGTGGTGCTGACCGCCGTGTCGAACTTCCTGCAGAGCATCCAGCACACCAACGCCGTGCTGCCGTTCGGCCGGCTCGGCGAGCGCCTGCTGGTGAGCCCGGCGTTCCACCGGCGCCACCACGCGGTCGGCTACGGCCACGAGGGTACCGCCTACGGCTGCAACTTCGGCGTGCTGTTCCCGTGGTGGGACATGCTGTTCCGCACCGCCTCGTGGAACCGCACGCTCGAGCCCACCGGCATCCGCGAGCAATACCAGGGCGTCTCGTATGGCGAGGGCTTCTGGTCCCAGCACTGGCTCGCCATGGTGCGCATCACGAGGCGCCTCGCGCGCCGCAAGCCGCGCGTGTCGGCCGAGACGGCCTGAAGTAGCCGCGGGGCGGTCGGCCCGCGAGCCAGTCAGGCAGGGCGGCGGCGCGTTTGCTCCGCGTTGCCTTTTTACCTGCCGGGGGCGCTTTTCGTGCTCCCGCGTTGGTTTTCCCTCCCCATCACGGTTTCATCGGCCAAGGCAGGGGCGCATCGGCTCGCCGCCCGGCCGTGTATCCGGCCCGCGCCGACAGCGCTCCGGCTGCGCGCATCGCCTGACGGCGCGCGCCCGCTCCGCCTGACGCCCACCGCCCACCGCCGTTCCGCCCGCCGCTGTTTCCCCAGCCTTCCAGCCCGGCCCGTTCACCGTTTTGGCGCGCGGGCGCCGCCTGGTTTATCCTTGCTGCGCGTTCCCGATTTCTCCTCGACCAGGCCCGCATGACCGATCTGCTGCGCTCCTTCGGCCGGGCATTCGCAAGCGCGCTGCACCCGCGGATGCTCTGGCTCACGTTCATGCCGTTTTTCGTCGCCGCGCTCGGCTGGGGCGTCGTGCTCTGGTTCGCGTGGCAGCCGCTCGTCGGCTTCACGCGCGTGGCGCTCGACGGCTTCGCGCTGACCGCTTGGCTCTACCATTTCTTCGGCGCGATCGGCGTGCCGCAACTGCACGCGGTGGTGGCGCCGTTCGTGGTGGTGGCGGTGGCGATTCCGCTGATCGTGCTGACCGTGCTGCTGCTGATCGCCGGCATCTCGATGCCGGTCGTGGTCGGCCACCTGTCGCGGCGCCCGTTCGCGCAGCTCGAGGCGAAGCGCGGCGGCAGCTGGTACGGCAGCGTGTTCAATTCGCTGTGGGCGGCGCTCGTCAGCATCGTGCTGCTGGTGCTCACGCTGCCGCTGTGGCTGATCCCGCCGTTCTTCGCGCTGCTGCCGCCGCTGATCTGGGGCTGGCTCACCTACCGCGTGATGACCTACGACGCGCTCGCGCTGCATGCGAGCGCCGACGAGCGGCGCGCGCTGGTGCGCCGCCACCGCTGGCCGCTGATCGGAATCGGCATCGCGAGCGGGCTGCTCGGCACGGTGCCGACGTTCGTCTGGGTATCGTCGATCTGGATGATGGTGCTGTTCCCGTTCGTCGCGGCGGCGATGATCTGGGTCTATGCGTTCATCCTCGTGTTTTCGGCGCTGTGGTTCGGTTTCTATTGCCTGCACGCGCTGCAGGACCTGCGCGCGGCCGCCGCCGCGCATCCCCAAGTTCCGACGAGGCACGAATGAGTATCGGCATCATCATCATCGGCGACGAAATTTTGTCCGGTCGCCGCCAGGACAAGCATCTCGCCAAGTTCATCGAACTGCTCGGCGCGCGTGGCCTCGCGCTCGACTGGGCCGAGTACGTCGGCGATTCGCGCGAGCGCATCACGGCCACGCTCAAACGCGCGTTCGCGGCCGGCGACATCGTGTTCTCGACGGGCGGCATCGGCGCCACCCCGGACGACCACACGCGCCAGTGCGCGGCGGCGGCGCTCGGCGTGCCGCTCGAACTGCATCCGGAGGCGAAGCAACTGATCTCGGAGCGGATCCGCGAGATGCATGGCGATGCCTCGGCGCCGGTCGATTTCGAGTCGCCCGAGAATCGCCACCGCTTCGAGATGGGCACGTTCCCGGCCGGCGCGAGCATCATCCCGAACGGCTACAACAAGATTCCCGGCTTCTCGTGCGGCGACATCCATTTCGTGCCGGGCTTCCCGGTGATGGCCTGGCCGATGATGGAATGGGTGCTCGACACGAAGTACGCCCACCTGCATCACGCCACGCCGTTCGCCGAGCGTTCGGTGCTGGTGTTCGAGCTGCCTGAATCGACGCTGACGCCGCTGATGGAGCAGATCGAGCGCGATTTCCCGGGCGTGCGCGTGTTCAGCCTGCCGAGCGTCGGCGACGCCGAGCGCGGTGGCGTCTATGCGCGGCGCCACATCGACCTCGGCGTGAAGGGCGAGCCGGAGGCCGTGGCCGCCGCGTTCGTGAAGCTGCGCGAGGGCGTCCACCACCTCGGTGGCGACATCGTCGAACCCGACGCGGCGCCGCGCTGAGCGGGCGCGGGCCGAACCCGGCCGGGCTTGCCTGCCGCTCCGACGGCGGGGCAACGCCAGCCCGGGCGAGGCCGTGCCGGGTCAGCCCGCTCCTCGGCCGCTTCCCCAGTGGCCTGGTCGATCAGCCGGCCGACGCGCCCGGAAACGACACGGGCCGCTCGCGCGGCCCGTCATCGGTGTGTCATCGCCCGGCCGGACGATGGCAGGCAACGTTCAAGCGCCGATCCAGGGCAGCTTGTGATGGCACCAGCCCTCGACCGTCTTGCGATGCCCCTGTCCGTCCTTGGTCCCCTCGAAGCCTTCCAGGATGTCGAACGCCTTCGTGAAGCCGGCCTGCGCGGCCGCCACGGCGGCCAGCTTCGAGCGCGCCGCGCTGCGGCACAGGAACACGATCGGGGTGCCGGCGAGCGCCTGCGTCTTCAGTTGCGCGATGAAATCGGGATTCGGCACGCCGCCCGGGTAGCGCGTCCATTCGACGTGGACGTACTGGCTGTCGCCCACCAACGGACGGCCGACCCAGTCGAGCTCGGCGCGCGTGCGCACGTCCACCAGCCGCGCGGCCGGGTCCAGCTGCAGCAGTTCGAAGGCTTCGGCGGGCAGCAGCGCGCCGGCATAGGCGAGCCGGCCTTCGGCACGGCGTTGATCGGCTTGCGCGTAGAGCTGGTCGAGCGTGGTCATGTCGGGCATTCCGTGTGCGAATCAAACCGGCATTCTAGCCTGCGGGGCCAGGGTGCGCGGGCTTCGCGCTACGACCGGGCGCGGGCCGGCGGCACGCGTTTCACCAAAACAGTGCAGAATCGCCTTTCGTCATGCGATTGGCATTAATTTGGTGCGGTTTTCCTGGTTTTGCCTATATTTGGTGCGTGAGGCGTGCCTGCACGTGCGCGCGAAGCCCCGAAAGCGCGCGCGGCGTCCCCGTCGCGGCGCGGGTTATGGCGCGTCGCGCCGAACTGGCGCACCGGTGGCATGGAAGCTGCTTTAGATGTCACGGTCATGTCGGCCACCGCTGCGCTCAGGCGCGGAAGCCGGCGCAATCCGCTTAACGGAGGCGGTCCCAGTCCGCCGGAATTGTTCAATCCAGGAGAAGAGGTTATGAGTAAAACCGTCGCCGACGTCATGCAGCTCGTGAAGGACGAGGACGTCAAGTTTGTCGATTTCCGCTTCACCGATACGCGCGGCAAGGAACAGCACGTCTCGGTGCCGGTGTCGGCCTTCGACGAAGACAAGTTCGAGAGCGGCCACGCATTCGACGGCTCGTCGATCGCGGGCTGGAAGGGGATCGAAGCGTCGGACATGCTGCTCATGCCGGATCCGGCGGCGGCGTTCGTCGACCCGTTCTACGAGGAAGCGACGCTGGTGCTGACCTGCGACGTGGTCGAGCCGGCCGACGGCAAGGGCTACGAGCGCGACCCGCGTTCGCTCGCCAAGCGCGCGGAAGCCTACCTGAAGAGCACGGGCATCGGCGACACGGCGTTCTTCGGTCCGGAGCCGGAATTCTTCATTTTCGACTCGGTCCAGTGGAACACGGACATGTCGGGCACCTTCGTGAAGATCAATTCCGAGGAAGCCCCGTGGTCGTCGGGCAAGGAATTCGAAGGCGGCAACACGGGCCACCGTCCGGGCACCAAGGGCGGCTACTTCCCGGTCGCGCCGGTCGACACGTTCCAGGACATGCGTTCGGAAATGTGCCTGCTGCTCGAACAGATCGGCATCCCGGTCGAAGTGCATCACCATGAAGTGGCGGGCCAGGGCCAGAACGAAATCGGCACGAAGTTCTCGACGCTGGTCGAGCGCGCCGACTGGACGCAATGGCTGAAGTACATCGTCCACAACGTCGCGCACTCGTATGGCAAGACGGCCACGTTCATGCCGAAGCCGGTGGTGGGCGACAACGGTTCGGGCATGCACGTTCACCAGTCGATCTGGAAGGACGGCCAGAACCTGTTCGCGGGCAACGGCTACGCCGGCCTGTCGGAAACGGCGCTGTTCTACATCGGCGGCATCATCAAGCACGCCCGTGCGCTGAACGCGATCACGAACCCGACCACGAACTCGTACAAGCGCCTGGTTCCGCACTTCGAGGCACCGGTCAAGCTGGCCTACTCGGCACGCAACCGCTCGGCGTCGATCCGCATTCCGCACGTGTCGAACCCGAAGGGCCGCCGCATCGAAACGCGCTTCCCGGATCCGATGGCGAACCCGTACCTGTGCTTCTCGGCGCTGCTGATGGCCGGCCTGGACGGGATCCAGAACAAGATCCATCCGGGCGAGGCCGCCGACAAGAACCTGTACGACCTGCCGCCGGAAGAGGATGCGAAGATCCCGACCGTCTGCGCCGGCCTCGACCAGGCGATCGAAGCGCTCGACAAGGACCGCGAATTCCTGACGCGCGGCGGCGTGTTCACCGATGCGATGATCGACGCGTACCTGGGCCTGAAGGAACAGGAACTCGCGAAGTTCCGCATGACCACGCACCCGGTCGAGTTCGAGATGTACTACTCGCTGTAAGCGGCGATGGCGCTTCGTCACGTCATCGAGCGAAGCGCCGCCCCGCCGTCCGGCGCACGGGAGCAACGAGCTGCCGTGCGCCGTGAACACACGAAGGGGACGGCCTCCGGCCGTCCCTTTTTCGTTGCAGGGTTTTTCCAGCAAGGAACGGGTTCCCAAGCAAGATGGTTCTGAAGAATCTGATCAAGGCCAGGGCAGGGCAGCCGGAACGGCTGTCGGACGACGAGCGGCTGATGCGCTCGGGGCTGCTCGCGGGGCTCGAGGCGCTGCCCACGGTCGTGCTGGTGCTCGACCGCCGCACGCTGCGCATCGCGTTCGCCAATCCGTCGGCGGAGTCGATGCTCGACATCTCGCGCCGCCAGCTCGCGCAGATGCCGTGGAGCGACCTGTTCCCGAATTCCACCGAACTCGCCACCACCATCACAGCGATCGGCGAGGGGCGCTTCCAGGCGACCCATCTCGACACCGTGCTCGAGCGGCCGGGCCGCGAGGCGCTGCACGTCCACGCGATCGTCGGCTTCCTGGAGGACGCGCCCGACTACGTGCTGGTCGAGCTGTTCGAGAACGAACGGCAGTCGCGCACCGACCGCGAGGAGCGGATCCACGATCTGACCGCGGTCAACAAGCACCTGATCCGCAATCTCGCGCACGAGATCAAGAACCCGCTGGGCGGGATCCGCGGTGCCGCGCAACTGCTCGAATTCGAGCTCGGCGAGCGCGAGCGCGGCGAGCTGCGCGAATACACGCAGGTGATCATCAAGGAGTCGGACCGGCTGCAGACGCTGGTCGACCGGCTGCTCGAACCGCACCGGCATCCGCACATCGTCGGCGACGTGAACGTCCACGAGGTGTGCGAGCGCGTGCGCGCCGTGATGCTCGCGGAATTCCCTCGCGGGCTCACGATCGAGCGCGACTACGACGTCAGCGTGCCCGACCTGCGCGGCGACAAGGAGCAGCTGATCCAGGCGCTGCTCAACATCGTGCGCAACGCGGCACAGGCCTTGCGCGAGCGGATCGCGCAGGGCGACGCGCGCATCGAGCTGCGCACCCGCGTGGCGCGCAAGATCACGATCGGCAAGAAACTGTTCAAGCTGGCACTGGACTTGCACGTGATCGACAACGGCCCCGGCATTCCCGAGGACATCCGCGACCGGATCTTCTACCCGCTCGTGTCGGGGCGCGAGGACGGCAGCGGCCTGGGCCTCACGCTCGCGCAGACCTTCGTGCAGCAGCACGACGGCACGATCGAGGTGGAAAGCCGCCCGGGCCGCACCGAATTTCAGATTTTGCTGCCGCTCGATCATTGAGCGACGGCGCCGCGACTCACTGAGACATCTGACCGACCTATGAAGCCGATCTGGATAGTAGACGACGACCAATCGATCCGCTGGGTGCTCGAAAAGGCGCTCGCACGCGACAGCTTCGCGACCCGCAGCTTTTCGAACGTGCGCGACGCGCTGGCCGCGCTCGATCATGAATCGCCGCAGGTGCTGGTGTCCGACATCCGCATGCCGGGCGGCTCGGGGCTCGAACTGCTGCAGGCCATGCACGAGCGCATGCCGGGGCTGCCGGTCATCATCATGACCGCGTTTTCCGACCTCGACAGCGCGGTGGCCGCGTTCCAGGGCGGCGCGTTCGAATACCTGGCCAAGCCGTTCGACGTCGACAAGGCCGTGGAGCTGATCCGGCGCGCGGTCGAGGAAAGCCTGCGCGGCGGCGTGCCCGACGACGACAAGCTCGCCGAGGCGCCCGAGATGCTCGGCCAGGCGCCCGCCATGCAGGACATGTTCCGCGCCATCGGCCGGCTCTCGCACTCGGCCGCGACCGTGCTGATCACCGGTGAATCGGGCACCGGCAAGGAGCTCGTCGCGCGCGCGCTGCACCGCCACAGCCCACGCGCGAACGGGCCGTTCATCGCGCTGAACACGGCGGCGATCCCGAAGGATCTGCTCGAATCGGAACTGTTCGGCCACGAGCGCGGCGCGTTCACCGGCGCGCAGACCACGCGCCAGGGCCGCTTCGAGCAGGCCGAGAACGGCACGCTGTTCCTCGACGAAATCGGCGACATGCCGTTCGACCTGCAGACGCGCCTGCTGCGCGTGCTGTCGGACGGGCAGTTCTACCGCGTGGGCGGCCACAATCCGCTGCGCGCCAACGTGCGCGTGATCGCGGCGACCCACCAGAACCTCGAATCGCGCGTGCGCCAGGGCCTGTTCCGCGAGGACCTGTATCACCGGCTCAACGTGATCCGGCTGCGGCTGCCGCCGCTGCGCGAGCGCAGCGAGGACATCCCGCTGCTGACGAAGCACTTCCTGCAGAAGAGCGCGCGCGATCTCGGCGTCGAGCCCAAGCGCGTGTCCGACGACGCGCTCGCCTACCTGAGCGCGCTGCCGTTCCCCGGCAACGTTCGCCAGCTCGAGAACCTGGCGAACTGGCTGACCGTGATGGCGCCGGCGCAGACCGTCGAGATCAAGGATCTGCCGCCCGACCTCGGCCCTGCCCAGGCGGCGCCCGGCGAGGGCGTGACGCCGGCGGCGGTGGCCGCCAGCACCGACGCGCTGCCCAACAGCGCGACGGCCGCGGTGCCGATGCCCGCCGCGCCGGCCGCGAATGGCGCGGCCCCGGCCGCGTCGAGCAACCCGGTCTGGGAGCAGGGCTTGCGCAGCGAGGTGGCGCGCCTCTTGCGCGAGAACTCGGCCGACGTGATGGACGAACTCGCGCGGCGCTTCGAAGCCGCCGTGATCCGCGAGGCGCTCGACTTCACGCGCGGGCGCAAGGTCGAGGCGGCCGAGCGGCTCGGCATCGGCCGCAACACGATCACGCGCAAGATCCAGGAACTGCATCTGGAGCCCTGAGCGGCGCGCGCCGGCCGTTACCGGCCGGCGCGTCGTTCGAGCGTCGACGCGACCGCCCATCCGGCAGCGGCCGGGCGGCGACCTGCTCCGCGCTTTCGCCGGCAGCCGCACGATCGGACATAATCGGGGTTTGCCTTCCCGCCGAACCCGAGATGTCCGATTCGCTTCACTGGCCCGCCGGGCCCGACCCGTTCAAGTTCCTCGAATCGCTCGACAGCCGGCGCGCGCGCGCCTGGGTCGACGAGCAGAACGCGCGCACGCACGCGGCGCTGCGCGACGACGAGGCCTACCGCGCGCTGGTCGCGCGCCTCGCGCAGGCCTATCTGCCGCGCGAACGCCCGGTGATCCCGGCGCGCTGGCGCGAGTGGGCCTACGATCTCTGGCAGGACGACCGGCACCCCAAGGGCCTCTGGCGCCGCGCGCGCTGGGACGACTGGCGCGCCGGCCGGCCGCACTGGGACGTGCTGCTCGACGTCGACGCGCTCGGCGCGCACGAGCGCGAATCCTGGGTGTTCGAGCACGACGCGATCCTCTATCCGGACGGCGACCGCGCGCTGCTGTCGCTGTCGCCGGGCGGCGCCGACGCGGTCGTGATCCGCGAGTTCGACCTGACGCGGCGCTGCTTCGTGGCGGACGGCTTCACGATCGACGAGCCCGGCAACCACACCATCGACTGGATCGACCGCGATACCGTCTACGTCAGCTGGGAGCGCGACGAGGCGTCCGTCACCGAGGCCGGCTATCCCTACGAAGTGCGGCGCTGGAAGCGCGGCACGGCGCTCGCCGACGCGCCCGTCGTGTTCCGCGGTGAGCCCGACGACATCAGCGCCGGCGCCGGCTACGACCCGATCGACGATCGCCACACCGCGTGGCGCAGCGTCGATTTCTTCGACGTCCATACCTACCGGCTCGCCGCCGACGGCGGCTGGGCGCGCTACGACGTGCCGGCGCACGTGGTGGTCGGCTTCTGGCGCGGCTGGCTGGTGCTGGAGCCGCGCCTCGACTGGGATTGCGACGGCGTGCTGCATACCGGCGGCTCGCTGCTGGCGATTCGCGAGGACGCTTTCCTGGCCGGCGCGCGCGCGTTCACGACGCTGTTCGCGCCGGGGCCGTCCACCTCGGCCTGCACCTGGACCCACACGCAGGGCCTGCTGATCGCGAGCTGGCTCGACGACGTGCGCAACCGCACGCTGCTCTGGCAACCGGTGCAGCAGGACGACGGCGGCTGGCGCTGGGAGTCGCGGCCGTTCGCGTGGCCGAACGAGGCCGAGATCGATCTCGAGCCGGTCGAGTCGACGCTCGGCGACGAGGTGTTCGTCGATGCCGACACGTTCCTCGATCCGCCCGAATGCTGGCTCGCCGATCTCGCGGACCGCGCCGACGATGCCGCCGCGCGCCGTGCGCTGCTCGACCGGCCGCCGGTGCAGTTCGACGCGGCCGGGCTGGTGGTGCGGCGTGCCACGGCGCGCTCGCGCGACGGCACCGCGGTGCCCTACACGCTGATCGGCCCGCGCGATGCGCTCGAACCGGCCGCGGGGGCGACGCGCACGGCGCGGCCGTGCCTGCTGTCGGGCTACGGCGGCTTCGCGATTCCGAACCTGCCCGCCTACAGCGACGCGCTCGGCATCGCCTGGCTCGAACGCGGCGGCGTGGCCGCGTTCGCGCACATCCGCGGCGGCGGCGAGTTCGGCTCGCGCTGGCATACCGACGCGCAGCGCGAGCACCGGCAGCGCTCGTTCGACGATTTCATCGCGGTGGCCGAGGACCTGGTCGCGAGCGGCGTGACCACCGCCGCGCAGCTCGGCATCGAGGGCGGCAGCAACGGCGGGCTGCTGGTGGCCGCCTGCATGGTGCAGCGGCCCGAGCTGTTCGGCGCGGTGCTCTGCCAGGTGCCGCTGCTCGACATGCGGCGCTATCCGAAGCTGCATGCGGGCGCGGCCTGGATCGACGAGTATGGCGACCCCGACGATCCGCGGCAGGGCGCGGCGCTGGCCGCCTATTCGCCGTACCAGCGCGTGCGCGAGGACGTGATGTATCCGCCGCTGCTGCTGACCACCTCGACGCGCGACGATCGCGTCCACCCGGCACACGCGCGCAAGATGGCCGCGCGCATGCAGTCGCTCGGTCATGAACAGGTCTGGTACTGGGAGAACACCGACGGCGGCCACGGCAGCGCGGACGATCTCGAACGCGCCGAATCGGACGCGGCCGAGTTCGGCTTCCTCTGGACCCATCTCGGGCCGGCGCCGGAGAAGGGGTGATGCGCCGCGCGGTCGGGTTGATGCGTTGAGACGTTGAAGCGCCGACGCGCGCGTTCAACGCGCAGGCAGGCTCACTCGACGAGCGCGAACACGGGGGTGTGATCGGACGGCTGTTCCCAGCCGCGCGGCTCGCGGTCCACCTCGCAGGCGCTCAGCGTCGCGGCCAGCGCCGGCGACAGCAGGATGTGGTCGATCCGCAGCCCCGCGTTGCGGCGGAAGCCGAGCATCCGGTAATCCCACCACGTGAAGCTCTTCTCGGGCTGCTCGAAGCGGCGGAACGCGTCGACGAAACCCATCCCGAGCAGCGCCGCGAAATGCGCGCGCTCCTGCGGCGACACCAGGTTCTGGCCTTCCCACTTGGCCGGGTCGTGGACGTCGCGATCCTCGGGCGCGATGTTGTAGTCGCCGAGCAGCGCGAGCTTCGGATGGCGCGCGAGTTCGTCCTTGAGCCAGGCCTGCAGCGCGTCGAGCCACTGCAGCTTGTAGGCGAACTTGTCGGTGCCGGGCGCCTGGCCGTTCGGGAAATACGCGGAGACGATCCGCACGCCGTTGACGGTCGCCGCGATCACGCGCTGCTGCGCGTCCTCGAAGCCGGGGATGTTCTTCACCACGTCGGTCTCGTCGACGCCGAGCGTGTCGCGTACCAGGATCGCCACGCCGTTGTAGGTCTTCTGGCCCGTGAACCAGCTGCGATAGCCGGCCGCTTCGAGATCGGCCTTGGGGAATTTTTCGTCGGGGAGCTTCAGCTCCTGCAGGCACAGCACGTCGGTCTGGCTCGAGGCGAGCCAGTCGAGCACGTGCTGCTTGCGCACGTTCAGGGAGTTGACGTTCCAGGTGGCGATTTTCATCGGGGCGGCGGGTCCGTGGTGATCTGAGGCGAGGCCGGCGGCGAGGGCCGCGCGGCACGACGGGAGTGTACCAGCGGAGAAGATTTGCTCCGCCCGCGGCGTGCCCGTGAAATTTTTTTCGCGATTGTGTTTGACACAAACGCTTAACACCCATATACTTGCATTTCTCTGACGCGGGGTGGAGCAGTCTGGCAGCTCGTCGGGCTCATAACCCGAAGGTCGTAGGTTCAAATCCTACCCCCGCAACCAAACACAACGAACGTGTGCCGCGCCCAGACCTTGCGCGATTCGTTCGACGAAAACCCGGCTCGATGCCGGGTTTTTTGTTTTCCGGCGCCGTCGCGATCGAGTCGATCGCACATCGCACATCGCACGCCGCGTATCGCCTCCATCTCGTCGCCGCTATCGGCCACGCGCCGCGTGGCCCGGCTTCCTCCTATTTCAGGTTGCCCATGTCGAGTTCGAAGATGCTGTCGATCTCGACCGGAATCCCCATCGGCAGCGTAGGCACGCCGAGCGCGCTGCGCGCCGGCAGATTGTCCTCGCCGAACAGGTCGCGCAGCAGGTCGCTCGCGCCGTTGGCGACCTGCGGATGCGCGGTGAATGACGCCTCGGCGCGCACGTAGACCGTCAGCCGCGTGCAGCGCAGCACGCGGTCGAGTCCGCAGGCCTCGTCGAGGCAGGCGAGGATCATCTCCATGGTCAGCCGTGCGGCGTGCCGCGCGCGCTCCGGCGACAGGTCGGCGCCGACCAGGCCGACCACCGGCTTGCCGTGCTCGAACGGGCCGAGCCCCGACACGTAGGCCTGATTGCCGACGATCGAGACGGTGCGATACGAGCCGAGCGGGCGCAGCGGGGCGGGCAGGGTGACGCCGAGGGCGGCGAGGCGTTGCAGCGGGGATGAGGTGGTGGACAAGGTCATCGGGAAGCACTCCGGATCGAGAGGGGCCGCGAAGGACCGCGGCGCACGGTAACGTTAACGCGCGACGCGGCCTGGGTATTCCAGAACGATTGCACTAAAATGCGGTGTCCGGCGCATGCTTGCCGCCGGGACGAATCCACGGAGGAATCAAGCGATGGCCCGTCCACGCGAATTCGACGAGGAAGCCGTGCTCGACGCCGCGATCGCGCAGTTCTGGTCGCACGGCTACGAATCCACTTCGGTGCGCGACCTGGCCGCGATGATGGGCATGACGGGCGCGAGCGTCTACAACGCGTTCGGCGACAAGCGAGCGCTCTACGAGCGGGCCTTCGAGCGCTACGTCGCCCGCGGTTTTCGCGAGCGCGAGCATCGCTTCGAGACGCAATTGCCGCCGCGCGACGCGATCGCCGCGTTCTTCGACGAGATCATCCGGCTGACGGTGCATGACCCGCAGCGGCGCGGCTGCCTGATCGTCAATGCGTCGATGGAACTGGCGCCGCACGACGACGGGTTTCACGACGTGCTCGAAACCCTCCTGAAGGACATCGAGGCGTTCTTCCTGCGCTGCGTGAAGGCCGGTCAGGCCGACGGCACGATTCCGGCCGCGCTGGTGGCCGGCGATGTGGCGAAGATGTTGTTCACGATGCTGATGGGGCTGCGCGTGCTGGCGCGCGTGCGGCCGCAGCGTGCGCTGCTGGAAGGCGCCGTGCGCCCCGCGCTGGCCATCATCGGCGCCGCGCTGCCGACGGCGAAGCCGCGCACGCGCCGCGCGGCCCGAGCGGCTTCGATGCGTTGTTAAGGCGCTCCGCGCCTTCTTCCACGACTCCATGCCGCCGTGCCGCTACCAGCGCAGCAGACGCGGCCCCAGCAGCGCCCCGACCGCCGCGGGCAGCAGCATCCCGAGCACGTACCAGATCCCCCAGAACACCGGGCTCATTTCCGGACAATGCAGGCAGTAGGCCACCGTCGCGAGCGCGCTCGCGAGCAGGCCCGCGACGGCGCCGGCCAGGCGCGGACGGGTCGCGGCGAGGCTGCGCATGGCCCAGAACACGGCGGCGAAGCTCGGCACCGACAGCATCAGGATGTTGAGCGCGCAGACCTTCCACGAGATGCCGAGCGCGAGCGGCAGGCGCGCGTCGGGCGCGGCCGCGGCGAGCAGCACGGCGCCGGTGGCCCACAGCGCGGCGAACGGCAGCGCGAGCGCGGCCCATCGATGGCCGCCGCGTAGCCCGGGCCGGCCGAGCCGGTCGGCCAGCCGCCAGGCGAGCATGGCGACCGCGAGCGGAAACGCCAGCTTGATCCAGAACAGCGCCGTGTGCGCGGCCGGCAGCATGTCGGGCCGCAGCCCGAACAGCCCCCAGGTCAGCAGCAACGAGCCGGCGAAGCCGAGCGGCAGCGCGGCGCCGAAGCGGCGCGCGACGATACCGCGATCGACGCGCGGCGTTCCGGCGGCGAGCAGGCCGATCAGTTCCTCGGTTCTCATCGCTCGCCCCGGATGCGCGCGGCCAGCGCCTTCAGCCCGCGATGCACGCCGACCTTCACGGCCGATTCCGACAGCCCGGTGAGCGCGGCCGTCTCCGTCACCGACAGCCCTTGCAGCTTCACGTGCAGGATCGGCAGCCGCTGCTTGTCGGGCAGGTGCTCGAGCAGCTTGCCAATGTCGTGGCGCGCCCGCGCGGGCTCGTCGTCGGGGGCCGCGAACAGGGTTTCGTGATCGTCGTCGAGCGGCACGTTGAGCGCCTCGCGACGGAACCGCGAGCGGAAGAAATCCATCAGCTTGTAGCGCGCGATCGCATGGACCCAGGCGGTCAGCGGCTCGTCGGTGCGATAGGTGTGGCGCGCGTGGTGGACCGCGAGCAGGATCTCCTGGACGAGATCCTCGACGTCGTCCTGCATCTGCGGAATGCGCTTGCGCAGGTAGCCGCGCAAGTGGCGGGTCAGCTCCTGCAGAAAGCCGTGATAGGCGTTGGCGTTGCCATCGAGTCCGCTGACGAACAGCGTTTTCAGGCGGTCTTCCGCTGCGTACAAGGTGCATCCTGTGATGGCGGTGCACCGGCGGCGCAACGAGCGGCTTCGCCGGGCTGGCATCGACCTTGGGCGGCACGGACCGCGCGCCTGGGTACGACGACTCGAGTTTTCGAACAAGCGTTTTAGAACAAGTGTTTTAGAATAACCGAACGCATTTTCCGTCGCAAGCGTGCCACCGGCTCGCGTCGGGCCGATGTCGTTTTCTTCGCGCGGCCCGCGTACCTGACATTACAAATTCCCTTCGATATTTATTTGCCCGCCGCTGTAACCGGCGCGGCCGCGCCGTCGAATTCATGGTCGTGACCGGCGGCGGCGAAGCATGCCGCCCGGCACCCGGTGCGGCGCGGTTTCGTCCGGCGCGCTCCGGCAATGCATGGTGGTGAATCGATTTCGCGTGGTATCCGACATGGCACTTTCCTCGATCCGGCCGGCCGCGGCTCCCGCATCGGCACCGACACCGGCACCGGCGGGACCGGTCCACCCGGTCTGGCTGCGTGTCTCGCACTGGCTCAACGCGCTGGCGGCGCTGCTGATGATGTTGTCCGGCTGGCGCATTTACGACGCCTCGCCGGTGTTCCCGGGGCTGACGTTCCCGCCGTCGTGGACGCTCGGCGGCTGGCTCGGCGGCGCGCTGCAATGGCACTTCGCCGCGATGTGGCTGCTGATGCTCAACGGCGCCGTCTATCTGGCGGCGAATCTCGCGAGCCGACGCTTTCCGGCGCGCTTCCTGCCGCTGTCGCCGCGCGCCGTGCTGCGCGACCTGCTGGCGGCGCTGCGCGGCCGGCTTTCGCACGACGATCCGCGCCACTACAACGCGGTGCAGAAGTTTGCGTACCTGGCGGTCGTGCTCGACCTGATCGTGCTCGTGCTGTCGGGCCTGGCGATCTGGAAGTCGGTGCAGTTCCCGCTGCTGCGCGATCTGTTCGGCGGCTACGACAACGCCCGCGTCGTGCATTTCTGCGCGATGGCCGTGATGGCCGCGTTCGTGGTGGTCCATGTCGCGATGGTCGCGCTGGTGCCGCGCTCGCTGCTCACGATGTTGCGCGGCCGCTGAGCCACTGAGCTACCGAGCTACTGAGCCGCCGGGCCGCCGGATCGAACCGGCGGCCGCGCTGAAGAATCAAGGATTGCAGATGAAGAAACCGACTCAACCGCTGATCACCGCCGACCGCGACACGGTACTGGCCGACGCGCGCCGCGAACTCGCGATGCCGTCGCGCCGGCTGTTCGGCAAGCGCCTGCTGACGCTCGGCGGCCTGTCGATGCTGACCGGGTGCACGCTGACCGACGACGCCTCGGTCGATGGCTTCCTCACCGCCGTGTCGCGCCTGAACGACCGCGTGCAGGCCGCGCTGTTCGATCCGCATGCGCTCGCGCCCACCTACAGCGAGGCGCAGATCACGCGGCCGTTCCCGTTCAACGCGTTCTACGGCATCGACGAGGTGCCCGAGGTCAACGGCGCGGATTTCCGGCTCAAGCTCGGCGGCCTCGTGACGGGCCAGCGCGTCTGGACCCTGCCCGAACTCTACGCGCTGCCGCATGCCGAGCAGATCACTCGGCACATCTGCGTGGAAGGCTGGAGCGCGATCGGCCGCTGGGGCGGCACCCCGTTCGCCGATTTCCTGCGGCGCGCGGGCGCCGACACAAGCGCGAAATACGTGGGCTTCCGCTGCGCGGACGACTATTACGAGAGCATCGACATGGCCACCGCGCTGCATCCGCAGACGCTGCTCGCGTTCGACTACGACGGCCAGCGGCTGCCGGCGCGGTACGGCTATCCGATGAAGCTGCGGATCCCCACCAAGCTCGGCTACAAGAACCCGAAACACATCGTCGAAATCTTCGTGACGAATGTCTACCCCGGCGGCTATTGGGTCGACCAGGGCTACAACTGGTTCGGCGGAGCCTGACGGCTGCGCGATACGAACCGCGAACCGGTCCGGTTCCACCGGATCCATTTTTTACCCGGTAAGGAGAAATCTCATGAAACAACTGATCACGGCAGTCATGGTGGCAACGCTCGGTCTCGGCGCGTCGGCGGCGTTCGCGCAGGCGAGCGGCGCGATGGGCAACGATGCGATGTCGCACGACGCGATGAGCAAGGGTGGCATGTCGCACGATGCGATGGGCAACGGCGCGATGAAGCACGACGCGATGGGCAAGGGCGGCAAGATGAAGAAGCACGACGCGATGGGCATGTCGCATTCGGCCTCGGACGCGATGGCCAAGTAAGCAGCGCGCCATCGAAGTCGCGGCGCGAGCGTCGCGCCGCGCACCGTATCATCGCCATGCCCGTGGTCTCGCGAGGGACCACGGGCATGGTCTTTTCGCAGTCCGATGGAAATTTTCGGCAAGAAACTGTAACCGACGCCGCGGCGGCGCCGAATTGAGTGGCGCGCGATCGATGCGAGGCCATCGCGATCGCGTCTGAACCGCCCGCTGTCCGTGCCATCGCGCCGGCGTGCAAGCGGCCATTCGAATACTGACGAAGAGGTGAAACGGATGAAGCTCAAACTGGTGACGGCACTGACGATGACGGCGATTCTGGCGGCCTGCGGCGGCGGCGACGACGCGCCGGCCCCCACCACGCCGACCGCGCCGACCACGCCCACCGCGCCGGTCACGCCGCCCGCGGCCACCAAGACCGCGCAGCTGTTCGCGCAGACCAACGACACGCAGAACGCGGTGCTGCATTTCATTCGGAATGCAGACGGTACGCTGACGGCGAAGCCGAGCGTCGCGACGGGCGGCCATGGCACCAACGGCGTGAACTACTTCATGGGCAACATCGTCGCGGCCGACGCGCTGACCAGCAACAACAGCGTGATCGTCTCGCCCGACGGCACGCGCCTGTTCGTCGCCAATGCCGGCGACAACACGGTCAGCGTGTTCTCGATCTCGGGCGCGGGCGACCTGACGCTGCTCGCGGTGTCGCCGACGGGCGGCATCCGCCCGACCTCGCTCGCGATCTCGGCCACCGGCGTGCTCTACGTCACGCACCAGCAGGGCGCGCAGGAACTCGGCGCGTTCCGGGTCGGCGCCAACGGCCAGCTGACCTCGATCGGCCAGTATCCGGTGGTGGTGCAGGACGCGCTGCCGGCCCAGGTGACGCTGAGCCCGGACGGCAAGTTCGTGATCGTCAACGGCTTCCTGAAGACGGTCTCGCCGACGGCGCCGCTCAACATGCTGCTGGCGTTTCCGGTGCAGGCGGACGGCACGCTCGGCACGCCGGTGGACAGCACCTCGGCCGGTACCGGCCCGTTCGGCGGCCGCTTCGGCACCGGCGCGCTCGCCGCCACCTACGTCGTGACGGACGCGCCGGGCGGCACGGTCGAGTCGTTCAACTTCTCGGCGACGGCCGGCACGTTCACCTCGCTCGGCGCGCCGAGCACCGTGACGGGGCAGGCCGCGCCGTGCTGGATCACGCTTTCGCCGGACAACCGCTTCGCCTATATCGGCAACGGCAGCGGCGCCGTCTCGCTGTTCTCGATCGACGGCACCGGCAAGCTCACGCTGGTGAACGCGGTGGCGGCGACCGAGACGCCGGTGGCGGGCCAGACCTCGGCGTTCGCGAACGACGCGTGGGTCAGCCCGGACGGCAAGTTCTTCTACCAGGACTATGCCGGCGACGACAAGATCGTCGCCTACCAGATCGGCTCCGACGGCTCGCTGACGAAGCTCGGCGAACAGCCGGCGAACACGCAGTCGAAGATCAGCCTGCAGGGGCTGACGGGGCTCTGAGCGTCACCTCCGGCACACGGCACGGGCCGCACCCGTGGCGTGTGCGGCGGGTTTCAGGCGGCCGCGAGTTCGACGGCCGCGCGCGCATGCAGCGCGGTCGTGTCGTACACCGGCAGCGGCGAGTCGTGCTCGCCGATCAGCAGCGTGATCTCGGTGCAGCCGAGGATCACGGCCTCGGCGCCGCGCGCCGCGAGCGCCGCGATGATGGCCACGTAGGCGTCGCGCGAGGCCGGCTCGATGCTGCCGTGACAGAGTTCGTCGTAGATGATGCGGTGGACGGTGCCGCGCCCGGCGTCGTCGGGCGTCAGCGTCTCGATGCCGAAGCGCGCGGCGAGCCGCTCGGCGTAGAACGGCAGCTCCATCGTGTAGCGCGTGCCGAGCAGCGCGACGCGCTTCACGCCGGCCGCGCGCAGCGCCGCGCCGGTCGGGTCCGCGATGTGCAGGAACGGCAGCGTCACGGCTGCCTCGATCGAGGCCGCCACGCGGTGCATGGTGTTGGTGGTGAGCACCACGAAATCGGCGCCTGCCGCCTCCAGCCGGCGCGCCGCGTCGGCCATGCAGGCGCCGAGCGCGGGCCAGTCGTGCGCGCTTTGCAGCGCCTCGATCTCGGCGAAGTCGACCGTCACCAGCACGCTCTTCGCGTTGTGGTGGCCGCCGTGCAGCGCCTTCGAATGCCGGTTGATCAGCCGGTAGTATTCCGCCGACGATTCCCAGCTCATCCCGCCGATCAGGCCGATCGTCTTCATCCGTGCTCCTCGCGCGATGGGGTGTCGGGCCGCCGAGTATAGGCCCGCGCACGCGTGCGGCGGCGGTACGGTTGCGGCCCGGAGCGACCGGTACGGACGCCGGGGAAGGACCATGACGGTGCCGGCTCGCGGCCCGGGCGCCTGCGTGGATCCGGGCCGGCAGCGAGAAGGTGAGGGCGCGGCCGGGTACGAGAGCCGGCCCGGCCGCGAGCGGCGCCGCGCCGTGACGCGGCGCGGCGCTCCCGGTCAGACGGCCGTGGTCCGACGCTGCCGGCGCAGCTGTCCGGCGATGCGCTCGACCGAGGCGGCCACGTCCTCGTGCGAGGTGTCGACCGTGACGTCGGCCGCGACGGGCTGCTCGTAGGTGTCGGACACGCCCGTGAACTGCGCGAGCTTGCCCTGCATCGCCTTCGCGTACATGCCCTTGGGATCGCGCTCGCGGCAGATGTCGAGCGGCGTGGCGATGAAGGTCTCGACGAAGCCGTCGCCGACGATGCCGCGCGCGAGATCGCGGTGCGCCTGCATCGGCGAGATCGTCGCCACGATCACTACGTAGCCCTCCTGGCGGAACAGCGCCGCCACGTGCGCGAAGCGGCGGATGTTCTCGTTGCGGTCGGCGGCGCTGAAACCGAGGTCGGAGCAGAGCCCGCCGCGCAGCGTGTCGCCGTCGAGGATGATGGTGCGCACGCCGCGCGCCTTCAGCGCCTCGTGCAGTGCCTTCGCGATGGTGCTCTTGCCGGCGCCGGGCAGGCCGGTCATCCAGATCACCGGATGCGCCTGCGCGAGGAACGCGAGGTCGTCGCCGCCGGCGTCGCGATGCAGCCGCTGGATCGCCGCGTAGTCGTCATGCACGGCGGCCAGGAATTCGGCCGGCACCGCCTCGTCGCGCGTCGGCGCGGCGGCGACGAAGCCGGTGCTCTCGGCGGCCGCGCCGTGCCAGTTGCGCGTGCGCCGCCATTCCTGGCGATCCTCGGGCTCCCAGCTCAGCATCGTGTCGCGCCACGGCAGCCCGGCCGCGGCGCAGTAGCGTTCGAGCGTGGCGCGCGGGTCGGCCACCAGCTGCTCGGCGCTGAACGACTGGAACGCGTGGCCCGCCTCGCGCATCGCTTCCATCAGCGCGCGCAGGTGGGCGAAGCCGAAATCGTCGACGCCGGCCGCGGGGCGCATGCGCAGGTGCGAGGCGATCACGGCGCCCGGCTCGCGGATCAGGAAGCTCACGTCGGTGGCGTCGCGCACGAGCGGCGTGTGCACCAGGTCGGCCAGCCGGTTGTCGGAGGTCTCCTTGAGGAACACGCGCGCATGGCGGGCGAGCGCGGCGATGTGCTCGACGATCGCCGGCCGGCTGTCCAGCTCGACGCTGCCGCCGGTGCGGGTCGGCAGCGTGGCGCGGCCGGTGTCGGCGAGGCTGCAGAACGGCTCGTGGATGCAGATGAACTCGCCGCGCGCCGTCATCGCGCGAAAGAACGCGGTCGAGCGTGAGCGCGGCAGCGCGAACAGAATCCACAGGCCGGCGTCCGGCAGGGCCGATTCGGCCGGGGCGGGTTGGCTTATTGCGACCATTCGGTAGGCTCCCTGTCCCAGCGATGGGCTCTGAGGTTGGTGACGAGTTCCGGCGGCAGGGGCCCGGCGGCGGAGGCCGCCAGATTGGCGCTGACGTGCCGCTCCTGGCGCATGCCGGGAATCACCACGGCCACGTCCGGATGGCTCAGGATGAAGCGCAGCGCGAGCCCGGCCATGGTTTCGCCGGCGGGGATCAGCGGGCGCAGCGCGTCGGCGCGATCGACGCTCGCGCGCAGATTCTCCGGCACGAAGTAGCTGTTGCGCCAGTCCCCGTCGGGCCAGCGGCTGTCGTAGGTGAGCGTGCCGGTCAGCGAACCCTCATCGAACGGCACGCGCGCGATCACGGCCACGTCATGCTCGCGGCAGGCGGGGAACAGCTCGTCCTCGGGCGCCTGGTCGAAGATGTTGTGGATCACCTGGACCGCGTCGATCAGGCCCGAGCGCACGGCGCGCAGGCCGTTCCACGGCTCCCAGCGGTTCAGGCTCAGGCCGATCCCCTCCACCAGATCGCGGCCGCGCCATTCGTCGACGATCGCGCGGAACGCGGGATCGTCGGTCCAGCTATCCTCCCAGACGTGGAACTGCATCAGGTCGATGCGATCGACGTTCAGGTTGCGGCGGCTCTGGTCCATCGCCTCGCGCAGGTAGGGCGTCGGGTAGATGTCGTCGAACCGGTCGCCGCGGCGGCTCGGCCAGTTGCGATTGGCCGGCGCGATCTTGGTGGCCACCTTGAAGCCCGCGCCCGGGTGGGCCGCCACGTGTTTCGCCACCATCCGCTCGCTGTGGCCGCGGCCGTAGATCCAGGCGGTGTCGTAGAAGTTGCAGCCGCGGCTCGCGGCCAGCGCGAGACACTGCATCCCGCTCGCGTCGTCGGCGCCGGTCCAGCCGCCTTCCCCGCCCGCGATGCCCCACATGCCGTAACCGACCTCTCCCACCTGCCAACCCAGGCGGCCGAAGCGCCGCTGTCTCATCGTCATGAAATGCTCCCTGGCATAAGTCGTGAATCGTCGTGCGCCGCGCTCATGGCGCGATGACGCTGCTGCGGAATACCCCGAACATCGTGTCCAGCTCGTGCGGCGTGAGCGCGGTCCAGCCCGGCTCGCCGTCGCGCGTCGCGGGCGCGGTGGGGCGCGGTTCGGCGCGCGCCGGCGTGAAGCCGCGCTGCGTCGGCTCGTCGGGCTGGCCGCCGGACGAGAAGATCATCAGGCAGCGCGCGAGATCGGGATGCTGGCTGTCGGCATAGTGCCGCCCGACCGTGTCGAGAAAGCGCGACAGCGAGACCTGCGGAATCTTGCCGAGCACGGCGGCCAGCATGTCGTTGACGCGCAGCTGGGTCGGATGCGCGAGCATGGTGGGGCGTGCCGTGCCGGCGGCCCGGCCGCTGTCGGCGAGCGCGCGGCGCACGACCCAGTCGGCCACCAGCCCGGTGGGCGTGCAGTTCGAGGTGTCCTCGAGTTCGGGCGCGACGCCGGCCAACTGCGCGACGCGGCAGAGGATGCTGAAGCTGGCGAGCGGATTGGCGACCGGGTGCAGCGCGTCGGGCATCATCTCGCCGAGGCGGTGGACCTGCGCGTCGAGCCCGTGCGCGCGCAAGCCGGCGACGATCTGCTCCGAGACCCACTTGGTGCGGCTGTAGCCGTTGCGCAGCGCGGCGAGCATGGCCTCGATCTCGGCGCGGCCCGGCGCGCCGTCCGGCACGACCTCGCGGCCGGTGGCGGCGGCGATGCTCGACAGGTAGACGAAGCGCGCGCCGGCCGCGAGCGCGTAGGCGCCGAGTGCGGCCGTGACGGCCACGTTCGGCTCGTGCAGCTGCCGGTACGACTTCGAGAAGTTCACGTCGGCGGCGGCGTGCAGCACGAGGCGCGGCGCCGGCGGCAGGCGCCGCGACGCATCGGGCGCGCAGAGGTCGAGCGCCACCGCCGTGACGCGGCCGGCCGGCAGGTCCGGCACGAGCGCGGCGAGGCGGGCCGCGGCGGCGCGGTCGTCGGCGGCGCGCACCGGACAGACGATCGGCCCGGCGCCGTGGCGCAGCAGCGCGGCGAGCAGCGCGCGGCCGACGTAGCCGGTCGCGCCGGTCAGCACGATGGCCGTGCCGGACGGCGGCGCGGACCCCGCCGCGCGCGGGCTCGCCGGCCGGCCGAGTCGGGCGATGTCGTGTTCGATGGCGCGCGCCGTATCGGCGTCGTCGCCGGCCTGCGCATCATGCGAGAGCAGCGTGGCGAGCGTGGGCGCCGTGAGGAACGCGGCCAGCGCGAGGCGCCTGCCGGTCAGGCGCTCGGCCTCGAGCAGCAGCTTCAGCGCGCCCAGCGAATCGAGGCCGGCCAGCACCAGGTCGTCGTCGGGGCCGGGCTGCTGGCCGGGCAGGATGCGTCGCAGCGCGGCCTGCAGCGCCTGCCGCATGTCGCTGGACTGGCCAGCCTGGCCTTCTCCGGCTGCGGGCGGGTCGAACGTGCAGTGCGCGGCGATCAGCGCCTTGCCGTCGATCTTCCCCGACACGGTCAGCGGGAACGCATCGAGCTGCCGCAGCAGCGCCGGCACGCTGCTCTTGCCGAGCTTGCGTTCGAGGTGCGCGCGCAACTCCGCCGGCGGCACCTCGGCGCTGGCCGTGTAGAAGCCGGCGAGCCAGGTGCCGTCGTCGCTCCGGACGGGCAGCACCTTGGCCTTGCTGACGTGCGGGAAATCGTACAGGTGATGCTCGATCTCGCCGAGTTCGATCCGCACTCCGGCGATCTTGATCTGGTCGTCGATGCGTCCGTCGAAGTAGAGCAGGCCATCGGCTTCCACGCGCCCGAGATCGCCGGTCCGGTAGACCACCTCCGAGCCGAGCGGCAATCCGGTGTCGCGCCGGAACACGGCCTGCGTGCGCTCGGGCTCGCCGAGGTAGCCGAGGCCCATGCAGGCGCCGCCGATCACGATCTCGCCGATCTGGCCGCGCGGCACCGGGCGCAGCTGTTCGTCCACCACCGCGAGCGCGGTGTTGTCGATCGGCAGGCCGAGCGGCACGGCGGCCTCGCCGCCGCTGAAGGCATGGAACACCATGCCGATCGACGCTTCGGTCGGGCCGTAGGTGTTGACGATGCGCGCCGCCGGCAGCAGCTTCAGCAGATCGCGCAGCAGGTGCGGATCGAGCTTCTCGCCGCCCACCAGGATGTAGCGCAGGCTCGCGAGCTTGTCGAGCTGCTCGCGCGAATTGCGCAGCAGCTGGATCAGCTGTTCGAGGATCGACGGCACGAAGTCGGTCATCACCACGCGCCGCGCCGCGATGGTGTCGAGCGTCGCGTCGAAATCGAGGATGCCGAAGCGTTCGGGGATCGCCACCTCGGCGCCGATCGACAGCGGCCAGAAGATCTGCCAGAGCGAGCTGTCGAACACGTGGCTGGAGTTCTGCAGCACCGCCTCGCCGGGCCGCAGGTCGAAGCGGCGGCTCATGGTGGCGGCGCGGTTGGCGAGGCCGGAATGGATGTTGAGGCAGCACTTGGGCACGCCGGTGCTGCCCGAGGTGAAGAAGCCGTAGGCCAGCGAGCCGCCGTGGCAGGGCTCGGCGTCCGCGATCGAGACGGTCGGCGCGGTGGCCCGCAGCGTCTCGGCGATCGGCACGCAGCGCCAGCCGTCGAGCGCGTCGCCGGCTTCGTCCACCACCAGGATGCCGGTGTCAATGCGCCCGAGCGCGAGGTCGCGGCGCGCCTCGGGGCCGTCCATCGCGAGCGGCGCGAAGGCCCCGCCCGCGGCCCAGATTCCGATCATCGCGGCGATCATGCCGGGGCCGCCGCGCGTGAGCACCGGCACCAGCTGGCCGGGCGCGAGGCCGGCGGCGAGCAGCGCGTCGCGGATCAGGCCGCTTTGCCGGTCGAGCTGCGCGTAGGAGATCCGGCGTTCGCCATACGAGATCGCCACGGCGTCGCGGCGCACGCGGCATTGTGCGGCGATGCTCGGGTAGAGCGAATCGGGGCCGGCATTCTCGATGCGCGGCCCGATCAGGATGCTGTCTTCGTGCATAAGCCCTCTCTCGATTGGATTTGGCGTTCTTATGGGTGCAGGTGTCGGGCGCCCTCGGTCGCGGCGCGGCCTGGCGTGTCGCCGGTGCCGTGGCGCGCGCGCGTGGTCGGCCCGGCTCCCGAGGCCGGCCGCGCAAGTGATGCGCCAGGCCGTGCGGACGCGACCGGTTCGTTCGGCCCGCGCGGCCGGCTCATGGCGCCGCGCCGCCGCGCCGCGTCACTCGCTCCACTGCGTGCCGCCGCCGGCGAAGCGGCGCTCGATGCCGGTATGCGTGGTGCCGGCGTCGATCCGGCGCACGAAGCCGAAACCGCCGCGCAGCGCCACCGTCACCGCGCCCGACAGCGCGCCGCACACCTGCCCGAACTCCGCGCGCCGCGCCACGGCGGACGCGCCGTACCAGAGGCCGGCGTAGGCATCGGCGCAGAGCTGGCGCGACAGCGCGTCGATCCGCTCCAGCTCGGCATTGGTCAGCGCCAGCTCCTGCAGCGCCGCCCAGGCGAGGCCGACCAGCGTGAGCCCGGGCGCCTCGTACACGCCGCGGCACTTGGTGCCCTTCAGGCGCGTTTCCATCACGCCGATCCGGCCGAGGCCGTGCGCGCCCGCGCGCGCGTTGGCCTGCGCGAGCAGCGCGTGCGCGTCGCCGCGCACTTCGCCCACCTGCACGAGATGGCCGTGCTCGAAGTGCAGCGTGAGATCCTCGGCCTGCGCGTCGTCGAACGGCGCGCGCGTCATGACGAACGGCGCGGTGGTCCAGTCGCTGTCGTGGCGCTCGATCGCGGTGCCCTCGTGCGAGATGCCGAGCAGCGAGCCGTCCGACGACCACGCCACCTTGTCCTCGAGCGCGGCGGGCCGCTCGCCGGTCCAGCGCGCGATCGCGTCCACCATGAAGCGGCGCGTGGGGGCTTCCTGGCCGCTGTTCCATTGCGCGAGGCTGGCCTGCACCGACACGGCGGGGCGCAGCTCGGCGAACAGGTTCTGGAAGCGCCGCTGGTCGTTGCCGAACGCCACGCAGCCGTGCGCGACCGCGGCGGCGTCGGGGCGGGCTTCAGCGAGCCAGCGCGAGCAGCCCGAGATCAGGCCGGCCCGCAGCAGCCCGGTGGTATTCCAGTAGCCGGTGCGGTGGCGGGCCTGCGCGCGCGCCGCCTCGAGCCCGATTTCGGCCAGCTCGGCACGAATGTCCTGCCGCGCGAACGGGATCCGGTTTTGCTCGAGATAACGCACGAACGGCTCGGCCAGGGCTTCGTCGCACTGATCCGCGTCCGCGAACCACACCTCGACGGGCTGATCGAGTTCGATCAACCGTCCCGTCACATACCAGCTCGATAAACCACCGCCTGCCAATACGATCGTCGTCATCGAAATTGCCTTGAAGAATCGCGGCGCGCGATGAAATTCATCTGCGCCACGTAATGTCGGGGAGCGTTGCCGGTAAAGCCGAAGCGCCATGCCGCGGGCGTGCGTCATCATTTGCCGCAATGCGGCATGCGTGATCGGGTGGTTTGATTATGTTTTTATTTTGAAGCGGGGCGGCGTGAATCGAAATTGGCCGCCCGATTCAATGGTCACGAATTACTGCCTGAATACCGCCAGTTTGGTGGCGAGCCCGAGAAAGAAAACACCGAGCGTGCGATCGATCCAAGTCGCGGCCTTTTGATTGGCGCGAATCCGGGCGGCCAGCCGGTCGCCGAGCAGGATCAGCGGCGGCTCCACCAGCGCCGCCACCGCGATGATCAGGATGCCGTGGACGGCGAGCTGCAGCGGCACCGGGCCGGCGCCGTCCACCACGAACTGCGGCAGCAGCGCGAGGAAGAAGATCGCGACCTTCGGGTTGAGGATGTCGATGAAGGCGCCCTGGAAAAACACTTCCGAGATGGTGCGCGGCTTGGCCGGTTCGTTGATGTGGAACGCGCCCGCCTTCGACAGCAGCGCCTGGATGCCGAGCCAGGTCAGGTAGGCCACGCCCACCCACTTGACGATCAGGAACATGGTGGCCGACGTGTAGAGGATCGCCGACAGCCCGATCGCCGCGCACGACACGTGGAACAACGCGCCCACCCAGATCCCCAGCATCGCGGCGAAGCCGTGGCGCCGGCCGCTCTTCAGCGTATTGCCGAGGATGAATGCGATATCCGGGCCGGGAGAGATATTGAGCAGAATCGCCATCGTCAAAAAAGCGATCCAGTGAGCGAAATCGTAATTCAGCATGAATTCATCCGTATCCGGTCGAATCTCGATGCGGCAGCGCGTGATGCGCGCCCGCCGGTAAATCCGAAACATTCGACGCGCAATCTCTGCGGACTGCGGCGTGAGCGGCGGCTCGTGGCAGCCCGACAGAGAATAAGCAACCATTTCGGGCGGAGCAACCCTTTCCTTGAAAAATTTCTTCGATTGCTTACCTTTCGTCCTGATCCGTCGATTGTGAAATGAGGCTGTCCCGGCAAATCGGGACAATCGAGTAAATAATGCATGGATAAATGCATTGCCAGACGCCGAATCTGCAATATTGGACGAATTGAATAAGGGTTCGGTATTGAATGCGAATTTGAATGCGAATTCCGGGTAAATCCCGATCGCCATTTTGGTTCGGTCGATTGGCGTCGCCGGTTGGTCTGCCTGATCGAGGCTGCAATCCGAGGCTGCAATTCGTTCGCGCCGCAGGCGTCGGGAAAATTTCGCGTCTGCAACCTTCGGTCCGGCCCGCGCGCGCTTTCACGCGATAATGCCGTTTTGCCCCGCACCGCCACCGTGAGTTCCCCCGCGCCCGCTCCGGATTCCGCCGTGCCGACCGTTTCCGCGGCCGGCACGGGCGCGTTCGTGCGCAAGATCATCCATCTCGACTGCGACTGCTTTTACGCGTCGGTCGAGATGCGCGACGATCCCTCGCTGCTCGGCCGTCCGCTCGCGGTGGGCGGACGGCCCGACCGGCGCGGCGTGATCGCCACCTGCAACTACGACGCGCGGCGCTACGGCGTGCATTCGGCGATGTCGTCGGCGCTGGCGATGCGCAAGTGCCCGGACCTGCTGATCCTGCCGCCGTCGATGGACAAATACCGGATCGCCTCGCGCGCGATCATGGAGATCTATCGCGACTACACGCCCGAGGTCGAACCGCTCTCGCTCGACGAGGCCTATCTCGACGTGAGCCGCACCGGGCGCTGCCACGGCAGCGCGACGCTGATCGCGCGCGAGATCCGCGCGCGCGTGCGCGACACGGTGGGCGTGACGGTGTCGGCCGGGGTCGCGCCGAACAAGTTCGTCGCCAAGATCGCCTCCGACTGGAACAAGCCAGACGGCCTGTTCGTGGTGCGGCCGCACGAGGTGGACGCGTTCGTGGCGGCGCTGCCGGTGCGCAAGCTGTTCGGCGTCGGCCGCGTCACCGCGGGGCGGCTCGAGCGGCTCGGCATCGAGACCTGCGCGCAGCTGCGCGAATGGTCGCTGTTCGACCTGCACCGCGAGTTCGGCGCGTTCGGCCGACGCCTGCACGAGCTGTCCCACGGCATCGACGAGCGCCGCGTGCGCGCCGACCGCGAGCGCAAGTCGGTCAGCGTCGAGACCACCTACGTCCACGATCTCGCCACGCTCGAACAGTGCGCCGCGGAAATGCGCCGGCTGGTGCCGCAGCTCGACGCGCGCATCGAGCGGGCCGGCGCGCGCCGGCTGGTCCGCAAGCTCTACGTGAAGATCCGCTTCGCCGATTTCCAGCGCACCACGGTGGAATGCGTGGCCGACGCGACCGACGTGGAGACCGCCATCGCGCTGCTGGCCAGGGGGCTCATGCGGCGGCCGCAGGCGGTGCGGCTGCTCGGTGTGGGCGTGCGCGTGGACGAGGACACGGCCGAGCGCCACGGCCAGATCGCGTTGTTCGATGACGAGGCGGGCGCGGGCGAGGCAGCGGCGGATGTCAGTGACGACGTGGTCGACACGGCTGACGAGAGCGACGTGACCGACGACGGCAACCAGGGCGAAGCGCCGGCGGACATTGTGGACACGGGCGACCAAGCTCGCGAGAACGACGGCTCCGCATGAAAAAACGGCGCCCGTGTAGCCGGGCGCCGTTCGATAGCGCGGACCATGATAGGCCAGCGGCCCGCGCCGCCCGTCGAACGCGGCGGCGCGGCGCTGGCGTCGCGTCAGTGCGCGGCGGCCGTCATGCCGTTGTGGCGCAGCAGCGCGTCGATTTCCGGCTCGCGGCCGCGGAACGCCTTGAACGAGTCCATCGCGGGCCGGCTGCCGCCGACCTCGAGGATCTCGCGGCGGTAGCGCGTGCCGGTGGCGGCGTCGAGCACCGTGCCGCCAGCCCTGGCCGCTTCCTCGAAGGCCGCGTAGGCGTCGGCCGACAGCACCTCGGCCCACTTGTAGCTGTAGTAGCCGGCCGCGTAGCCGCCCGCGAAGATGTGGCTGAACGTGTTCGGCCAGCGCGAGAACGGCGCCTGCGGGATCACGTGGAAGCGCTCGTTGATCTCGCGCGCGAACTCGACCGCGTTCTGCGCGCCGGCCGGATCGAAATCGACGTGCAGCAGCATGTCGTACATCGAGAACACGATCTGGCGCAGCGTGCCGAGCCCGCTCTGGAAGTTCTTCGCGGCCAGCATCTTGTCGAACAGCTCGCGCGGCAGCGAGGCGCCGGTCTCGACGTGCGACGACATCGACGGCAGCACGTCCCACTCCCAGCAGAAGTTCTCCATGAACTGCGACGGCAGCTCCACGGCGTCCCACTCCACGCCGTTGATCCCCGACACGCCGAGTTCCTCGACGCGCGTGAGCATGTGGTGCAGGCCGTGGCCGAACTCGTGGAACAGCGTGATCACTTCATCGTGCGTGAAGCAGGCGGGCTTGCCGCCGACCGGCGCGGAGAAGTTGCAGGTCAGGTAGGCCACCGGCGTCTGCACCTGCGCGCCGCGCTTCGCGCGCGAGCGCGCGTCGTCCATCCAGGCGCCGCCGCGCTTGCCCTCGCGCGCGTAAAGGTCGAGGTAGAACTGCGCGACCAGCGTGCCGTCCGGGTTCTCGACGCGGAAGAAGCGCACGTCCTGATGCCAGACCGGCGCCTCGTCGCGGCGGATCTTCACGCCGAACAGCGTTTCCGTGACGGTGAACAGGCCCTTCAGCACGGCCGGCTCCGGGAAGTACTGCTTGACCTCGTTCTCCGAGAACGCGTAGCGCTGCTGGCGCAGCTTCTCGGCCGCGTAGGCCACGTCCCACGGCGCCAGCTCGCGCAGCCCGAGCGTGTCGGCCGCGAACGCGCGCAGCTCGTCCCAGTCGCGCTCGGCGTGCGGACGCGCGCGCACCGCGAGATCCTCGAGGAAGGCCGTGACCTGGGCCGGCGATTCGGCCATCTTCGGCGCGAGCGAAACTTCGGCGAAGTTCGCGTAGCCGAGCATCCGGGCCTCCTCGCGGCGCAGCGCGAGCGTGTCGGCGACGATCTTCGTGTTGTCCCATTCGGCCTTGCCGCCGCCGTATTGCGGGCCGAGTTCGGAGGCGCGCGTCACGTAGGCGCGGTACAGCGTCTCGCGCATCGCGCGGTTCTCGGCGTATTGCAGCACCGGGAAGTAGGACGGGAAATGCAGCGTGAACTTCCAGCCGGGCTTGTCCTCGCGCTGCGCGGCTTCGCGCGCGGCCGCGATCGCGTCGTCGGGCAGGCCGCGCAGTTCGTCCTCGGCCTGCGCGTAGTACGCGTAGCCGTTGGTGGCGTCGAGCACGTGGTCCGAGAACGCCTTCGACAGCGCGGCCTGCTGCTCCTGCAGCTCGGCGAAGCGCGGCTTGCGGTCTTCCGGCAGCTCGGCGCCCGACAGGCGGAAGTCGCGCAGCGAGTTGTCGAGGATCTTGCGGCGCTCGGCCGAGAGCGTCGCGTATTCGGCGCCGGCCGCGATCGCCTTGTACTTCTCGTAGAGCGCGAGGTTCTGGCCCACGCTCGACCAGAACTCGGTCACGCGCGGCAGGTTCTCGCCGTAGGCGGCGCGCAGCTCGGGCGTGTCGGCCACCGCGTTCAGGTGGCCGATCACGCCCCAGGCGCGGCCGAGCGGCTCGGTCACGCGCTCGACCGTCTCGACCACGTCGGCCCAGGTGGCCGGCGTGGCCGGATCGGCGGCGCGCGCGACGGCGTCCTCGGCCTGTTCGAGCAGCGTATCGAGGGCGGGTGTCACGTGTGCGGGACGGATCTCCGCGAAGCGGGGCAGGCCGGAGAAATCGAGAAGCGGATTGGCGTTGGCGCTGACGGACATGAGGCTCCCTGCGAGGTCGGATTGCGATGAACGGACGCGGCGGCGATACCGCCGCATGTCGACATTATTGGGGCGGCCCGGCCGGTTTCCAATCGGAAGTTTCTAACGACGCGATTGGCACGGCGCGGGAAGCACGGTGGAGGCGCGAAAAACGGTGGCGGGGCGAGGGGCCGGCGCGCGGCAGGCGCGCATGATGCGGTGGGGCAGGAGCGTGCCGCGATCGAGCCGGCGGGAATCGAAGGCGGCCCGCGGTGCCGGTTGCTCGCCGCGCAAACCACTCCGCGGCCCGGCACGGCGCAGCCGCGCTGCCGCCGCGCGTCACGGATGCCGGACGGGGCCGTCCACGCGTGTCGCGTGGGGCTACTTGAGCGGACCGCACGGCCGCTTGCCTTGCCACCCGCTCGTACGCGCCCGCGCGGCGCGGCGCACTCAGGCCGCCGCGCCGGCCGCGCGTTCGGCGGCCTCGATCGTGTTGATCAGCAGCATCGTGATCGTCATCGGGCCGACGCCGCCCGGCACCGGCGTGACGAAGCCGGCCACCTCGCGGATCGCGTCGAAATCGATGTCGCCGCACAGCTTGCCCGCGTCGTTGCGGTTCATGCCGACGTCGATCACCGTCGCGCCCGGCTTCACCATCTCGGCCGTCAGCACGTTGCGCTTGCCGACCGCGGCCACCACCACGTCGGCGTTGCGCGTGTGGGCGGCCAGGTCGCGCGTCCTGCTGTGGCAGATCGTGACCGTCGCGCCGGCCTCCAGCAGCAGCATCGCCATCGGCTTGCCGACGATATTCGAGCGGCCGATCACCACCGCGTTCGCGCCGGCCAGCTCGATGCCGTGCGCCTCGAACATCTTCATCACGCCGTAGGGCGTGCAGGGGCGGAACAGCGGCTTGCCCGTCATCAGCGCGCCGGCGTTCGCGACGTGGAAGCCGTCCACGTCCTTCTCGGGCGCGATCGCCTCGATCACCTTGTGGCTGTCGATGTGCGGCGGCAGCGGCAGCTGCACGAGGATGCCGTGGATTCGCGGGTCGCGGTTCAGCTCGCCGATACGCGCGAGCAGGTCGGCCTCCGACAGCGTCGCCGGGAACACGTCCTTGTGCGAGAAGAAGCCGTTGTCCTCGCAGGCCTTGATCTTGTTGCGGACGTAGACCTCGCTGGCCGGATTGTCGCCGACCAGCACGACCGCGAGGCCGGGACGATGGCCGCGCGCGGTGAGCGCCGCGGCGCGTTCGGCGGCTTGCGCGCGCAGGGTCTTCGAAAGGGCGTTGCCGTCGATCAGGGTGGCTGTCATGGTGGGATTCGATCCGAATAGGGGAAACCGGCGCGGGCGGTGGGCGGAACACCGCCGCAGCAAAGCACGGAATTATACCCATCGCCTGTCGGCATCCGACATCGATGCCGTGCCGTGCGCCACGGCGGCGTCGGGCGGCTGGTGAGACGAGAGGAGGGGCGAGACAGCGAAAATGGGACCGGTTCCAACGTCGCGCTTGACGCGAGGCGCGACGCCGCGAGCCGGCACCACGCGCGCCGGAAAGCCCGGCGTCGCGCGGTGCGGCCCGATGGAGCGGTTTGGAGGAGGCCGCTTACGCCGGCTTCTTGGACAGCGCCAGACGCAGCAGGTCGGCGACCGTGTTGACGTTGAGCTTTTCCATGATGTTCGCGCGGTGTGCCTCGACGGTCTTGATGCTGATGCCGAGGTCGTCGGCGATCTGCTTGTTGAGGCGGCCGGCGATGATCCGTTCGAGCACCTGCTGTTCGCGCGCGGTCAGCTTCGAGAGCCGCTCGCTCGCGGCGCGCTGCTCCTGCACGCTCTTGCTTTCGTTGCGCGCCTTGTTGAGCATGCGCTCGACCAGGCTGCGCAATTCGGCTTCGTCGAACGGCTTCTCGATGAAGTCCATGGCGCCCTTCTTCATCGTCGAGACCGCCATCGGCACGTCGCCGTGGCCCGTCACGAAGATGATCGGCAGCGCGGCGTTGTCGGCGATCAGGCGCTCCTGCAGTTCGAGCCCGCTCATCCCCGACATCCGCACGTCGAGGATCAGGCACGCGATCTGGCCGACCTGCTGGGCCGGCTGGTACGCGTCGAGAAACTGTTCCGCGCTCGAGAAGCATTGCACGCGATAGCCGTTCGCCTCCAGCAGCCAGCGCAGCGAATCGCGCACGGCCTCGTCATCGTCGACGACAAAGACGGTTTCCTGAGGGGTGGTGACAGGGCTATTCATATCTCTCCCGTAACAGTATGTGATGCCACGCCGCCGCGGCCGTGGTTTTCGGGTGCCCCGATGGGCAGGCTGCAATGGAACGTCGCGCCGGAGACGCGGCCGTCCGCCTCGATGTTGTTGACGACCCAGAGCCGCCCGCGGTGCGACTCGATGATCGATCGACAGATGTTGAGCCCCATGCCCATGCCGTCGGACTTGGTGCTGTAGAACGGTTCGAACAGACGCTCGGCGGTGGCTTCGTCGACACCGGGGCCCTGGTCGATCACGCGGATGTCGACGAAGCCTGCCTCGATGTCGGCCACCACGCGGATCAGGCCGTCGGCCTGCGGATCCTTCACGTCGCCCATCGCCTCGGCGGCGTTCTTCATCAGGTTCATCAGGACCTGCTCGATCAGCACCGGGTCAACATAGATAATAGGCATTCTGGCGCGGATCTCGGTAACGATCCGGATGCGCCGCTTGCGGGCCTCGATTTCGGCGAGCCCGACCGCGTCGGCGACGATGTCGGCCACGCGCGCGGCCTGCCGCTTGGGCTCGCTGCGCTTCACGAACTCGCGGATCCGCTTGACGATCATGCCGGCGCGCAGCGCCTGCTGGGCGGTTTTCTCGAGCGCCGGCAGCAGCGTCTCGGCGGTGCCGCGCCCGCTCTTGACGAGCGCCACGGTGCCCGAGCAGTAGTTGTTGATCGCCGCGAGCGGCTGGTTCAGCTCGTGCGCGATCGACGAGGCCATCTCGCCCATCGTCATCAGCCGGCTCGTGAACTGCAGCTTCTCTTCCTGCTGGTGCGCGAGCTCCTGGGCCTTCTTGCGGGTCGTGATGTCGGTGGCGATCTGCATCTGCGCGAGATGGCCGTCGACCCACTGGATGTATTGACGGCGCACCTCGAACCACTTCTGGATGCTCTCGACGTAGACTTCCTGCGCGTCGGCCGTGCTCTCGGTCAGCGCGGTGGCGGGCAGCCCGGCGAACGCGTCGACCATGTCGATCGAATCCGACGAGGCCTGGGTCGAGTCGAAGCCGCCGCCCGACAGCTCCAGATGGCCGTCGGGGCGGATCCCGAACAGGTGGCGGTAGTAGCGGTTGGCGAACAGCAGCTCGGCCTCGTCGGCGGCCAGCACCGAGACGGCCGCGTCGAGGCTCTCCAGCACCGTGGTGAAGCGCTCGTGCGCGGCGGCCAGTTCCTCGCGCGCGCGTTTCGGCTCGGTGATGTCGGTCATCGACGACATCCACCCGGTCTGGCGGCCCGAGCTGTCGATCAGCGGCGAGACGTAGAGCCGCGCATGGAACATCGAGGCGTCCTTGCGGCGCACCCGCAGCTCGAAGCCCGAGGACGGCGCCTTGCCGCGCAGCGTCATGTCGAGCTGGCGCTGCATTTCCGGATACGCGTCGCGCGGCCAGTACGGGAACGGCGCGACCTTGCCGACCAGGTCGTCCTCGTCCCAGCCCGTCATGCGGCAGAACGCCGGGTTCACGTGGGTGATGCGGCCGTGCATGTCGAGCACGCGCATGCCGATCAGCACCGAATTCTCCATCGCGCGGCGGAAGAACGCCTCCGCGTACAGCGCCTGCTGCGCCTCGAAGCGCTGCCGCGTGTGCTTCCAGAGGCTCCACAGGCTCCAGAGCACGAAGCAGGACAGGCCCGCGACGAGCCAGACGAGCGTGTTGTTCGTCAGGTTCGTCATCTGCGGATACGAATAGACGCGCACCGTCAGGCCCTGGCCGGGCGGGTCGAGCGGCAGGTCGTAGTGGGCGTCGCGCGGCAGCCGCGGGCGCGAGGAGGTGGAGGCCAGCTCGCGGTTGTTGACGTCGGTGATCGAGATCTTGTACTTCGCCGACAGCTCGGGCGGGATGTCGTGCTTGAGGATGCCTTCGACCGAGAACACCGCGGCGATCGAGCCCAGGTACTCGCGGTCGCGCGTGACGGGCGTCTGCAGCGTCACGAAGCCGTTGCCGAAATCGTCGTAGGCTATGGCCGAGTAGGCCTGCCGGCGCGATTCGTGCGCGTCGCGCCAGGCGCCGCGCACGATCTCGGCCATCTGGGCGTCGTTGGGCCGCGCGAGCCGCTGGCCCAGCGCCGGCAGCTGCATGTCGGGCCAGCGCGCCGTGCCGGGCGCGACGTACCAGTTCAGATAGAGGATTTCCGGATGCGCCTGCATCACGTCGCCGACCGCGGACTGGAAGCCGCGCTCGTCGATGCGGCCCAGCGCGAGGTCGCGCGCGAACGCCTGCAGCTGCTCCTGGGCGCTTGTCATCGACAGGCGGATCTGCTGCTGCGCCCAGGCGACGTTGCGATAGAGGGTGTCTTCCTGCTGCTGCTGCTCGCGGCGGTTGAGGCTCCACAAAATGAGGCTCATCACCACCAGGAACACGAGGATCGACAGCAGCGGCGTCAACAGATAGGAATTGGACCACCACGGGCCGTGGTGCCAGCGGGACGGCTGCGAGTCCGCCGAGGCACCGGAGGCTCGCGCCGAGCGTGCGAATAGCCGATCGGTCAACATGGCACGCATTGTAGCTCAGGGCATTGCAGGCCAAACGCGGTGTCGCAATATTGAACCGAAAGCGAAATTTGCCGCACGAAGGCCTTGTAAATAGAGTGCAGCGCAGCATTATTTCGTATTGTGAGAAACAATCTCACAACCCGAAAATTTAGTTGCGTCGGTCCGGCGAGCCTCTTTACAATCCGCCGGGAGCTTGCCGCAGCCGCCGGAATCAGGTCGTCTGCACGCAGCGCGATCTCACCCTCAGGACCCAGGAGACGAGCATGTCCGCTGTACCCAACGAAGTGATGAAGTACGTCGCCGCCGAGCAGGACGACGATTCGCAAGAAACCGTCGAATGGCTGGAGGCGCTGGACGGCGTGATCTCGTCCGTCGGTCCGGGCCGTGCGCATTACCTCATCGAAAAGCAGATCGAGTTCGCCCGCATGCACGGCGAGCATCTGCCGTTTTCCGCGAACACCCCCTATATCAACACCATCCCGGTCGAGCGTCAGGCGAAGATCCCGGGCGATCAGGACATCGAACACCGGATCCGCTCGTACACGCGCTGGAACGCGATCGCGATGGTGCTGCGCGCCGGCAAGGACACCAACGTCGGCGGCCACATCGCCTCGTTCGCGTCGGCCGCGACGCTCTACGACGTCGGCTTCAACCATTTCTGGCACGCACCGTCCGCCGAGCACGGCGGTGACCTCGTGTTCGTGCAGGGCCACTCGTCGCCGGGCGTCTACTCGCGCGCGTTCCTGCTCGGCCGCCTGAGCGAAGATCAACTCAACAACTTCCGCCAGGAAGTCGGCGGCAACGGCATCTCGTCTTACCCGCACCCGTGGCTGATGCCGGATTTCTGGCAGTTCCCGACGGTGTCGATGGGCCTCGGCCCGATCATGTCGATCTACCAGGCGCGCTTCATGAAGTACCTGGAAGCACGCGGCATCGCCAAGACCGCGGGCCGCAAGGTCTGGGCCTTCCTCGGCGACGGCGAGACCGACGAGCCGGAATCGCTCGGCGCGATCGGCATGGCGAGCCGCGAGCGGCTCGACAACCTCGTGTTCGTGATCAACTGCAACCTGCAGCGCCTGGACGGTCCGGTGCGCGGCAACGGCAAGATCATCCAGGAACTCGAATCGGAATTCCGCGGCGCCGGCTGGAACGTCATCAAGGTGATCTGGGGCAGCCGCTGGGATTCGCTGCTGGCCCGCGACAAGTCGGGCGCGCTGATGCGCCGGATGATGGAAGTCGTCGACGGCGAGTACCAGACCTACAAATCGGAGTCGGGCGCGTTCGTGCGCGAGCACTTCTTCAACACGCCGGAACTGAAGGCGATGGTTGCCGACTGGTCCGACGACGACATCTGGAACCTGAACCGCGGCGGCCATGATCCGCACAAGATCTACGCGGCGTTCCACGAGGCGAGCAACACCAAGGGCGCGCCGACCGTGATCCTCGCGAAGACGATCAAGGGCTACGGGATGGGCGAAGCCGGCCAGGCGATGAACATCACGCACCAGCAGAAGAAGCTGCCGGTGGAGCAGCTCAAGCGCTTCCGCGACCAGTTCCGTCTGCCGATCGCCGACGACGTGATCGGCGACATCCCCTACCTGAAGTTCGAGGAAGGCTCGAAGGAACTCGAGTACATGCGCGCGCACCGCCAGGAGCTCGGCGGCTACCTGCCGCAGCGCCGCCAGAAGGCGGAATCGCTGCCGGTGCCGATGCTCGACGCGTTCGAGCCGCTGCTCAAGGGCACGGGCGAAGGCCGCGAGATCTCGACGACGATGGCGTTCGTGCGGATCCTGAACATCCTGCTGAAGGACAAGACGCTCGGCAAGCGCGTCGTGCCGATCGTGCCGGACGAGTCGCGTACCTTCGGCATGGAGGGCCTGTTCCGCCAGATCGGCATCTGGAACCAGCAGGGCCAGAAGTACGTGCCGGAAGATTCCGACCAGCTGATGTTCTACAAGGAATCGGAAACCGGCCAGATCCTGCAGGAAGGCATCAACGAAGCGGGCGGCATGTGCGACTGGATCGCGGCGGCGACGTCGTACTCGACGCACGGCGAGATCATGGTGCCGTTCTACATCTTCTATTCGATGTTCGGCTTCCAGCGCATCGGCGACCTGGCCTGGGCGGCGGGCGACATGCGTTCGCGCGGCTTCCTGCTGGGCGGCACCGCCGGCCGTACCACGCTGAACGGCGAAGGCCTGCAGCACGAAGACGGCCACTCGCTGCTGTGGGCGGCATCGGTGCCGAATTGCGTGAGCTACGACCCGACCTTCGGCTACGAACTCGCCGTGATCATCCAGAACGGCCTGCAGCGCATGGTGGCCGACCAGGAAGACGTGTACTACTACGTCACGGTGATGAACGAGAACTACGAGCACCCGGCGATTCCGCAGGGCGAGCACGTGGCGGCCGACATCATCAAGGGAATGTACGCGTTCCGCAAGGCCGAGGCCGACCAGAAGGCACCGCGCGTGCAGCTGCTCGGCGCCGGCACGATCTTCAACGAAGTGATCGCCGCGGCCGAACTGCTGAAGAACGACTGGGGCGTTGCCGCCGACCTCTGGAGCGTGCCGAGCTTCACCGAACTGGCCCGCGAAGGCCACGAGGTCGAGCGCTGGAACCTGCTGAACCCGACCGAGGAACGCCGCCTGTCGCACGTCCAGACGCTGCTGAAGGACGCGCAGGGCCCGGTGATCGCGTCGACCGACTACGTGCGCGCGCTGGCCGACCAGATCCGCGGCCAGATCGATCGCCGCTACGTGGTGCTCGGCACCGACGGCTACGGCCGCTCGGACACGCGCAAGGCGCTGCGCCACTTCTTCGAGGTGGACCGCCACTGGGTGACCGTCGCCGCGCTGAACGCGCTGGCCGACGAAGGCACGATCGACCGCAAGGTGGTCGCCGAGGCGATCAGGAAGTACGACCTCGATCCGTCGAAACCCAATCCGATGACGGTTTAAACGCACACGTGCCATGTCACGCCGCGCCGCCCGACCAGGGCGCGCGCGGCCCAGGAGACTTTTACAGATGAGTCAAGCGATCGAAGTCAAGGTGCCGGATATCGGCGATTACAAGGACATTCCCGTCATCGAGGTGCTGGTGAAGGCGGGCGACACGGTCGAGGCCGAGCAGTCGCTCGTCACGCTCGAGTCCGACAAGGCGACGATGGACGTGCCGAGCCCGTCGGCCGGTACGGTCAAGGAAGTGAAGGTCAAGGCGGGCGATACCGTGTCGGAAGGCACGCTGATCGTCGTGTTCGAGGGCTCGGGCGAAGCCAAGGCGGAAGCGCCGAAGGCCGAGGCGCCCAAGGCGGAAGCCGCGCCGGCCAAGGCCGAGGCGCCGAAGGCCGGCGCCCCGGCGGCGGGCGGCGGCACGGTCGACGTCAAGGTGCCGGATATCGGCGACTACAAGGACATCCCGGTCATCGAGATCGGCGTGAAGGTCGGCGACAAGGTCGAGAAGGAGCAATCGCTCGTCACGCTCGAATCGGACAAGGCGACGATGGACGTGCCGAGCCCGGCCGCCGGCACCGTCAAGGAAATCAAGGTCAAGGTCGGCGACACGGTCTCCGAGGGCGCGCTGATCGTGGTGCTGGAGAGCGGCGATGCCGCGCCGGCCGCCGCGGCCCCGAAGGCGGAAGCGCCGAAGGCCGAGGCGCCCAAGGCGGCGCCGGCCCAGGCCGAGCAGAAGGCCGCACCGGCCGCGCAGGCTTCGGCACCGGCACCGGCGCCGGCCGCGTCGGGCCGGGCGAGTCACGCTTCGCCGTCGGTGCGCAAGTTCGCGCGCGAGCTGGGCGTCGACGTCGGCCGCGTGGCCGGTTCGGGTCCGAAGGGCCGTATCACGAAGGAAGACGTGACCGCGTTCGTGAAGGGCGTGATGACGGGCCAGACCGCGGCTCCGGCCGGCGCTGCCGCGCCGGCGGGCGGCGGCGAGCTGAACCTGCTGCCGTGGCCGAAGATCGACTTCACGAAGTTCGGTCCGGTCGAGGCGCAGCCGCTGTCGCGCATCAAGAAGATCTCGGGCGCGAACCTGCATCGCAACTGGGTCATGATCCCGCACGTCACGAACAACGACGAGGCGGACATCACCGAGCTCGAGGCGCTGCGCGTCCAGCTGAACAAGGAAAACGAGAAGTCGGGCGTGAAGTTCACGATGCTCGCCTTCGTGATCAAGGCCGTGGTCGCGGCGCTGAAGAAGTTCCCGACCTTCAACGCGAGCCTCGACGGCGACAACCTGATCCTCAAGCAGTACTTCCACATCGGTTTCGCCGCCGACACGCCGAACGGGCTGGTCGTGCCGGTGATCCGCGACGCGGACAAGAAGGGCCTCGTCGACATCGCCAAGGAAATGGCCGATCTGTCGAAGGCGGCGCGCGACGGCAAGCTCAAGCCCGACCAGATGCAGGGCGGCTGCTTCTCGATCTCGTCGCTGGGCGGCATCGGCGGCACGCATTTCACGCCGATCGTCAACGCACCGGAAGTCGCGATCCTCGGCCTGTCGCGCAGCGCGATGAAGCCGGTCTGGGACGGCAAGCAGTTCGTGCCGCGCCTGACGCTGCCGATGTCGCTGTCTTACGATCACCGCGTGATCGACGGCGCCGCGGCCGCGCGCTTCAACGCGTACCTGGCGTCGATCCTCGGCGATTTCCGCCGCGTGATTCTTTGATGCATGACGGCATCCGCCGTCCGGCCGCGCGCTGCGTCAGATGCGCATCGCGCGGCCGGCGCGGCGCGCGCGGGAGCCGCCCCGGCGGCGGCCTCGTGCGTACCGGCGCGGATGCGTCGTTCGATCGGCGGTAGTCCATACAAGTAGGGGACAGTTCATGAGTCTCATCGAAGTCAAAGTGCCGGACATCGGCGATTTCAACGATATTCCCGTCATCGAGGTGCTGGTGAAGGCGGGCGACACGGTCGAGAAGGAGCAGTCGCTCGTCACGCTCGAATCGGACAAGGCGACGATGGACGTGCCGAGTCCGGAAGCCGGCGTCGTCAAGGAAGTGAAGGTCAAGGTCGGCGATCCGGTCTCGCAGGGCACGCTGATCGTCGTGCTCGAGGGCAGCGCCGAGGCGGCCAAGCCCGCCGAAAAGGCGCCCGAGGCGCCGGCCGCCAAAACCGAGAAGCCGGCTGAGAAGCCCGCCGAGAAGGCCGCGCCGGCCGCCGCGCCGCAGGCCGGCAGCTACTCGGGCAAGGCCGACGTCGAATGCGACATGGTGGTGCTCGGTTCGGGCCCCGGCGGTTATTCGGCGGCGTTCCGGTCGGCCGATCTCGGCATGAAGACGGTGCTGGTCGAGCGTTACGCGACGCTCGGCGGCGTATGTCTGAACGTCGGTTGCATCCCGTCGAAGGCGCTGCTGCATACGGCGCTGGTGATCGACGAGGCAGCCGCGCTGGCTGATCACGGCATCACGTTCGGCAAGCCCGAAGTCAATCTCGACAAGCTGCGCGACTTCAAGTCGAGCGTCGTCAAGCAGCTCACGGTCGGCCTCGCCGGCATGGCCAAGGCGCGCAAGGTCCAGGTGGTGTCGGGCGTCGGCGGCTTCCTCGATCCGTACCATCTCGAAGTCGTGGGCGAGAGCGGCAAGACCGTCGTCAAGTTCAAGCAGGCGATCATCGCGGCCGGCTCGCAGGCGGTGAAGCTGCCGTTCATGCCGGAAGATCCGCGCGTGATCGATTCGACCGGCGCGCTCGAACTGCGCCAGCTGCCCAAGCGCATGCTCGTGATCGGCGGCGGCATCATCGGCCTCGAAATGGCCACCGTTTACTCGACGCTCGGCGCCGAGATCGACGTGGTCGAAATGATGGACGGCCTGATGATGGGCGCCGACCGCGATCTCGTGAAGGTCTGGGAGAAGTACAACGCGAAGCGCTTCGGCAACGTGATGCTGAAGACCAAGACGGTGGGTGCCGAGGCGAAGGAAGACGGCATCTACGTGAAGTTCGAGGGCGAGAAGGCGCCGGCGGAAGCGCAGCGTTACGACCTCGTGCTGGTGGCCGTCGGCCGCAGCCCGAATGGCAAGAAGATCGGTGCCGACAAGGCTGGCGTCGCGGTCACGGATCGCGGCTTCATCGAAGTCGACAAGCAGATGCGCACCAACGTGCCGCACATCTTCGCGATCGGCGATCTCGTCGGCCAGCCGATGCTCGCGCACAAGGCCGTCCATGAAGGCCACGTCGCAGCCGAGGCCGCGCACGGCGAGAAGGCCTATTTCGACGCGCTGCAGATCCCGTCGGTGGCCTACACCGATCCGGAAGTGGCCTGGGCGGGCAAGACCGAGGACCAGCTGAAGGCGGAAGGCGTCAAGTACGGCAAGGCGGTGTTCCCGTGGGTCGCTTCGGGCCGCGCGATCGCCAACGGCCGCGACGAGGGCTTCACGAAGCTGCTGTTCGACGAGGAAACGCATCGCGTGATCGGCGGCGGGATCGTCGGCCTGAATGCGGGCGACCTGATCAGCGAAGTGTGCCTGGCGGTCGAGATGGGCGCCGACGCCGAGGACATCGGCAAGACGATCCATCCGCACCCGACGCTCGGCGAATCGATCGGGATGGCCGCCGAGCTGTACGAAGGCGTCTGTACCGACCTGCCGCCGCAGCGGAAGAAGTAAAACGTCGTCAGGCCGGCGCGCGGGTGGCGTCGGCCGGGATGATGTTCGACGGCCCCGCCGGACCGAAAAAGGTCCGGCGGGGCCGTTTTCATTGGCGCTGAGCGCGCGGGCAGGGGGGGCGGGTTCGGCTCCGTCGTTCGGCGCCTTGCCCGGCGCTTCATTCGCGTCGAACCGTTCGGCCAAGAAAAAAGCCGCGCAGCGGCGCGGCTTTTCGGGCGCGGCGCGCCTGACTGCGGCGCGCGACCGGTTCGATGGGGCGGATGCCCTCGCTTAGACGGCCTTCGGTGCGGCGGCCGTGCGACGCGATGCAGCGGCGGCCGAGTTGGCGGCCTTGGTCGCGACGGCGGCGGCGGCGTTGAAGTTCGATTCGGCGATCTCGACGGCCTGCTTGGTGGCCTTCTGCACCGTTTCGTAGGTCGTGTTCGCGGCGTTGATCGCCGACTTCAGTGCGGCGACAGCCGTTTCCGAACCGGCCGGGGCGTTCTTCGCGACGTTGTCGACGAGCGCCTGGACCTTCAGGTTCTGCTCCTGGTACTGGGCTTCGGCGACCTTGGCGAATTCGGCCTGCGTCGTCGAGGCGATGTCGTACAGGTGGCGGCCATAGGCCAGGACCTTCTCGGCGATCGGCTGGGCGAAGCTGGCCTGCAGCGCGATCAGTTCCTGCGCGTCCTTCACCGACAGCGCGCGCTGCGCGTTTTCCTGGCTTTCCGCGAGCGTCGACTTCACGACCTGCACGTTCAGCTCGATCAGCTTCTCGACGCTTTCGAACGCCTTCGTCGTCAGGCCGAACAGGCTTTCGAGGTTGGCCTTCTGGGCGGCGGCGATTTGCTCGGGGGTCAACAGGGACATGGTTTTGGCTCCTGATTGACGATCACCGGCTTCGCGGCGATCGCTTGAGTTAAGGGGCACGACTTGAGGGGCACGACGGTGTTCCGCATCTGCGCAATGGCTTGGTGCATTGCAACAACGGTTCCCATTCTAGGGCGTTCGGAACGGATGTCAAGCGCTTTTGGTGCGCTGCACAATGGCACTATTTTCCCGGAAAAACAATGGTTTGTATCGTTCCGGATGGAATCGGTTTCGGTGCCGCCGGCATTGCGCCGGGCGGTTCGATGCGGGGCGTTCCCGCACGATTTGCGATCTTGGCGAATCACGGGTTTACGACGGCCAATCGAGGTAAACCGATCGGCGGGATGGAACGTTTGAGATGAATGCCGGTCGAAAAGCGCCGTCGATTGTGTGCCGTTCGACCGCGGCCCACGACCCGCCGGTACGACTCGCCCGCGTGTGTCGAGGCCGTTGATGCCGGTCCCCGCTGCAATTCGCCGCCGCGGCGCCGTTATACCGGATATCCGGTGGATGCCGGGCCGCGGGCATGCGTTGTCATCGTATTTTTCGATGGAAAACGGGAGGGTGATCGCGCGTGGGCGATCGTCTCTTACAATCCGGTTTAACGAAAGCCGGTAAGTGCCTAAAATTGCTTATTTTTTCAGGTTTTACTACACTTGCGGAAACCTCCCGCCGCTCTGTCCAGACCCCAATGAAAGCCTCACTGTTCTCGCCGTTGAAGATGATGCACGGTGCGGCCCTCGGCACCGCAGTGTCGGTGGCTGTCTCGATGCTCGTCGCATCGGTCGCCGTCGCGCCCGCGGATGCCGTTGCCGCGCCCGCCAAATCCACCAAATCCGCGAAAGCGGCCGCGTCCGCCAAGGGCAAGAAGCGGACCGTCGCCGCCGAGAAGAAAGCCGCCCACGTGGCCGCCGCCGAAGCGCCGCACCGCGGCCGCCGGCACGTCACGCTCGCGGCCGGCCCGGGCCACCATCACGGTGCCGTGCGCCGCGTCGCGTTCCAGCCGCGCCAGCAGTCGGTCGGTCAGGCGTTCGGCCTGCATGACACGCCCGACGCGCTCGCGCTGCGTTCGAGCGTGGCCTACGTCGTCGATCAGGCCACCTCCGAGCCGCTGCTCGACAAGAATTCGCATGCCGTCGTGCCGATCGCCTCGATCTCGAAGCTGATGACTGCGATGGTCGTGCTCGATTCGAAGGCGCCGCTCGAGGAGCAGATCGCGGTCACCGACGAGGATCGCGACTACGAGAAGGGCACCGGTTCGCGCCTGTCGGTGGGCTCGGTGCTGTCGCGCGAGGACATGCTCCACATCGCGCTGATGGCCTCCGAGAACCGCGCCGCGGCCGCCCTGTCGCGCTACTACCCGGGTGGCCGTCCGGCGTTCATCGCGGCGATGAACGCGAAGGCGAAGTCGCTTGGCATGACCGACACGCATTTCGAGAACTCGACGGGTCTGACGAGTCTCAACGTGTCGAGCGCGCGCGACCTCGTCAAGATGATCGACGCCGCGTACCAGTACCCGCTGATCCGCCGCTTCTCGACCGACCGCACCTATACGGTGTTCACCGGCAAGCGCTCGCTCGTCTACAACAGCACGAACGCGCTAGTGCGCAATCCGTCGTGGGACATCGGGCTGCAGAAGACCGGCTTCATCAACGAGGCCGGCGAGTGCCTCGTGATGCAGACGACGATCCACGGCAAGCCGATCGTGATGGTGCTGCTCGATTCGTTCGGCAAGTACTCGCGCACCGCCGATGCCTCGCGCGTGCGCAACTGGCTCGACGCCGGCGGCGGCGAGCGTCTGACGGCGGCGAACACGGGCGCCGGCGGCACCTGATCGTCGCGTCGTACCGGATCATTCGAGCAGAAAAAACCCCGCGATCGCGGGGTTTTTCAATTGGCGCACCGGAATTCGCGGGGCCGGCCGGCTGCTCGCGTCAGAGCGACTTGGCGAGCGCCTCGCCCGGGACCTCGCGCGGCGGCCGATAGCCGAGCGCCTCGGAGATGGTCAGCGCGGTATGGCTGATCTGACCGAGCCAGGCGTCCTGCAGCCGGTCGGCCGGGGCCGACAGTGACAGCCCGGCCACCAGCTTGCCAGAGTCGTCGTAGATGCCGGCCGCGATGCAGCGCACGCCGAGCTCGAGTTCCTCGTTGTCGCGCGCGCAGGCCTGCTGGCGCACCAGCGTCAGTTCGCGCTCGAGCTTCATCAAGTCGGTGATGCTGTTCTGGGTATGACCAGCCAGGCCGGTGCGCGTCGCGTAGGCGCGCACGCGCGTGGTTTCGTCAGCGGCCAGGAACAGCTTGCCGACCGAGGTCAGGTGCAGCGGCGCGCGTCCGCCGATCGCGCGCACGACCTGCATGCCCGAGCGCTCCGAATAAGCGCGCTCGATGTAGACGATCTCGTCGCCCTGGCGCACCGACAGGTTCACGGTCTGCCCCGTCAGCCGGTGCAGTTCGCGCATCGGCATCAGCGCCGCGTCGCGCACCGACAGCCGTGCCTTGACGAGGTTGCCGAGCTCCAGCAGCCGCATGCCGAGGCGATAGGTGCCGGGGTCCGAACGGTCGACGAGGCGACAGGTCACCATGTCGTTGAGAATCCGGTGCGCGGTGGAGGGATGCAGCTCCGTGCGCCGGGCGAGCTCCTTCAGGCTGACCGGGTCGGTGTGGTCGGCGAGCGCATCGAGCAGTCGCATCATGCGTTCGATCACCTGGATCGACGTCTTCGGGTCAGGATTCTGAGTGCTCATCGTGAAAATCAGTTGACCTGTCAAACGGTGAGGAGCCGATTGTATATCGTAATGTGAAAAAAGCGAACGCCGTTCGAGGAGACCTTCTGATCGAATCGGGGAATTCCCTTTCGCCTTTTGCGGCGCTGCGGCGTTGGTCCGGCGCGGCAAAGGGCGGATAATGAGCGGCGTTTTCTCCAGGGAGCCGTCATGCGAGTCGGATTGTTCGTCACCTGCCTCATAGATCTGATGCGACCCGAAATCGGTTTTTCCGCGCTGAAGCTGATTCGCGAGGCCGGTTTCGAGGTGGGCGTGCCGCCCGCGCAGACCTGCTGCGGGCAGCCCGCCTACAACTCGGGCGACCGGCGCCTCGCGCGCGATCTCGCCGAGAAGACGCTGCGCGAATTCGAGCCGTTCGACTACGTCGTGGTGCCGTCGGGCTCGTGCGGCGGCATGATCCGCGCGCATTACGGCGACCTGTTCCGCGACGATCCCGAGCTGATGGCGCGATTCGGGCGCCTGCGCGAGCGTGTCTACGAGCTGACCGAGTTCCTCGTCCACGTCGCGAAGGTGCAGCTGCCGCCGGGCGAATTCAGCGGGCCGGTGGCCTATCACGATTCCTGCTCGGGCCTGCGCGAGCTCGGCGTGAAGGCACAGCCGCGCGCGCTGCTGGCCCAGCGCGGTGTCGAGATCACCGAGATGAAGGATTGCGAACACTGCTGCGGCTTCGGCGGCACGTTCGCGGTCAAGTACGGCGCCATTTCCACCGCGATCGTCGACGAGAAGTGCGCGAACGTGCAGGCGAGCGGCGCGCGCGCCGTGGTGCTCGGCGATCTCGGCTGCATCCTCAACATCGAGGGCCGGCTGCGCCGCCTGGGCGACACCGAAACGCGCGTGCTGCACGTCGCGCAGGTGCTCGCCGGCGATCTCTGAGCGGCTCGCGCCGCGTTCCCTATTCCGATTGCCGCCAGCCGAGTCAGCCAGCCATGCAAGTCCAATCGATGCAGTTCAAGGCGCGCGCGGGGCAGAAGCTTGCCGACCAGCGCCTGCAGCAGAACCTCAAGAAGCTGTCGACGAATTTCGTGTCGGTGCGCACCGATGCGATGGCGCAGATCGACTTCCCGGCCACGCGCGCCGCGCTGAAGGCGCGCCGCAACCGCGCGCTGGAGCATCTCGACATCTGGCTCGAGGCGTTCGAGCGCGAGGCGGCGCGGCGCGGCACGACGGTGCTGTTCGCGGAATCGATGGCCGACGCGGCCGAGCTCGTGGCCGACATCGCGAAGCGCCATGACGTGAGGAAAGTGATCAAGACCAAGTCGATGGTATCGGAGGAGATGCGCATCAACGCGGTGCTCGCGGAGATCGGCGTGGAATCGGTGGAGACCGATCTGGGCGAGTACATCCTGCAGATCAACGGCAACGAGGCGCCGAGCCACATCATTGCGCCGGTGCTCCACAAGGACAAGGACGAGATCGCCGACCTGTTCGCCGCCACGCACAAGCGCGCGCGGCTCACCGAGATTCCCGACATGACGCGCGAGGCGCGCGAGATGCTGCGCTCGCACTTCCTGGGCGCCGATATGGGCCTGACGGGCGGCAACTTCGTGGTGGCCGAGACCGGCTCGGTGGTGCTCGTGACCAACGAGGGCAACGAGGGCATGTGTACCGTGATGCCGCGCGTCCACGTGGCCGTGACCGGCATCGAAAAGGTGCTGCCGACGCTCGAGGATCTCGCCACCGCGATGCGGCTGCTGCCGCGTTCGGCGACCGGGCAGAAGGTCTCGAACTATTTCTCTCTGCTGACGGGGCCGCGCGGCCCCGGTGACGAGGACGGCCCGGAGCACAACTACGTGGTGCTCGTCGACGGCGGCCGCACCGGCCTGCTCGGCGGCGAATTCCAGGAGATGCTGCGCTGCATCCGCTGCGGCGCCTGCATGAACCATTGTCCCGTCTACCAGAAGATTGGCGGCCACGCCTATGGCTGGGTCTATCCGGGGCCGATGGGCTCGGTGCTGACGCCGAGCTACGTGGGGATCGATCGCTCGCTCGACCTGCCGCAGGCGGCCACGCTCTGCGGCGAATGCGACAGCGTCTGTCCGGTCGGTATCCCGCTGTCGGGCCTGCTGCGCAGCCTGCGCGAGAAGCAGGTCGAGCGGCGCCTGCGGCCGTGGCGCGAGCGGGCGGCGCTGGCCGTCTGGGGCTTCATGGCGCGCCGGCCGATGCTGTACGGTCTCGTCACCAAGCTGGGCGTGCGCATTCTCGAGCGCGTCGGCGGCGCGCGCGATTCGGGGCGCGGCATCCGGCGCCTGCCGCTCGCGGCTGGCTGGACCGACACGCGCGATCTACCGACGCCCACCGGTCGCACGTTTCGCGAACTCTACGCGGCCTCGCAGACCCACCTGGGATAAGGGTGGGAAGTCCGCCAGCGAGGGCATGCGCATCGATTTGATGTTGATTTGCCGCAGTGGCGCCGCTACGAATTTGGCGACTGTTCGCCGCACGACAACACTGCGTTCGCTATTTGATGGTTTTTCTTAATAGGTGCGATCTATAGAATGGCGTCTGTCAGCATCGGTCATTGGTTCCGATGCGCAGTCACCAAGAGGTCGCATCATGAAAAAGACAATATCGATGTACTGGCCGCTCGCGATCGTCGTCCCGCTTGCCGCAGCTGCCTATCTGCACGCCTCGGCCGCCGCGCGCCCGAGCGAGCCGCTGGCGATCCGGCAGGCCTCGGCGGAACTGGCTCGCACGGTGTCGTTCGGGCTCGTCGGCGAATCGCCCGACGCCGCCTCGGCCACGCCGATCGTCGCCACCAAGGCGCTTTGATGTCGTGCCGGCCGGCCGCGATAAATGGGGCGCGCCTGTATAATCAGGCGCTTGCCTTTTTCGCGGCCATCGGCCGCCACCCGGCCGCACGATGAAACGCGCCTCCGTCTGCTTCGTCTGTCTCGGCAACATCTGCCGGTCGCCGACCGCGGAGGGCGTGATGCGCGCCCAAGTCGACGCGGCCGGGCTCGCGCATGCGATCGAAATCGATTCGGCCGGCACCGGCGACTGGCATGTCGGCGCGCCGCCCGATCCGCGCGCCCAGCAGGCGGCGCGTTCGCGCGGCTACGATCTCTCGGCGCTGCGCGCGCGTCAGGTCGAGGCGGCCGATTTCGTGCGCTTCGACCTGCTGCTCGCGATGGACGACGCGAATCTGGCTGAACTGCGCCGCCGCGCGCCCGCCGAACATCGCCACAAATTGCGCCTGCTGATGGAATTCGCCGGCCCCAGCGCCGCGCGTGAAGTGGCCGATCCCTATTTCGGCGGCGCGCAAGGTTTCGAGCAGGTGCTCGACCAGTGCGAGGCCGCCTGCGCAGGCTTGCTCGCCTCGTTGCGGGCATCCGGCACCGACTGATCCGGGCCGCTGCGGGGCAATGCAGCGTTCGCTGAATCCCCTTTTACGGACAGGGATACTTGACTAAAAACGTCAGATATTTATACTTGACCAAAATCGTCAAGATTGCTGTCCCCTACGACTATGAGACTCACCACGAAAGGCCGTTTCGCCGTCACGGCGATGATTGACTTGGCACTGCGCCAGGAGCAGGGGCCGGTGACGCTTGCAGGCATCAGCCAGCGCCAGCGCATCTCGCTCTCGTATCTGGAGCAGTTGTTTGGAAAGCTGCGCCGGCACGAGATCGTCGAATCGGTCCGCGGTCCGGGGGGCGGCTACAATCTCGCGCGCCGCGCCACCGACGTGACGGTGGCAGACATCATCATCGCGGTCGACGAGCCGCTCGACGCGACGCAATGCGGTGGCAAGGGGACCTGTGAAGGGACCAAGCAACCCGACGGACATTGCATGACGCACGAGCTCTGGTCGACGCTCAACCAGAAGATGGTCGAATACCTCGACTCGGTGTCGCTGCAGGATCTCGTCGATCAGCAGCGTGCCAAAGAGGGTGCGCCCGCCGTGCTGCGCGATCGCCGCGCGCCGGAGCCGGCCACCCCCGTGGAGCCTGTGCGGGCGATGCCGCTCGGGCCGAACTCGGTGTTCAACATCGCGAGTTCGTGACGCGCGGCAGGCCGCGCGCATCGGTTGTCTACACAAAAAAGAATCGTCCCTGCATTGAATGAATACCCGGAGCGACAGATGAACAACGATATTCCTCACCTGCCCATCTATATGGACTACAGCGCGACGACCCCGGTCGATCCGCGCGTCGTCGACAAGATGGTGCCGTATCTGCGCGAGCAGTTCGGCAACCCGGCATCGCGCAGCCACGCTTACGGCTGGGATGCGGAGCGCGCGGTCGAAGAGGCGCGCGAGCAGGTGGCGGCACTCGTGAACGCGGACCCGCGCGAGATCATCTGGACGTCCGGCGCGACCGAATCGGACAATCTCGCGATCAAGGGCGCGGCGCATTTCTACCAGGGCAAGGGCAAGCACATCATCACGGTGAAGACCGAGCACAAGGCCGTGCTTGATACCTGCCGCGAGCTCGAGCGCGAAGGCTTCGAGGTTACCTACCTCGACGTGAAGGACGACGGCCTGATCGATCTCGAGGTGTTCAAGGCCGCGCTGCGCCCCGACACGATTCTGGTCTCGGTGATGCACGTGAACAACGAGATCGGCGTGATCCAGGATATCGAGACGATCGGCGAGATCTGCCGCGAGAAGGGCATCGTGTTCCACGTCGATGCGGCGCAATCGACCGGCAAGGCGCCGATCGATCTCGCGAAGCTGAAGGTCGACCTGATGTCGTTCTCGGCGCACAAGACCTACGGCCCGAAGGGCATCGGCGCGCTCTACGTACGCCGCAAGCCGCGCGTGCGGATCGAGGCGCAGATGCATGGCGGCGGCCACGAGCGCGGCATGCGTTCGGGCACGCTGGCGACGCACCAGATCGTCGGCATGGGCGAGGCGTTCCGCCTCGCGCGCGAGGAAATGGCGGTCGAGAACGAACGCGTGCGCGCGTTGCGCGACAAGCTGCTGCGCGGCCTCTCGCAGATCGAGGAAACCTATGTAAACGGCGACATGGAGCATCGTGTCCCGCACAACCTGAACATCAGCTTCAATTTCGTCGAAGGCGAGTCGCTGATCATGGCGATCAAGGACGTCGCGGTGTCGTCCGGCTCGGCCTGCACCTCGGCGTCGCTGGAACCGTCCTACGTGCTGCGCGCGCTCGGCCGCAACGACGAACTCGCCCACAGCTCGATCCGCTTCACGGTCGGCCGCTTCACGACCGAGCAGGACGTCGACTACGTGATCAACCTGCTGCAGGGCAAGATCGCGAAGCTGCGCGATCTGTCGCCGCTTTGGGAAATGCACAAGGACGGCATCGACCTCTCGACGATCGAGTGGGCCGCACACTGAATGAAGTTCGCGCGGCCCGGCGCCGCGTACACGTAACGCACAGGAGTCGAACATGTCTTACAGCAACAAGGTTCTGGACCACTACGAAAACCCGCGCAACGTCGGTTCGTTCTCGAAGGATGACGACGCGGTCGGTACCGGCATGGTCGGTGCGCCGGCCTGCGGCGACGTGATGAAGCTGCAGATTCGCGTCGGCACCGACGGCGTGATTGAAGACGCGAAGTTCAAGACTTACGGCTGCGGTTCGGCCATCGCCTCGAGCTCGCTCGTCACCGAATGGGTGAAGGGCAAGACGCTCGATCAGGCGCTGGCCATCAAGAACACCCAGATCGCCGAGGAACTCGCGCTGCCGCCGGTGAAGATCCACTGCTCGATCCTTGCCGAGGACGCCATCAAGGCGGCCGTGGCCGACTATCGCAAGCGCCACGACGTGACGGCGGAAGACGGCCAGGCGGCCTGAACGCCGGCAGCAGGTGCGGTGCGCCGCCGGCACGGCCGGTGGCGAGGTTTATCGAGGAAGACGCACGCGCGCGATGCGTGCGACCAGGAACATCATGGCAATCACACTGACCGAAAAAGCAGCGCAACACGTACAGAAGTACCTGACGCGACGCGGCAAGGGGCTGGGCCTGCGGCTTGGCGTGCGCACGACCGGTTGCTCGGGGCTCGCCTACAAGCTCGAGTATGTCGACGACGTCGCGACCGAGGATCAGGTGTTCGAGAGCCATGGCGTGAAGGTCGTGGTCGATCCGAAGAGCCTCGCCTACATCGACGGCACCGAGCTCGATTTCGCGCGCGAAGGGTTGAATGAAGGCTTCAGGTTCAACAATCCGAACGTGAAGGACGAGTGCGGCTGCGGCGAGTCGTTCCGCGTCTGAGGGCGAACCGCGCGATGCGGGCGACAGGCGGCACTGGCCGCCTTTTTCTTGTGCGGCACGCGCCGCGCCCGTGCATTCCCTCCTGCCCTTGATTGGACGCCACGCGATGAATTCGCTGAAAGACAGCTATTTCGAACTCTTTCATCTGCCGACGCGGTTCGCGCTCGATGCCGGCGCGCTCGACACGGCCTATCGCGCCGTGCAGTCGCAAGTGCATCCGGACCGCTTCGCCGCGGCCGGCGACGCGCAGAAGCGCATCGCGATGCAGTGGGCGACGCGCGCCAACGAGGCGTACCAGACGCTGCGTGATCCGCTCAAGCGCGCGATCTATCTGTTGTCGCTGCGCGGCGTGGACGTCGGCGCGGAAAACAACACCGCGATGGAACCGGCGTTCCTGATGCAGCAGATGGAATGGCGCGAGGCGATCGAGGATGCGGCAGGCGCGAAGAATGTGCCGGCGCTCGACGCGCTGCTCGCCGAACTGCGCGACGAGAAGCGCGCGCGTCTCGACAAGCTCGCGGCGCTGCTCGACAGCGGTTCGGATCAGGGCGCGGCCGAGGCCGTGCGGCAGCTGATGTTCATCGAGCGCGTGGCCGCCGAAGTGGCCACGCAGATCGAACGTCTCGAAGATTAACCGCGCTTCGCCGTGTCCCGCACACGGCGCGCGATGCAAGCGGGGCCGCAGGCCCCTCACCGAAGATACCGATGGCTTTACTGCAAATCTCCGAACCCGGCATGGCGCCCGCGCCGCATCAGCGGCGCCTCGCCGTCGGCATCGATCTCGGCACGACGAATTCGCTCGTCGCGTCGGTGCGCAACAGCGTGCCCGAAGTGCTGCCCGACGACGAAGGCCGCGCGCTGCTGCCGTCCGTGGTCCGCTACCTCGAGAAGGGCGGCCGCCGGATCGGCCACGCCGCCAAGGACGCGGCGGCCAGCGACCCGCGCAACACGATCGTGTCGGTCAAGCGCTTCATGGGCCGCGGCAAGGCCGAGGTCGAACACGCGGCGAATGCGCCCTACGACTTCGTCGACGCGCCCGGCATGGTGCAGATCCGCACCGTCGACGGCGTGAAGAGCCCGGTCGAGGTGTCGGCCGAGATCCTCGCGACGCTGCGCCAGCGCGCAGAGGACACGCTCGGCGACGATCTGGTCGGCGCGGTGATCACCGTGCCGGCCTATTTCGACGACGCGCAGCGCCAGGCGACCAAGGACGCCGCGCGGCTCGCCGGCCTGAACGTGCTGCGCCTGCTGAACGAGCCGACCGCGGCCGCGATCGCCTATGGCCTCGACAACGGCGCGGAAGGGCTCTACGCCGTCTACGATCTCGGCGGCGGCACCTTCGACCTGTCGATCCTGAAGCTGACCAAGGGCGTGTTCGAGGTGCTCGCGGCGGGCGGCGATTCGGCGCTCGGCGGCGACGACTTCGATCACGCGCTGTTCGCGCAGGTGCTCGCGACAGCCGGCATCGAGGCGCCCGCGCTGTCGGCCGAGGACGTGCGCGCGCTGCTCGACCGCGCGCGCACGGTCAAGGAAGCGCTCACCGATCAACCGCAGGTGGCATTCGAACTGACGCTGTCGAACGGCGTGGCGATCGCGCAGACCCTCACGGCCGAGGCGTTTGCCGAGCTTGTCCAGCCGCTGGTGGCGCGCACGCTGGCGCCGACGCGCAAGGCGCTGCGCGACGCGCAGGTGACCACGGCCGATATCAAGGGCGTGGTGCTGGTGGGCGGCGCGACGCGCATGCCGGTGATCCGCGCGGCGGTCGAGCGTTTCTTCGGCCAGCCGCCGCTCGTCAATCTCGATCCGGACCAGGTCGTCGCGCTTGGCGCGGCGGTGCAGGCCGACCTGCTGGCCGGCAACCGCGCGAACGGCGACGACTGGCTGCTGCTCGACGTGATCCCGCTGTCGCTCGGCGTCGAAACCATGGGCGGCCTGGTCGAGAAGATCATCCCGCGCAACTCGACGATCCCGGTCGCGCGCGCGCAGGAATTCACGACCTTCAAGGACGGCCAGACCGCGATGGCAATCCATGTCGTGCAGGGTGAGCGCGAACTGGTGGCCGACTGCCGTTCGCTCGCGCGCTTCGAGCTGCGCGGCATCCCGCCGATGTCGGCCGGCGCGGCGCGGATTCGCGTGACCTATCAGGTGGACGCGGACGGGCTGCTGTCGGTGTTCGCGCGCGAGCAGCATTCGGGCGTCGAGGCGTCGGTGGTGGTGAAGCCGTCCTACGGCCTCGCCGATGACGACATCGCGAAGATGCTCGAGGACAGCTTCAAGACCGCCGAGGTCGACATGCGCGCACGCGCGCTGCGCGAAGCGCAGGTCGAGGCGCAGCGTATTGTCGAAGCGACCGACGCGGCGCTTGCGATCGATGCGGACCTGCTCGACGCGGAGGAACGCGCGGTGGTGGACGCGCTGATCGTGAAGGTGCGCGCGCTCGCGGGCGGCGACGACGCCGACGCGATCGAGGCGGCCACCAAGGCACTCGCCGAGGGCACCGACGAGTTCGCGGCGCGGCGCATGAACAAGAACATCCGGCGCGCGCTCGCGGGGCGCAAGCTCGACGAAATCTGAAACCGGCATCGCGCGCGGGCGCGATGCGATGTGGCGCGGTGCGCCATCGATGAATCACGGAACCAACATGCCTCAACTCGTAGTGCTGCCCCACGTGGAACTCTGTCCGGACGGCGCGGTGATCGACGCGACGCCTGGCAAGAGCATCTGCGACAACCTGCTCGACAACGGCATCGAGATCGAACATGCGTGCGAAAAGTCGTGCGCCTGCACGACCTGCCACGTGATCGTGCGCGAAGGCTTCAACTCGCTCGATCCGTCCGACGACGACGAGGACGATCTGCTCGATCGCGCCTGGGGGCTCGAGCCGCAGTCGCGCCTGTCGTGCCAGGCGATCGTGAAGGACGATTCGGACCTCGTCGTCGAGATTCCGAAGTACACGATCAACCACGCGAAAGAAAACCACTGATCCCCAACCCGTCACGAGGTGCGACGATGAAATGGACCGATTCGCGCGAGATCGCGATTGCGCTCGCCGACAAGTATCCCGACGTGGATCCGAGGACGATCCGCTTCACGGACCTCCATCAATGGGTGCTCGGACTCGACGGTTTCGACGACGCGCCGGACCGGTCGGGCGAGAAGATCCTGGAGGCGATCCAGTTGCTCTGGATCGACGAGGCCGACTACGACGACGCCTGATCCCGATTTGCCGCGAGGCCCGCCCGGGCGTCCCGCGCCATCGCCTTCCCATGCAAAAACGCCTCGCGATCCGGTGATCGCGAGGCGTTTCGTTTTGGCTTCCGGTGTTGCCGCGACGGTGTCAGCCCGCCACCAGCGTGCCGCGCTCGATGTGAACGCGCTGGCCCTGGCCGAACGGCGGCGGGTTGCGATAGGTGAACGTGCGGGTCGCGCCGTTCTCCATGCGCACGCGCACGTGATAGTCGGTTTCGCTGCGCAGATGCTTCTCGACGGAGTTGCCGGCGAGGCCGCCGCCGAGCGCGCCGATGATCGTCATCGCGGTACGGCCGCCGCCGCGCCCGAACTGGTTGCCGACCAGCCCGCCCGCGGCCGCGCCGCCGACCGCGCCGAGCCCGGTGCCATGGCCCTCGGTGCGCGTCTCGGTGATGGCCACCACGGTGCCGCAGGTATGGCAGACCGAGGCTTGCGGCTCGGCCGGCTGCTGCGCGTATTGCGGCGGTTGCGGCGTGGCGGGCGGCGCGCTTTGCGTCGGCGCGCGGGCGATGACGGGCGCAGGCGCGGCGGCCTGCATCGGGGCCGGCTGCTGCGGCTGTTGCGCCTGCAACGTTGCCGGGCTCGCCGTGCCGTTGGCCGGCGCGGCCGTATCGACGGTGGCGGGCGGCGTGTCGGCGGCCGGGGTGCCGCCAGCCTTCGGCAATACTCCGGTGATCGCGGCGGTGGCCGCGAGGCTCGCGACGATCACGGCGCCGGCGGCCGTGGCCACGAGCGGATGAAGGCGCTTGCGCGGCGCGGATGCGGTGGAATTCGTAGCGTTGTCCGGGCTGTCCATGTCGACTCTCCTGCGCACTCGATGTGCGTTTTTTCTATTGGGAAGTGTCGATCAACCGGGCGGAGGGCGCGGTATCAAGTTGTAACGATTGACGCGCCCCGGAGCGGCGCAAACGGGGTGGGAACGCGGGAGGAGGGCGGCGAGGCCGGCTTGGCGCGGAGGGTGCCACCGCAACTCCCGTGCCCCGGCAGCGGGAGATTTTACGCGCCGTTACAAAGCTGTCGGACGGGCCGCCGGCAAAAGCCCGGCGGCCGAACCCGCCGGGCCGTTCGCGCGAATGGATGAGCCGCGCGAACCACACGGCATTCGGGCATCAGTCCTCGCGGCGCAGGTGCGGGAACAGCAGCACGTCGCGGATGGTCGGGCTGTCGGTCAGCAGCATCACGAGGCGGTCGATGCCGATCCCGCAGCCGCCCGTCGGGGGCATGCCGTATTCGAGCGCGCGGATGTAGTCGGCGTCGAAGAACATCGCTTCCTCGTCGCCGGCGTCCTTCTGCTCGACCTGCTTCCTGAAGCGCGCGGCCTGGTCTTCCGGATCGTTGAGCTCCGAGAAGCCGTTGGCGATCTCGCGGCCCGTCATGAACAGCTCGAAGCGCTCGGTGATGCCGGGCACGGTGTCGGAGGCGCGCGCGAGCGGCGACACCTCGACCGGGTAGTCGATGATGTAGGTCGGCTCCCACAGCTGCGACTCGGCGGTCTCCTCGAACAGCGCGAGCTGCAGCGCACCGAGGCCGGCGTTCAGGAACGCGGGCTGGTTCACGTCCACGCCGAAGCGCTTCAACTCGGTGCGCAGGAACGCCGGATCGGCGAGCTGCGCGTCGCTGTAGTCGGGCGCGTGCTTCTGGATTGCCTGCGTGATCGTGAGGCGGTGGAACGGCTTGGCGAGGTCGAGCTCGCGACCCTGGTACTGGATCGTCGCGGTGCCGAGCGCGTCGATCGCGGCCTGGCGGATCAGCTGTTCGGTGAAGTCCATCAGCCAGCGGTAGTCGGTGTACGCGGCGTAGAACTCCATCATCGTGAATTCCGGATTGTGGCGCGGCGAGACGCCCTCGTTACGGAAATTCCGGTTGATCTCGAACACGCGCTCGAAGCCGCCGACGATCAGGCGCTTCAGGTACAGCTCCGGCGCGATGCGCAGGAACATCTGCATGTCGAGCGCGTTGTGGTGCGTGACGAACGGCTTGGCCGCCGCGCCGCCCGGGATCGGGTGCAGCATCGGTGTCTCGACTTCCATGAACTCGGCGTCGCTCATGAACTTGCGGATCGACGAGATCGCCTTGGTGCGCGCGCGGAACGTGTTGCGCGTCTCGGGCGTGACGATCAGGTCGACGTAGCGCTGGCGATAGCGCATCTCCTGATCGGCGAGGCCGTGGAACTTGTCCGGCAGCGGACGCAGCGCCTTCGACAGCAGCCGCAGCTCGCTGCACTTGACCGACAGCTCGCCCTTGTTGGTGCGGAACAGCACGCCGCGCGCGGCGACGATGTCGCCGAGATCCCACTTCTTGAACGCGTCGTAGGTCTCGGCGCCGACGTCGGCCGGCGTCACGAAGAACTGGATCTGGCCCGAGCCGTCCTGCACGGTCGCGAAGCTCGCCTTGCCCATCACGCGCTTGAGCATCATCCGGCCGGCGAGCCGGACCTCGAGTGCCTGCGCCTCGAGCGCGTCCTTGTCGGCATCCGCATAGGTCGACTGCAGGTCGGCCGCGTGATGCGTGGGCTGGAAGTCGTTCGGGTACGCGATGCCTTGCTCGCGCAGCGCGCGCAGCTTCTCGCGGCGCTCGGCGATGATCTGGTTTTCGTCGGTCGCGGGCGCGGCTTGCGGTTGGGTCGGTTCGGTCATGATGGTCGGAATTCGATGGGTAACTCGGGTGCGGCCGGCAACGAGGGTGGCGGCCCGGGCCGTTGCCACGCGTGCCGCGCGGGTCGCGCCCGCGGCGCCGGCTCGATGCCCGCGGCGCCCGCGCGAGGCGCGGTGCCGCCGCGGCGGACTTGGCGGATCGAGCGGCGCGCGGCGCCGCCCGCGCTCAGACGCCCTGTTTCAGGCTCGCGCCGATGAAGTCGTCGAGATCGCCGTCGAGCACGGCTTTGGTGTTGCTCATTTCGACGTTGGTGCGCAGATCTTTCACGCGGCTCTGGTCGAGCACGTAGGAGCGGATCTGGTGGCCCCAGCCCACGTCCGTCTTGCTCGATTCGAGCTTGTCCTGCTCGGCCTGGCGCTTGCGCATCTCGGCCTCGTAGAGGCGCGACTTCAGCATTGCCATTGCTTCGGCGCGGTTGCGGTGCTGCGAGCGGTCGTTCTGGCACTGCACCACGATGCCGGTCGGCATGTGCGTGATCCGCACCGCCGAGTCGGTCTTGTTGATGTGCTGGCCGCCCGCGCCCGAGGCGCGATAGGTGTCGATGCGCAGGTCGGCCGGGTTCACCTCCACCTCGATCGAATCGTCGATCTCCGGATAGACGAACACCGACGAGAACGACGTGTGGCGGCCGCCCGACGAGTCGAACGGCGACTTGCGCACGAGGCGGTGGATGCCGGTCTCGGTGCGCAGGAAGCCGTAGGCGTAGTCGCCGCTGACCTTGATCGTCGCGTTCTTGATGCCGGCCACGTCGCCGTCGGATTCTTCGAGCACCTCGGCCTTGAAGCCCTTGCGCTCGCAGTAGCGCAGGTACTGGCGCAGCAGCATCGACGCCCAGTCGCAGGCCTCGGTGCCGCCCGCGCCGGCCTGGATGTCGATGAAGCAGTTGTTCGGATCGGCCGGGTTCGAGAACATCCGGCGGAACTCGATGTCGGCCACGCGCTTTTCCAGCGCGGCGGCATCGCTCTCGCTCGCGACGAGCGTGTCCTCGTCGTTCTCTTCACGCGCCAGGTCGAACAGATCGCGCGCGTCGCGCAGATCGTCGTCGAGCGCGCTCAGCGTCAGCACGACGCCTTCGAGCGATTTCTTCTCGCGGCCGAGTGCCTGGGCGTTCTTCGAATCGTTCCAGACGTTCGGGTCTTCGAGTTCCTTGTTGACTTCGGCTAGACGCGCGGACTTGGCGTCGTAGTCAAAGATACCCCCGTAGCTCGCCCGCGCGCCGGCGCAGGTCCGAGAGAGAGCTTTCGATCGCGTTGAGGCGTTCCGCTTCCATGGTGTTGATCGCTTTTCCGGCTTCGTGAAAAGGCGAAATTATAGCCGATCGGGGGCCCCGGCCGGTGCCCCCGACCGGGCGGGCGCGCTGCGCGGCGGTGCCGGCGTGGTGGAAAATCGGGTATGAACAGCGGCGGCGGGCCCTTATCGGGGCCGGGCGCGTGCGTTCCAGCCCGTGCGTGGGGAGAGCGGATCGTCCCCTCGGCCGAAGCGCCGTTTCGCCCGCCGCGCTTCGCCGGCGCTCCCGCCTCTTTCGCGTCTGCTCAGGCCGCGTGTTCGACGATCAGCTGCACGCGCGTGACGCCGTTCCAGGTGTCGGCCGAGAGCCGGTAGGCGACCGTCGCGCGCGCCGGCAGCGGCTCGGTGTGGTTGAACCAGATCGCGCCGAAGCGCTGGCGGCCGCGCGTCAGCTGCAGCTTCAGGTGCTTGTCCTTGACGAGCGCCTGCGAGGCGACCTCGAACTCGCCCGAGAACAGCGGGGCCGGAAAGCCCTGCCCCCAGACGGCCGCGTCGATCAGCTCGACGAACTGCGGCGTGAAATAGGCGTCCTCGAGGTCGCCGTCGGTTTCGACCACGCGCGCGAGCGCGTCGGCGGACAGCCATTCGCGCGCCACCGCCTCGAACGCGGCCGCGAAGCGCGGCACCTTGTGCGTTTCGAGCGTGACGCCGGCCGCCATCGCGTGGCCGCCGAACGTGACGAGCAGGTCCGGCTCGCGCTTCGAGACGAGGTCGAGCGCGTCGCGCAGATGGAAGCCCGGGATCGAGCGGCCCGAGCCCTTCACGCGCGCGCCGCTGTCGTCGGCGTGCGCGAACGTGAACGACGGCCGGTGGAACTTCTCCTTGAGCCGACCCGCTACGATGCCGATCACGCCCTGGTGCCAGTCGGGATTGAACAGCGTGATGGTGGCCGCCTCGGCCGGATCGACGCCGGCCAGGTCGGCCAGCGCCTGCTGCTGCATGCCGGCCTCGATCTCGCGGCGCTCGCGGTTCATGGTGTCGAGTTGCTGCGCCAGATCCCAGGCGCGGCCGGCGTCGTCGGTGGTCAGGCATTCGATGCCGAGCGACATGTCCGAGAGCCGGCCCGCCGCGTTCAGGCGCGGCCCGAGGCCGAAGCCGAGGTCGAACCCCGAGGCGGTGCGCGCCTCGCGCGCGGCGGCGCGGAACAGCGCGGCGATGCCGGGCTGCATGCGGCCGTTGCGGATCCGCTGCAGGCCCTGCGCGACCAGCACGCGGTTGTTGCCGTCGAGGCGCACCACGTCGGCCACGGTGCCGAGCGCGACCAGGTCGAGCAGGCCGTCGAGGCGCGGCTCGGGGCGTGAGGCGTCGAACGCGTTGCGGCGGCGCAGCTCGGCGCGCAGCGCGAGCAGCACGTAGAACATCACGCCGACGCCGGCGATGTGCTTGCTCGGGAACGTGCAGCCGGGCTGGTTCGGGTTGACGATCGCGCGTGCGGCCGGCAGCGTGCTGCCGGGCAGGTGGTGGTCGGTCACCAGCACGTCGATGCCGAGCGCGTTGGCGGCGGCCACGCCGTCGACGCTGGCGATGCCGTTGTCGACCGTGATCAGCAGTTCGGGCTTGCGCGCCGCGGCGAGCTTGACGATCTCGGGCGTGAGGCCGTAGCCGTACTCGAAGCGGTTCGGCACCAGATAGTCGATCGTCGCGCCGAGCATGCGCAGCCCGCGCACCGCTACCGCGCAGGCGGTCGCGCCGTCGCAGTCGTAGTCGGCCACCACCAGCATCCGCTTGCCGGCGGCGAGCGCGTCGGCCAGCAGCGCGGCGGCGTCGTCGCAACCCTTCAGGCCGCCGGGCGGCACGAGCCGCGCGAGCGTGGTCTCGATGTCCTCGGGGCAGGTGACGCCGCGCGCCGCGTAGAGGCGGGCGAGCACGGGATGCAGGCCGTGGCGCGCGAGCGCTTCGGCGTCGGCGGGAGAGGCGCGGCGGGTGACGATTCGGGTCATGCGATGTGGTTATTCGAACAGGGAGGCGAGCGCGCGGCGCCGCCAGAATTTGCGGAGCTCGCCGCGCGTCACGACGAGCGTGGTCGAGCCGGTGTCGCCGCAGAGCGTGAGCGAGAGTTCGCGCAGTTCGCCCGTGCGCAGCGCGTCGAGCGCGGGCGCGAACCAGTCGCGCTCGAGCGCGTCGAGCGCCGCGCGCCAGCCGTACCAGTCCTGCTGGATGAACGGCACGGTGAGCGGGTCGAGCTCGATCAGCGTGGCGCGTTCGTCGTCGCCGGCGGTGCCGGACGCATCGAGCGCGCCGAACGCGGCCGGCGGCGCGGCGGCCGGCACGCGCGCCGCGAGCGCGAGCCCGCGCGTCGCGCAGGCGCTCGACAGCACGCGCGCGAACGGGCTCGTGACGGGCCGCAGCGTGCCCTGCCCGTGGAACCAGATCGAGTTCGCGCTGAACTGGCCGCGCGCTTCGCGGGCCTCGTTGACGGGGTGTCCGAACCAGGCCATCTGCACCTCGTTCTGCAGTTTCATCCAGAGCCGCGAGCGTTCGCCCGTCTTCGCCTCATGCGGCAGCCAGATCTCGATGTTGCGGCCGCTCGCGCGCAGCGGCGCGGCGCCGGCCAGCGCCGCGAGCGCCTCGCTCGACAGATACCAGCGGCGCGGGTCCGGCGCCTGCAGCCGTACCCCGAGTTCCTCGACGAGCGGGCGCGCGATCGCGAGCAGCGTCGCCGCCTCGGCCTCGGGCAGTTCCAGCGAGGTCGGGTCTATCAGCACCAGATGGTCGGTCGCGATCTGCACGTGGACCGGCTGCACGCAGGCCCACGGCGTGTCGCCGGGCGTGCCGCCGTCGGCGAGCAGCATGTAGGGAGCGAGCGGCGCCTCGTCGGCCGCGTGGCCGTCGATCGCGCCGAAGCGCGCCGCGAGCCAGCGCTCGTGCGGCAGCGTGCGCTGGAAATCCTCGCCCGGCATCCGCTCGACGAGGCGCGCGCGGGCCAACAGCGCGGCCAGCGCGGGGCTCGCCAGATCGCGCAGCGAGGTGGCCGCGTCGGCGGCGGACGGCAGGGCGAACGGCAGCAGGAAATGGAGGCGACGGGGGGGAGGGTGGGCACGCATGATGGTGCGCATTGTAGGCCAAACGGCTGGTTCGGGCGGCTCCGATCGCGCGCCGCGCATCCACGGCGCGGCACCGGAGGACAGGCGGGAACGGCCGCCGGTCGCGGCGCGGCGGCGCGCTGCCCGGCCCGACATCCGGCCTGACGTCCGGTCTTCTGTCCGGCGTATCGGCGCGCGTCCGATGCGCCTCGCCGACCCGGCGCTTTTTCAGGGATGGTTAAGCAATGTGTGGCAAACTTCGCGCGTGATCGGTGATGCCGCGTGCCGGTGCCGCCCCGGCGCATCGCCGCGTGCCGGAACGCGCCGCCGGCCTTCCGCGGCCGCCGCAACCAGTGAAAAGGACCCGCTTGAAACTCCCGTATGAATGGCAGATCGGCTGGCGCTATACGCGTGCCGGCAAACGCACGACCGGCAACGGTTTCATCTCGTTCATCGCGGCCGTGTCGATGCTCGGCATCGCGCTCGGCGTCGCGGCGCTGATCGTCGTGCTGTCGGTGATGAACGGCTTCCAGACCCAGGTGCGCGACCGCATGCTGTCGGTGCTCGCGCACGTCGAGATCTTCTCGCCGACCGGCTCGATGCCGGACTGGCAGCTGACCGCCAGCGAAGCGCGCCGCAATCCCGAGGTGATCGGCAGCGCGCCCTACGTCGAGGCACAGGCGTTGCTGACGCGCCAGGACGCCGTGAGTGGCGTGCTGCTGCGCGGCGTCGAGCCCACGCTCGAACCGCAGGTGTCGGACGTCGGCAAGGACATGCGGGCCGGTTCGCTCGCGGCGCTGCAGCCGGGCGGCTTCGGCATCGTGCTCGGCACCGCGCTCGCCAGCAATCTCGGCGTGACGGTCGGCGACAAGGTCACGCTGGTCGCGCCCGAAGGCACCATCACGCCGGCCGGCATGCTGCCGCGCCTGAAGCAGTTCACGGTGGTGGGCATATTCGAGTCGGGGCATTACGAATACGACAGCACGCTCGCGATGATCGACATCCAGGACGCGCAGACGCTGTTCCGCCTGCCCGCGCCGACCGGTGTGCGGCTGCGCCTGAAGGACATGCAGCGCGCGCCGCAGGTGGCGGTGGAGCTCTCGCATTCGCTGTCGGGCGAGCTCTACATCCGCGACTGGACCCAGCAGAACAAGACCTGGTTCTCGGCCGTGAAGATCGAGAAGCGCATGATGTTCATCATCCTGACGCTGATCATCGCGGTGGCCGCGTTCAATCTCGTCTCGTCGCTGGTGATGACGGTCACCAACAAGCAGGCCGACATCGCGATCCTGCGCACGCTCGGCGCGCAGCCGGGTTCGATCATGAAGATCTTCGTGGTGCAGGGCGTGACGGTGGGCTTCATCGGCACGCTCTCGGGCGTCGCGCTCGGCAGCCTGATCGCCTGGAGCATCCCGTGGCTGATCCCGATGGTCGAGCATGCGTTCGGCGTGCAGTTCCTGCCGCCGTCGGTCTACTTCATCAGCGAGCTGCCGTCGGAACTCGTCGCGGGCGACGTGATCCGGATCGGCGTGATCGCGTTCGCGCTGTCGGCCGTGGCCACGCTCTATCCGAGCTGGCGCGCCGCGAAGGTGCGTCCGGCCGAGGCGCTGCGCTATGAATGACCGAATCGTGGAACAGGCAATGAACCAGAACAACCATCGGCCCGGCGCGCGCGAAGTCGTGCTCGAGGCAAGCGGCATCACCAAGTCGTTCGGCCAGGGCGGGCTCGACGTGCGCGTGCTGGCGAGCGCCTCGGTCACCGTGCATCGCGGCGAGAAGCTCGCGATCGTGGGCGCCTCGGGCTCCGGCAAGAGCACGCTGCTGCACGTGCTGGGCGGGCTCGACGAGCCGGGCACGGGCGAGGTGTCGCTGCTCGGCAAGCCGTTCACGCGACTCGCCGAGCGCGAGCGCAACGAGCTGCGCAATCGCGCGCTCGGCTTCGTCTATCAGTTCCATCATCTGCTGCCGGAATTCTCGGCGCTCGACAACGTCGCGATGCCGTTGCGGATCCGCCGGTTGACCACGGCCGAGGCGCGTCATCACGCGCAGGACATGCTCGAGCGCGTGGGCCTCGGCCATCGCGCGAAGCATCGTCCCGGTGAACTGTCTGGCGGCGAGCGGCAGCGCGTGGCGGTGGCGCGCGCGCTCGTCACGAAGCCGGCCTGCGTGCTGGCCGACGAGCCGACCGGCAACCTCGACGGCAGCACCGCCGATCACGTGTTCAACCTGATGCTCGAACTGTCGCGCACGCTCGACACGAGCTTCGTGATCGTCACGCACGATCCGGAGCTGGCGGCGCGCTGCGACCGCATCCTGCGGCTGCGCGACGGCGTGCTGCACGAGGAGCCGGCCGTGCCGGCCTGAGGCCATGTGGATCGATACGCACTGCCATCTCGACGCCGGTGAATTCGACGCCGACCGCGACGCGGTGGCGGGCGCGGCGCGGGCGGCGGGCGTGTCGGGCATCGTGATCCCGAGCGTCGGGCGCGGCAATTTCGAGGTGGTGCGCGAACTCGCGCATCGCACCGCTGGCGGCAGCTACGCGCTCGGCATCCATCCGCTGTTCACGCCCGCCGCGCGCGACGAGGATCTCGACCGGCTGCGTATGGAGATCGAGGCGAGCCTCGACGATCCGCGCTTCGTCGCGATCGGCGAGATCGGCCTCGATTACTTCGTCGACGGGCTCGACAATCCGCGCCAGGAACATTTCTATTACGAGCAGCTGAAGCTCGCGCGCGAGTTCGACCTGCCGGTGCTCTGCCATGTGCGCAAGTCGCAGGACCGCGTGCTGGCCGGGCTGCGCCGCTTCGGCGTGCAGCGCGGCATCGCGCACGCGTTCAACGGCAGCTTCCAGCAGGCCGAGGCGTTCATCGCGCACGGGCTGCATCTCGGCTTCGGCGGCAACGTGACGTTCGAGCGCGCGCGGCAGATCCGGCGGCTCGCGGAACAGCTGCCGCTGGAGGCGCTGGTGATGGAGACCGATGCGCCCGACATCGCTCCCGAGTGGCGCTACAAGCAGCGCAACACGCCCGATCAGGTGCCGCGCATCGGCGAGACGATCGCCGCGCTGCGCGGCAGCGAGGCCGAGGCGATCGCGCGCGCGACCTCGGCGAACGCGCATGCGGCGCTGCCGCGTCTGGGCGGCGTGCCGGACTGAGTGCGGCGCGCGGTGTAGGGCGCTTGCCGGGCTGTTCCTGCTTTCTTCCTCCTCCTCCCTGATTCTTCCTGTTTCGCGCGTTGCGTCGTTGCACGCTTGCGCGATGCGGCGGCGCCGCCGCACTACGCTGTCGATCGCTATCCCGTTCGGCTAGCGCGTGGGCGATGCCGGCCCTGCGCGTTCGATCGTCTGCATAATGGTTCGCACGATGCGTCGCCGTCGCGGCGCGCGGGACGGGAGGCGCGATGCGGGAAGGCTGGTTCGCGTTCGCGCTCGGCGTCGTGCTGTTGCAGCGGCAGGCCGTGCTGCCGGATGCGTTCGGGATGACGGCCGTGGCGGCGGCCTGCGCGGTGCTGGCCGCCGCGTCGTGGCGCTGGCGGCGCGCCGCAGGCCGGCGCACGATGCGGTGGGCCGCAGGTGCGGCGATGCTGGTGCTCGCGGTGCTGGTCGGGTTCACGTATGCCGCCGTGCGCGCGCACTGGCGGCTCGCCGATTCGCTGCCGCTCGAATGGGAGCGGCGCGACATCGTCGTGACCGGCGTCGTGCATGGCCTGCCGGCGCGCGATGAAACGGGCCTGCGCTTCCTGCTTGACGTCGACGGCAACGATGCCGGGCTCGCGCGGTTTCCGGCGCGGCTGCGCCTGTCGTGGATCGCGCGCGGCCGGCAGCCGGCGCCGCCCGTGATGCGGCCCGGCGAGCGCTGGCGCCTGACGGTGCGGCTGAAGCGTCCGCACGGCTACGCAAACCAGGGCGGGCGCGACGCGGAGGCGGGCTGGCTCGCGAACGGCATCCGTGCGCTCGGCTATGTGTCGGCGCCTCGTCTCGCGACGCGCCTCGATACACGGTTGCATATGGGGCTACATACGCCGCGCGCGGCCGTCGACCGGCTGCGCTTCGCGCTGCGCGAGCGGATCCGCGCGGTGCTCGGCGGCGCGCCGCATGCGGGGATCGTCATCGCGCTCGCGATCGGCGCGCAGGACGACATCCCCGACGCCGACTGGCAAGTGCTGCGCGCCACCGGCACGAGCCATCTGGTCGCGATCTCGGGGCTGCACATCAGCCTCGTCGGCGGGCTCGCGGGCTGGTTCGCGGCGGCGCTGTGGCGGCGCGCCTCGTTGCGCGGCCGCGCGTTGCCGCTGGTGTTGCCGGCGCAGTACGCGGGGGCCTGCGTGGCCGTCTGCGCGGCGGGAGCCTATGCCGCGCTCGCCGGGTTCAACGTGCCGGCGCAGCGCGCGTGGTGGATGCTGACGGCGGCCTGCGTCGCCTATTTGAGCGGACGGACCATCGCGCCGTCCACCACGCTCGCGTTCGCGCTAGGCTGCGTGCTGATCGCGGACCCGTGGGCCGTCCTCGCGCCGGGCCTCTGGCTGTCGTTCGGCGCGGTGGGGGTGATCCTGTTCGCGGTGTCGGGGCGGCGGGTGCGACGGGCACGCCGCGGCGAGTCCGATCTCGACGACATCGGCGAAGCGTCGCTGCACGCAAGGGCGGCCAAGGGTGCAAGGCGTGCTGCGAGGGCGGCTGGAACGGCGAATGTGGCGACGCGGCCGGCAGCACCGACACCGGCCGCGTCGCGCGCCCGTCCGGCGTCGGCCACTGCCATGCGGGCCGGGACGCGCGCGCTGTTCGAACGCCTGCGCCGCGCCGGCCATCGCCTCGTCGAGGGCGCGCGCGTCCAGTATGCGGTGACGCTCGGGCTCGCGCCGTTGACGGTCGTCTGGTTCGGCCAGATTCCGCTCGGCGGCGCGCCGGCGAACGCCATCGCGATCCCCTGGGTGAGTTCGCTCGTCACGCCGCTGGTGCTGATCGGCATGATCCTGCCGGCGCCGCTCGACGCGTTGGCGTTCCATGCCGCGCGGGCGCTGCTCGCCGTGCTGTTCGCCGGTTTTGACGCGGCCGGCATGGACGGGCGCACGATGCTGTGGATGCCGGCGCCGGGCTGGCCCGCGCTCGCGGCGGCCTGCGTCGGCGCGGGCTGGGCGCTGATGCCGCGCGGCTGGCCGCTGCGCTGCGCGGCGCCGCTGGCCTGTTTGCCGTTCGTGCTGCCGCCGTCGCAGGCGCCGCCGCCCGGCGCGTTCCGGCTGACCCTGCTCGACGTCGGGCAGGGCCTGTCCGCGGTGGTCGAGACCGCGCGTCACGTACTCGTGTTCGATGCCGGCCCCGGCGCCGAGTCGACGCACGCGGGCGAGCGCGTGGTCGTGCCATACCTGCGCTCGCGCGGCATCCGCATGCTCGATACGCTGATGATCAGCCATCCGGACGCCGATCACGCCGGCGGCGCGGTCGCCGTGCTCGAGGCGCTGCGGGTGCGCCAGCTGACCGGCGGCCTGCCGCGCGACAACGGCCTGTGGCGGCTCGCGCGCGAACGCGGCGTGCGCGACCGTCTGGTCTGCGCGGCCGGGCAGCGCTGGCGCTGGGACGGCGTCACGTTCGCGGTGCTGTGGCCGCGCGGCGGCCCGCGGTCGGGGCCGTCGAACGCGCAGTCCTGCGTGTTGCGCGTCTCGGCCGGCGGCCAGGCGGCGCTCTTGACCGGCGACATCGAGCGCGGCGCCGAGCGGGCGCTGCTGGCCGGCGCTCGCGCGAATCTCTCGGCCGACGTGCTGGTGGTGCCGCACCACGGCAGCCGGACCTCGTCGTCGGAGCCGTTCGTCGACGCGGTCGCGCCCCGCAGCGCGTGGTTCCCGCTCGGCTACGCGAACCCGTTCGGGCATCCGCATCCGACCGTCTGGGCGCGCTTCGTCGCGCGCGGCATCCCGCTCGCGCGCAGCGACCGCGACGGCGAGGTCAGCACGATGCTCGGCGAGACCGGCATGGAGGGGAAGGCAGGCGGCGAACTGCGCATCGAGCGCTATCGAACCACGCATCGCCGTTACTGGATGGAACGCTGACGCGCCGCGCGGGCCGCGACGGCACCCGAGTAGAGGGAACCGTCGAAGCGTCCGCCGCGGCGGCGAAGCGATATAAATCAATCGCTTATCCGGTCGTTTCGAAAACCGGGCATGGGATCCGGCGCGAATCGGCGGCCCATGCGGCGACCGGGCCGCCGGGACGCGCTATGCTCGCTGGCAACGGCGCGTGCGGCCCCACGCGCACGGCCACGGAAACAGGAGACCCCGCCGTCTTGAAGGACATCCTCCATTTCTCGCACGCGAACGGCTTTCCCGCGTCGACCTACCGGACGCTGTTCGCCGAACTCGCCGATCACTACGAGATCCGCCATCTCGAACGGATCGGCCATGACCGCCGCTATCCGGTGACGCGCGACTGGCCGCATCTGGTCGAGGAACTGCTCGCCGAGGTCGGCCGCCAGTACACGCGTCCGGTCTGGCTGGTCGGCCATTCGCTCGGCGGTTACCTGTCGCTGATGGCGGCGCTGAAGAAGCCGCAGTGGGTGAAGGGCGTGGTGATGCTCGATTCGCCGGTGATCGCGGGCTGGCGCAGCAGCCTGCTGCGCGTGAGCCAGTGGACGGGGCTCGACGAACGGCTTTCGCCGGCCGCCGCCACGCGCACGCGGCGCACCCACTGGCCGAGCCGCGACGCCGCCTGGAAGCACTTCCACGAGAAGCCGGCCTTCGCGCGCTGGGACGAACGCATGCTGGCCGACTACATCGACTACGGCATTCCGCAGGTCGATCCGTCGGGCGAGCGGCGCCTCGCGTTCGAGCGCGACATCGAATACATGATCTACCGGACCCTGCCGCATACGCTCGGCGCGCGGCTCGCCCACGGCGCGCCGGTGCCGGTCGGATTCCTGGCCGGCACGCGGTCGCGCGAAGTACGGCAGGTCGGCCTCGACGCCACGCGCCGCGTCACGCACGGCCGCATCGAATGGCTCGAAGGCTCGCATCTGTTCCCGATGGAGCGGCCGATCGAGACGGTCCGCGCCCTGCAGCGGATGCTGAATACGCTGCGCACGGCCCAAGGCGGCGCGTGAGCCGCGCGCGGTGACGCGGACCTGGCGCGTGGAGGTGCATGGAGGCGGCCGGCATCGACCGGCCGCGCCTCGACTCCCGCGAGGCGCCTGGGCAGTGTCTGCCCGGACACGGCCGAGCCGGCAAGATACCGGCGCGGCGCGCGGCAGATCGGTGCCGCCACCACCGCGCCGGCAGGCCGCCCGGCGCCCCGCGCGACGCATTCGGCGCCGCGCCGGCGGTGCGTGTGGATAGGGTGGGATCGACCTACAATTGATGAGGGATGGGCGGCCTTTACGGTATAATCCGTTTTTCCCGCGAGCATCCAGCGATGACCAAATATGTTTTCGTCACCGGCGGCGTAGTGTCTTCACTCGGCAAGGGTATTGCCGCCGCTTCTCTCGCCGCGATCCTCGAATCGCGCGGTCTCAAAGTCACCCTCCTCAAGCTCGATCCGTACATCAATGTCGACCCCGGCACGATGAGCCCGTTCCAGCACGGCGAAGTGTTCGTGACGGAAGACGGCGCGGAGACGGACCTCGACCTCGGCCACTATGAGCGCTTCATCAGCACGAAGATGCGCAAGGCCAACAACTTCACGACCGGTCAGATCTACGAGTCGGTGATCCGCAAGGAGCGCCGTGGCGACTACCTGGGCAAGACGGTCCAGGTGATTCCGCACATCACGAACGAGATCCAGGCGTTCATCGAGCGCGGCGCCGCGTCGGCGACCTGCGGCGAGCCCGACGTGGCGATCGTCGAGATCGGCGGCACGGTCGGCGACATCGAATCGCTGCCGTTCCTCGAGGCCGCGCGCCAGATGAGCCTGCGCATGGGCCGCAACAGCGCCTGCTTCGTACACCTGACGCTGGTGCCGTACATCGCCACCGCCGGCGAACTGAAGACCAAGCCGACCCAGCACAGCGTGCAGAAGCTGCGCGAGATCGGCATCCTGCCGCACGTGCTGCTGTGCCGTGCGGACCGCCGCATCCCCGACGACGAATCGAAGAAGATCTCGCTGTTCTCGAACGTGCCCGAAGACGCCGTGATCTCGGTGTGGGACGTCGACAGCATCTACAAGATTCCGCAGATGCTGCACGACCAGGGCCTCGACAAGATCATCTGCGAAGAGCTGAAGCTCTCGCCGAAGGACGCCGACCTGAGCATGTGGGCGGGCCTCGTCGACAAGCTCGAGAATCCGCGCCACGAAGTGACGATTGGCATGGTCGGCAAGTACGTCGAGCTGACCGAATCGTACAAGTCGCTGATCGAAGCCCTGCGCCACGCGTCGATCCACACCTCGACGAAGGTCAACATCCAGTATCTCGACTCCGAGGAGATCGAGGCGAACGGCGTCGACAGCCTCAAGCATCTCGACGCGGTGCTGGTGCCGGGCGGCTTCGGCCGGCGCGGCACGGAAGGCAAGATCGCGGCGATCCGCCATGCGCGCGAGGCGAAGGTGCCGTACCTCGGCATCTGCCTCGGCATGCAGCTCGCGGTGATCGAATTCGCGCGCGACGTGGTCGGCCTGGCCGACGCGAACAGCACCGAGTTCGATCCGAACACGCCGAACCGCGTGGTCGCGCTGATCACCGAGTGGTACGACCGCGAAGGCAAGGTCGAGAAGCGCACCGAGGAGTCGGACCTGGGCGGCACCATGCGGCTCGGTTCGCAGCGCTGCCCGATCAAGGCCGGCACCCTCGCGCAGGAAATCTACGGCACCGACGTCAACGAGCGTCACCGCCACCGCTACGAAGTGAACAACCGCTTCGTGCCGCAGCTGGAAGCGGGCGGCCTCGTGATCAGCGCGCGCACGCCGAGCGAGGATCTGCCGGAAATGATGGAACTGCCGCGCTCGATGCACCCGTGGTTCGTCGGCGTGCAGTTCCACCCGGAATTCACGTCCACGCCGCGTGACGGCCATCCCCTCTTCAAGTCGTTCGTCGAAGCCGCGCTGGCTGGCCAGCAGGCGCGTGCCGGAGTGAAAGCATGAAACTGGGCGATTTCGAAGTCGGCCTCGACCGGCCGTTCTTCCTGATCGCCGGCACCTGCGTGGTCGAATCGGAGCAGATGACGATCGACACGGCGGGCCGGCTCAAGGAAATCTGCGCGAAGCTGAACGTGCCGTTCATCTACAAGTCGTCCTACGACAAGGCGAACCGCAGCTCCGGCAAGTCGTTCCGCGGGCTCGGCATGGACGAGGGGCTGCGCATCCTGTCCGAGGTCAAGCGCCAGCTCGGCCTGCCGGTGCTGACCGACGTCCACGCGATCGAGGAGATCGACGCGGTCGCGTCGGTCGTCGACGTGCTGCAGACGCCGGCCTTCCTGTGCCGCCAGACCGATTTCATCCAGGCCTGCGCGCGCTCGGGCAAGCCCGTCAACATCAAGAAGGGCCAGTTCCTCGCGCCGCACGACATGAAGAACGTGATCGACAAGGCCCGTGACGCGGCGCGCGAAGCGGGGCTCTCGGAAGACCGCTTCTTCGCCTGCGAGCGCGGCGTTTCGTTCGGCTACAACAATCTCGTGTCGGACATGCGGTCGCTCGCGATCATGCGCGAGACGGGCGCGCCGGTGGTGTTCGACGCAACCCATTCGGTGCAGCTGCCGGGCGGGCAGGGCACCAGCTCGGGCGGCCAGCGCGAATTCGTGCCGGTGCTTGCGCGCGCGGCGGTGGCCACGGGCGTGGCCGGGCTGTTCATGGAGACCCACCCGAATCCGGCCGAAGCGAAGTCCGACGGCCCGAACGCGGTGCCGCTCAATCGCATGGCCGCGCTGCTCGAGACGCTCGTCACGCTCGACGCGGCCGTCAAGCGCACGCCGTTCCTGGAAAACGATTTCAACTAATGCATGAACTTGGCGGCGAGTGCGGGCGTCTGTAGCAAGGGTCCGCTTCGCCGTCACAGCCATCAAGACGGAATCCATCGTCATCCTCAGAGGAAATCATGAGTGCAATCGTAGATATCATCGGCCGCGAGATTCTGGATTCGCGCGGTAATCCCACTGTCGAGTGCGACGTGCTGCTGGAATCGGGCACGATGGGCCGCGCGGCGGTCCCGTCGGGCGCCTCGACGGGTTCGCGCGAAGCGATCGAGCTGCGCGACGGCGAAGCCGGCCGCTACAACGGCAAGGGCGTGCTGAAGGCGGTCGAGCATATCAATACGGAAATTTCCGAAGCGATCATGGGCCTCGACGCCTCGGAACAGGCATTCCTCGACAAGACGCTGCTCGAACTCGACGGCACCGACAACAAGTCGCGTCTCGGCGCGAACGCGATGCTGGCCGTCTCGATGGCCGTCGCGAAGGCCGCCGCCGAAGAGGCGGGCCTGCCGCTGTATCGCTACTTCGGCGGGTCGGGCGCGATGCAGCTGCCGGTGCCGATGATGAACATCGTCAATGGCGGCGCGCACGCCAACAACAGCCTGGACATCCAGGAATTCATGATCGTCCCGGTCAGCCAGCCGAGCTTCCGCGAAGCGCTGCGCTGCGGCGCCGAGGTGTTCCATGCGCTGAAGAAGATCCTGTCGGATCGCGGCATGAGCACGGCGGTCGGTGACGAAGGCGGTTTCGCGCCGAACTTCGGCAGCAACGACGAGTGCCTGTCCACCATCCTGCAGGCGATCGAGAAGGCCGGCTACCGTGCCGGCGAAGATGTGCTGCTCGCGCTCGACTGCGCGGCCTCCGAGTTCTACCACGACGGCAAGTACCAGCTCGCGGGCGAGGGCCTGCAACTGTCGTCGTCCGAATTCGCCGACTACCTCGCCGCGCTGGCCGACAAGTTCCCGATCGTCTCGATCGAGGACGGCATGCACGAAAGCGACTGGGACGGCTGGAAGATCCTGACCGAGCGTCTCGGCAAGAAGGTGCAACTGGTCGGCGACGATCTGTTCGTCACCAACACGCGGATCCTCAAGGAAGGCATCGAGAAGGGCATCGCGAACTCGATCCTCATCAAGATCAACCAGATCGGCACGCTGACGGAAACCTTCGCGGCGATCGAGATGGCCAAGCGCGCCGGCTACACGGCCGTGATCTCGCACCGCTCGGGCGAAACGGAAGATTCGACGATCGCCGACATCGCCGTGGGCCTGAATGCCGGCCAGATCAAGACCGGCTCGCTGTCGCGCAGCGACCGCATCTCGAAGTACAACCAGCTGCTGCGCATCGAGGAAGACCTCGGTGACATCGCCAGCTACCCGGGCAAGTCGGCGTTCTACAACCTGCGCTAACGCGCTACTATCCGGACTTGTCATCCTTGTCGCCGCTTCGCGTGTGTCGTGAAGCGGCGCTTCTTATATCTGCGGCTTGTAAATGCGGCTTGTCACTGTCGTCCTGATCGCCTTGCTGGTGTTGATTCAGTACCCACTGTGGTGGGGGCATGGCGGCTGGCTGCGTGTTCACGAATTGCGCCAGCAGCTGCTGGACCAGACGCAGAAGAACGCCGACGAGAAGCTGCGCAACGAGCGGATCGCAGGCGAGGTGCAGGACCTGCAGAACGGCACGGCGGCCATCGAGGAGCGCGCGCGCTACGAAATGGGGATGGTCAAGGACGGCGAGGTGTTCGTGCAGTTCGTCTCGCCGAATTCGCCTGCGTCCGCGACGCCGGCCGACAATTCCACGGCCTCGCTGACGAACCACGGAGATACCACCGGCTCGCCGGTGCGGGTCGTGCCGAATCCCGTCTCGCGGGCGAAGCCGGAGCGACACCACGGCCACGGCGCCGCGCACTGAGCGCCAGCCGGCAGGATCAAAAAAACGCGACCCACGGGTCGCGTTTTTCATGCGTGAATCGATGCCTGAAGCCCGCGCCGCCGGGCCGCGCGCCTCACCAGCCCCAACCCCAGCCGGGATAACCGTAGCCGGCGCCCCAGCCCGAATTCCAGCCGCCGTAATAACCACCGTAGTAGACGGGCGTGGGCGCGTAGTAATAGGTGCGTGCGAGCGCATCGGCCGCGATCGCTTCGTTCTGCTCGCGCAGCACCTGCTTGTCGATCGCGTCGTAGCGCTTGCGTTCGGCGGGCGTGAGCACCGTGCCCGGCGCGGCCGCCGCGCCGGGCTGGCCCTCGGGCAGCCGGCTCAGCACCGTCGAGGTGGGCGGCACCACGCAGCCGGCGAGCGTCACGGCGAGCGCGACGGCGGCCAGCGACGGCCGGACCATGCCCATGGCGCGCACGGCGCCATGGCGGACAAAGCGGATCTTGGACTTCATGCTGGCTTCTCCTTCGGCGCGCGCCGCATGCTGCTCAGTGGCGCTGTTCGCTCGCCGGCGCGACGCCGGCGCCGAGTTCCGGCGTCACGAACAGCTGTTCGACGTCGACCGGATCGAACTCGTAGCGCTGGTTGCAGAACTCGCAGTGGATTTCGACGTGGCCGCGCTCCTCGATCACGCTGTCCACTTCCTCGCGGCCCAGCATGCGCAGCATCCCGCCGACCTTCTCGCGCGAGCAGGTGCATTGGAAACGCGTGCCGGCCGGCTCGAAGTGGCTCACGTTCTCCTGCCAGAACAGACGCCGGAACACCGTCTCCGGTTCCACCTCGAGCAGCTCTTTCGACGACAGCGTGCTGCCGAGCGTGCAGACGCGTTCCCAGGTGTCGGCGTCGGGTGCGTCGGCGCGCGGCACGATGCCGCCGTCGCCGGGCAGCTTCTGCAGCAGCATGCCGACCGCGCGCTCGCCGTTGGCCGCGAGCCAGAGCCGCGTGTCGAGCTGCTCCGAGTGGTGCATGTAGTGTTCGAGCACGCGCGCGACCGATTCGAGCGGGCCGTCGTGGTCGCTGAGTGGCACGATGCCCTGGTAGGGCTGCTGGCCCGGCTGCTTGTCGGCCGGGTCGAGCGTGATCACGCAGCGGCCGTGGCCGCTCGCGTTGACGAGTTCGGCGAACGGCATCTCGTCGCCGAGCGTCTGCTCGGCGCCTTCGGAAAGCTTCGCGGTGGCGCGGATCGACAGGTCCGAGCCGCACTGCACGACCAGCATCTTCACCGGACCGTCGCCGTAGATCTGCATGATGAGCGTGCCGTTGAACTTCAGGTTCGCGGACAGCAGCGCGCAGGCGGCCATCATCTCGCCGAGCACGTTGCGCACGGGCGCCGGATAGGCACGGCGCGTCAGGACTTCCTGCCAGGTGTTGCGCAGCGAGACGATCTCGCCGCGCACCGGCGCCGTGTTGAACATGAATTTCTGTAACTGGTCGCTCACTTCGGTTCCTCGATTGTCGGACAGCGGCGGCGCGGCGATCAGCCGATCCGCACGAGCTGTTCCTTGAAATACACGCGTCGCTGCGCGTAGTTTTGCGTATTGGTGCGCATCCGCGCGATGTCCTCGTCGGTCAGCGTGCGAACCACCTTGGCGGGCGCCCCCAGAATCAGCGAATTGTCCGGAAAGGTTTTGCCCTCGGTCACCACCGCGCCCGCGCCGACCAGACAGTTGCGGCCGATCACTGCGCGATTCAAGACCACCGCCTGGATTCCGATCAGCGAACCCTCGCCGATCGTGCAGCCGTGCAGCATCGCCTGATGGCCGATCGTCACGTCGCGCGCGACCGTCAGCGGGCAGCCCGGATCGGTGTGCAGCACCGCGCCTTCCTGCACGTTGCTGCCCTGGCCGATCACGATCGGCTCGTTGTCGCCGCGGATCGTCGCGCCGAACCAGACGCTCGCGTTCTCCTCGAGCACGACCTTGCCGATGATCGCCGCGGTATCCGCGACGAACACGCTTTCATGAATGGTCGGGGCGTCGTCGCCGAGCTTGTAGATGGTCACGTTGTCTCCTGGGTTCGCGGCCGGGCCGGTATTGCGCGCCGGTACAATATGCGTGGCGCGCCGGGTTGCCGCCGGGCCGCCACCGTGTTGCGAGGGGTCATGCGCGGGTTGCGCACGCCGTGATCCGCCATTGTAAATGCTTGCGTGGTTTGGCCGCGCACGCTGTTCCGGCGCTGTTTTCATGTCCGACCCGAATTCCCTGTCCGAACCCGCTTCGTGTGCCCGCGCCACCGCGCTGGCCGCGCTGCTGGAAACCGATCCGGCCGCCAAGGCCGGGCAGGCGCGCGCGCTGCATGCGGCGTTGCTCGCCGGGCACGTCCGGCTCGACGCCGCGCGCCGTTTCGAGCCGCCGGCGGCGCTGCCGGGGCGCCCGGCGCGGCCCGAGCTGGTCGAGGCGCGCCTGCTGCGGCGCCGCTCGATGCGCTCGCCGGAAGGGCGTGCCACGCTGCTGCACGCGCTCGCCCATATCGAATTCAACGCGATCAACCTCGCGCTCGACGCGGTCTGGCGCTTCGCCGGCATGCCCGAAGCGTTCTACGCGGACTGGCTCAAGGTGGCGGCCGAGGAGGCCTGTCACTACTTGCTGCTGGTCGGGCGCCTGCGCGACTACGGCCACGTCTACGGCGACTTCCCGGCCCACGACGGCCTCTGGGAGATGTGTGAGCGGACCGCCGGCGACGTGCTGGCGCGCATGGCGCTCGTGCCGCGCACGCTCGAGGCGCGCGGGCTCGACGCGTCGCCACCGATCCGCGCGCGGCTCGCGCAGGCGGGCGACGACGCCTCCGCGGCGATTCTCGACGTGATCCTGCGCGACGAGATCGGCCACGTCGCGATCGGCAACCGCTGGTTCCGCCATCTCTGCGCGCAGGCAGGGCTCGACGCGCATCCAACCTACCTGCGGCTTGCCGCGCAATACCACGCGCCACGCCTGCGCGGTCCGTTCAACTTCGACGCGCGCCGCGACGCCGGTTTCGACGAGACCGAACTGGCCGCGCTGGTCGCCCAGGACCGCGACGCGTCGCCACCGGCCACGGCGTGAGCGTGCGCTCCGACGCCGGGCCGGCGCGCCTCGCCGGCTAGAGAAGTGCCTCGACACGCGCGCGCCCTGTGCCTGCCGGGGCGCATCGTCGGGCCGTCGTCGATATAATCGAACGATCATTCTTTTTTGGCGGCCGCGATGATCCGAACCCAATCCGATTCCGTTTCCGAATTCGTGACCGTGCGCGGCGTGCGGCTGCACGTGCGCCGCTGGGGCCGCCCCGATGCCCCGACGCTCTACATGCTGCACGGCTGGATGGACGTGGCGGCCTCGTTTCAGTTCGTGGTCGACGCGCTGGCCGGCGACTGGCAGGTGATCGCTCCGGACGCGCGCGGCTTCGGGCTGTCGGACTGGCCGGTGGCCGCGCAGGGCGGCGGACACTACTGGTCCAGTGACTATCTCGGCGATCTCGACGCGTTGATCGACCACTACACGCCGGCCGGCGAGGCCAACCTGGTGGGCCACAGCATGGGGGCGAACGTGGTGTGCCTGTACGCGGGCGCGCGGCCTGAGCGCGTGCGCCGCGTGGTCGATCTGGAGGGCTTCGGGCTCGCGCCGCCGCCGGCCTCGCTCGCGCCGGTGAGGCTGCGCGGCTGGCTCGACGACCTGCGCGAACCGCCGCGGCTGATGAGCTATGCCTCGCTCGCCGAGGTGGCCGGGCGCCTGATCAAGACCAATCCGCGGCTCGCGCCGGAGCGCGCCGCGTTCCTCGCCCACCACTGGTCGCGCCGCGAGGCGGACGGCCGCTACCATCTGCTCGCCGATCCGGCGCACAAGCAGATCGGCCCGTTGCTGTACCGGCTCGACGAGGTGATGGCTATCTGGTCGCAGGTGAGCGCGCGCGTGCTGCATGTCGAAGCCGTCGATTCGCCGATGCTGCGGCGTCTGGCCGGCGACATTCCGCTCGACGAATTCAGGGCACGCTTCGCCGCGTTTCCCGACTGGCGCGAGAAACACGTCGAGGATGCCGGCCATATGGTCCACCACGACCAGCCGGAGCAGATCGCCGCCCTGATCGAGGCGTTCTGCGCCTGACGCCAGACCGGCCGACGAGAAGCCGGCGGCGGGGCGCCGCGGCGATCGCGCGACCTTGCAGTAGAATGACCGGATGCGCCCGACACCGACCATGAACGCCGATCTGCACTGCCATTCCAACGTTTCCGACGGCCATTTCGCGCCCGCCGAGGTTGCCCGGCGCGCCCATGCGGCGGGCGTGACGCTCTGGGCGCTGACCGATCACGACGAGATCGGCGGCCAGGCGGCCGCGCGCGAGGCGGCCCAGGCGCTCGGCATGCGTTATCTGAGCGGCGTCGAGGTGTCGGTGACCTGGGCCTCGCGGACCGTGCATGTGGTCGGCCTGAATATCGATCCGCTCAATCCGGCGCTCGTCGACGGCCTCTACCAGACTCGCAACGGCCGCGCCGGGCGCGCGAAGGAGATTGCCGAGCAGCTCGCGGCGATCGGCATTCCCGGCGCCTATGAGGGCGCGCTGCGCCACGTATCGAATCCGGACCTGATTTCCCGTACCCATTTCGCGCGGTTCCTCGTCGAGGCCGGTTACGCGGCCTCGACCTCGGAGGTGTTCGCGCGCTATCTCGGCGACGGCAAGCCCGGCTTCGTGCCGCACCGCTGGGCCACGCTCGCCGACGCGGTCGGCTGGATCCGCGCGGCGGGCGGCGAGGCCGTGATCGCGCACCCGGGCCGCTATCCGTACACGCCGGTCGAGTTTGGCGCGCTGTTCGGCGAGTTCATCGACCTGGGCGGCCGCGCGATCGAAGTCGTCACGGGCAGCCACACGCCCGATCAATACCGGGAATACGCGGATGTGGCGCGGCGTTACGGCTTCGAGGCGTCGCGCGGTTCCGATTTCCATGCGCCCGGCGAGAGTGTCGTCGAGCTCGGCAGCCTGCCGCCGCTGCCGCCGGACCTGACACCGGTCTGGGAGCGCTGGCTCTGACCCGATCCAAGACCGCGCCACGTTCAGCGCGGCGCGTCCCCGGCGCATGAGGCGCACGGGCGGCGCTCCTCCTCAGCAAAGTCCCCATGTCCCAGTTCTTCAGGATTCATCCGGAAAACCCGCAGTCGCGGCTGGTACGCCAGGCGGTCGAGATCGTGAAGCAGGGCGGCGTGATCGCCATGCCGACCGATTCGAGCTACGCGCTCGCCTGCCAGCTCGATGACCGCGCGGCCGTCGAACGCGTGCGCCGCATCCGAGGCCTCGACGACAAACAACTGCTGTCGCTGCTGGTGCGCGACCTGTCCGAGCTCGCGAATTTCGCGATGGTCGACAACCACCAGTACCGGCTGATCAAGTCGGTCACGCCCGGCCCCTATGTGTTCGTGCTGCAGGCCACCAAGGAGGTGCCGCGCCGGCTCTCGCATCCGTCGCGCAAGACGATCGGGCTGCGCGTGCCGGATCACGCCATCACGCTGGCGGTGCTGGAGGCGCTCGGCGAGCCGCTGCTCGGCACCACGCTGATCCTGCCGCCCGATACCGATCCGCTCAACGATCCCGAGGAGATTCGCGAACGCCTCGAGAAACAGGTCGATCTCGTGATCGACGGCGGCGCGTGCCCGCGCGAGCCGTCCACGATCGTCGACCTGACGGGCACCGAGCCGGTGCTGGTGCGAGCCGGGCGCGGCCCGCTCGAGCCGTTCGGACTTAGCGCGGACGCCTGAGCGCGCGCCTTCTCACACGCCGTAACGCGAGCCCCGGTATTTCGGTGTCCGCGTTTCGGCGTTCGACTTTTCCTGCTTGTTACAATACCGCGCTATGGACAACCTGATTCAGACGATTGCCGTCTACGCATTGCCCGTGATCTTCGCGATCACGCTGCATGAGGCCGCGCACGGCTATGCCGCGCGCCTGCTCGGCGACAACACCGCCTACGCGCTCGGCCGCGTGTCCTTCAATCCGATGCGCCACATCGATCCGATCGGCACGATCGCGATGCCGCTGGTGCTGTATTTCCTGACGAGCGGCGCGTTCCTGTTCGGCTACGCGAAACCGGTGCCGGTGGCGTTCCGCAACCTGCGCAACCCGCGCTGGGGCAGCCTGCTGGTGGCGGCCGCCGGCCCCGCCTGCAATCTGGTGCAGGCACTGCTGTGGGGTTTCGTGGCCGTCGGCCTCGCGGTCACGCAGATCGACGAACCGTTTTTCACGCGGATGGCCGCGGCCGGCATCGGCACCAATCTCGTGCTTGCCGCGCTGAACCTGTTTCCGCTGCCGCCGCTCGACGGCGGGCGCGTGCTCGCGGCGCTGCTGCCGCCGCGCCAGTCGATCGCGCTCTCGAAGCTCGAGCCCTACGGCTTCTTCATCGTGCTGATCCTCGTCTCGACGGGCCTGCTGACGAAGATCTGGCTGCGTCCGCTGGTCGACCTTGGCCAAACCGCGCTGGCGGCCATCCTGAATCCCCTTGCTTCGCTTTTCTTCTAAAACATAATCATGTTCCCCGATCGTATCTTTTCCGGCATGCGTCCCACCGGGTCGCTCCACCTCGGCCATTACCACGGTGTGTTGAAGAACTGGGCGAAGCTGCAGTCCGAGTATCCGTGCTTCTTCTGCGTGGTCGACTGGCATGCGCTGACCACGCACTATGAAACGCCCGAGGTGATCGAGAAGAACGTCTGGGAAGTGCTGATCGACTGGATCGCGTCCGGCATCGACCCGACCCAGGCCACGCTGTTCATCCAGAGCAAGGTGCCGGAGCACGCCGAACTGGCGTTGCTGCTCGGCATGAGCACGCCGCTCGGCTGGCTCGAACGCGTGCCGACCTACAAGGAGCAGATCGAGAAGCTGCGCGACAAGGATCTGTCCACCTACGGTTTCCTCGGTTATCCGGTGCTGATGGCGGCCGACATCCTGCTCTATCGCGGCTCGCTGGTGCCGGTCGGCGAGGATCAGGTGCCGCACGTCGAGATGACGCGCGAGATCGCGCGCCGCTTCAACTACCTGTACGGCCGCGAGAAGGGCTTCGAGGAGAAGGCGCTCGAGGCTGCGAAGAAGCTCGGCGGCAAGCGCGCCAAGCTCTATCACGAACTGCGCAACGCGTATCAGCAGGAGGGCGACGACGAGGCGCTCGAACAGGCGCGCGCGATGTTGCAGGAGTCGCAGAGCCTGTCGATGAGCGACCGCGAGCGGCTGTTCGGCTATCTCGAGGGCGCGCGCAAGATCATCCTGGTCGAGCCGCAGGCGCTGCTGACCGAGGCGTCGCGGATGCCGGGGCTCGACGGCGGCAAGATGTCGAAGTCCTACGGCAACACGATCGGGCTGCGCGAGGACGCCGAGACCATCACGAAGAAGGTCCGCACCATGCCGACCGATCCGGCCCGCGTGCGCCGCACCGATCCGGGTGACCCCGAGAAGTGCCCGGTCTGGCAGTTCCACCTCGTCTACTCGGACGACACCACGCGCGAGTGGGTGACGCAGGGCTGCAAGTCGGCCGGCATCGGCTGCCTCGACTGCAAGCAGCCCGTCGTCGAAGGCATCCTGCGCGAACAGCAGCCGATGCTCGAACGCGCGCAGAAATACATGGACGATCCGTCGCTGCTGCGCGCGATCGTGGCCGACGGCTGCGACAAGGCACGCAAGCACGCGGTCGAAACGATGCGCGACGTGCGCGACGCGATGGGCCTGTCCTACAACTGAGCGGGCGGGACGTTCCGATGACGATGTCCGTTCCCGGCGACACCGCGGCTTCGCAGGCCGTGGCTGACGCCGCAGCCGCGCCGTCGCGCTGGATCGCCGCGTGGTCGCATCTGGTCGCGCCGGGCGGCGCGGTGCTCGACGTCGCAGCCGGCCAGGGCCGGCATGCGCGCTGGTTCGCCTCGCGCGGCCATCCGGTGCGGGCGCTCGATCGCGATCCGGCCGCACTCGCGACGCTGGCCGCGCTCGACGGTGTCGAGGCCCACGCGGCCGACCTCGAAGGCGCGCCGTGGCCGCTGCCGGCCGGGGTGCGGTTTTCCGCCGTAGTGGTCACGAACTACCTGCATCGCCCGCTGCTGCCGCGGCTCGTCGAAGCGGTCGCGCCGGGCGGCGTGCTGCTCTACGAAACCTTCGCGCGCGGCAACGAAACGCTCGGCAAACCGTCCAACCCGGCGTTCCTGCTCACACCCGGCGAACTGATCGACGCGGTGCGCGGCGAGTTGCGCACGATCGCGTTCGAGGACGGTTACGTCGATCGTCCGCGGCCGGCGTTCGTGCAACGAATCTGCGCGGTGCGGGAGCACGCCGCGCAACAAGGGGCGGGATTTCCGCGTTACGGACTGCTCGGGTAATCCGCTACAATCGACGTTTATTGAGTTTACTTTCATTGCGTTTCATGGCTAACGGCACTCAAGACGGTATTCAATTCCGCGGCAGCATTCCCGCGATCGTGACCCCGATGCTCGAAGACGGCAGCCTCGATCTGCCGGCCTTTCGCAAGCTGATCGACTGGCACATCGAGGAGGGGACCAACGGGCTCGTCGTGGTGGGCACGAGCGGCGAATCGGCGACGCTGTCGGTCGACGAGCACGTGCTGACGATCAAGACGGCGGTGGAGCACACGGCCAGGCGGATCCCGATCATCGCGGGCGCGGGCGGCAATTCGACCTCGGAAGCGATCGAGCTGGCGCGCCACGCGAAGTCGGTCGGCGCCGACGCCACGCTGCAGGTCGTGCCGTATTACAACAAGCCGACGCAGGAAGGCATGTTCCGCCACTTCCAGGCGATCGCCGAGGCGGTCGACCTGCCGGTCATCCTCTACAACGTGCCGGGCCGTACCGTGGCCGACATGGCCAACGAGACGATCCTGCGCCTCGCCGAGGTGCCGGGCATCGTCGGCGTGAAGGACGCGACCGGCAACATCGATCGTGCCGCGCAACTGATCAAGGCGGCGCCGGCCGGCTTCGGCATCTACAGCGGCGACGATCCGACCGCGATCGCGCTGATGCTGCTGGGCGGCCACGGCAACATCTCGGTCACGGCCAATGTCGCGCCGCGCGCGATGAGCGAGCTGTGCCGCGCGGCGATCGCCGCCGACGCGAAAACGGCCCGCGAGATCCATCTGAAGCTGCTGTCGCTGCACAGGCACCTGTTCGCCGAGGCGAACCCGATTCCGGTGAAGTGGGCGCTGCAGGAAATGGGCAAGATCCGCGGCGGCATCCGCCTGCCGCTGACGCCGCTCGACGAGCGCTATCACGATGTCGTGCGCGGTGCGCTGCGCGAAGCCGGCATCGTTTAACCGATCCGGGCGGCCGCGCCGCCCGGACTTTCGATCCACTCCGACTCCTGTCCGGCCCGCCGGCATCGCGCGTCACATGCCTTTAGCAAGACGAAGGATTTCATGAAACATTTCGCCTTTTCCTCTCGCGCCCTCCAGGCGTCCGTGATGGTGCTCGCGCTCGGCGCGCTGGCCGGCTGCGATACGCTGAACGACTACCTCGCGCCGGACCGGGTCAACTACAAGGCGACCGGCTCGGCGCCGCCGCTGGAGGTGCCGAAGGATCTGACCTCGGTGCCGGTCAACCCGTCCTACATCGCGCCGCCGACCAACGCCGGTCTCGGCTCGCTGCCGCAGCGCGCGGTCACCGCGGCCGGCAACGCGACGGAAGGGCAGCCGAGTGCGCAGGATCCGTTCGGCATGCACGTCGAGCGTGACGGCGACCGCCGCTGGCTCGTCGTCGACGGCCGCACGCCGGAGCAGCTCTGGCCGCAGCTGAAGGACTTCTGGGCCGACAACGGCTTCGCACTGAAGACCGACGCGCCGCAGACGGGCATCATGGCGACCGACTGGGCCGAGAACCGCGCGAACATCCCCGACGACTGGTTCCGCCGCACGATCGGCCGCGTGATCGATTTCGCGTATTCGTCGGGCACGCGCGACAGCTTCCGCACGCTCGTCACGCGCGCATCGGACGGCTCGACCGACATCTCGATCACGCACAGCGCGATGGAGGAAGTGCTGACCGGGCCGCAGGGCGGTGATGCCTCGCGCTGGGTCGAGCGGCCGCGCAATCCGGTGCTCGAGGCCGTGTTCCTCGCCAAGCTGATGGAGAAGTTCGGGCTGACCGACGCGCAGGCCAAGCAACTGCTGACCGACGCGCGCCCGGCCACGGCGCCGGCGAAGGTGGTCGATACGAGCTCCGGCGCGACCACGCTCGATCTGGCCGAATCGTTCGAGCGGGCCTGGCTGCGCGTGGGCCTCGCGCTCGACCGCACCAACTTCGCCGTCGACAACCGCGACCGCGCCAAGGGCGTCTACATGGTCCGCTACGCGAATTCGGCCGAGGAACTGAAGCGCGAAGGCGTGTTCGGCAAGCTGTTCTTCGGCGGCCCGAGCGCGGCCAAGCCGGGCAAGGAGTTCTTCGTCAGCGTGCGCGCCAACGGCGACGCGCAAACGCAGGTCGCCGTGGTGGACGAGAACGGCCAGGTCGACAATTCGGCCGATGCGCAGCGCATCATCAAGCTGCTGCACGCGCAACTGAACTGAGCGCGTGAGATTCACGAGCCTCGGCAGCGGCAGCGAGGGCAACGCGCTCGTCGTCGAGGCCACGTCGGGCACCACGACCACGCGCGTGCTGCTCGACTGCGGTTTCTCCGCCAAGGAAATCGACCGGCGCCTGACGCGCGTCGGGCTCGCCTCCGACGAACTCGACGCGATCCTGATCACGCATGAGCACAGCGATCACATCGGCAGCGCGCTGACGCTGGCCCGACGTTTCGGACTCCCGTTGTTCATGAGCTGGGGCACCGCGCGTGCGGTGGGCGCTGATGCGGCCGACGTCGACCTGCACGTGATGTGGGGCGACGAAACGACGCCGATCGGCGATCTGGAAATTCATCCGTATACGGTGCCGCACGACGCGCGCGAGCCGCTCCAGTTCGTGTTCTCGGATGGCGCGGCGCGGCTCGGCGTGCTGACCGACGCGGGCATGTCCACGCCGCATCTGTGCACCGTGCTGAGCGGCTGCGACGCGCTCGTGCTGGAGGCCAATCACGACGTCGCGATGCTGGCCGGCAGCCGTTATCCGGCCTCGCTGAAGGCGCGCATCGGCGGTTCGCACGGACACCTTAGCAATGACGCCGCGGCCGCGATCCTCGCCTCGCTCGACCGGGCTCGCCTGCGGCACCTGGTGGCCGCGCACCTGAGCCAGCAGAACAATCTGCCCGAGCTCGCGCAGGCGGCCCTGGCGGCGGCGCTGGGCGGCGCGCCAGGCGACGTCACGGTGGCCTCGCAGGACGACGGCTTCGGCTGGCTGAGCCTCTGATCGGCCCGCCTGCGGCCGTGCCGCGTTCCCGCTTCAAAACTTCAAAACTTCAAAACGTCTGAATGAAAAAAAACCGGCCCAGGAGGCCGGTTTTTCGTATCAGCGTGAGCTGATGAGCGCTTACTGGCTCGCGCCCGAAGCCGGAGCTGCAGCCGATGCGCCAGCGTCCGATGCCGGAGCAGCAGCAGCGGATGCCGAAGCGGCGTCGCTCGCAGCAGCGGCCGTGCTCGACGCTGCGTCCGAAGCAGCCGTAGCCGCCGACGAAGCAGCCGAAGCTGCTGCCGATGCGTCGCTAGCAGCCGACGAAGCGGCTTGGTCCGAGCTCTTGTTGCACGCAGCGAGTGCAACGGCGGCCAACAGGGAAGCTACGAGGAGGGATTTCTTCATGATCACGTCCTTTTATGGTTAAAGGTAAGCAACAGCGCGAAACGATACCGGTAATGTGCTCCAACACCGACCTGGGCCGCTGGTGGAGATGCACTGCCAGAGCGTGAATCTTCCCTACGGCTTGGGCGGAAATTATATGCACTTTCGTATCGACCGTCGACAAATGCGGGGTCAATACGTTGTCTTTCCCATACAAGTTTGACTGGTATGGGCTCCTGCGAAGGCAACCTTACGACAGGTCGCCCAGCCTGATCCAGCCCGCACAATACCACTCGTGCAGCAAGGCTGTCATGAGGGGGTGGCGGGAGTGTGTTACAAAGCGTTTCGCCCCCAGATGACGTTGATCGGCCAATTCCGGCAGCCATTTCGCGTTGCCGGCGAGCGGATTTTCTTCGCCATTGATGAAGTACGATCGCGCGTTATACAGCAATGCCGCTTTTCTGTCGAGGCGCACGCCACGGCGGCGGGCCTCGGCGATGAACGCGGCCTCGCCAAGCGGTTTGTCCGGGGCGTCGAACACCACGTTCGACTTCGGTTCGCTGAGGTAGCTGCCGAGGAAATTCTCGACGTCGCGCGTGGTCCAGCGGATCCCCTTCAGAATCGTCTCGACGCGCTCGACCAGCGCGGCCGGCAGTCGCGCCGGATCGGTGACGGGCGGCTGCGCGGGATCACGATAGAGTTCGCCGGCGCGCGCGCTTTGCCGCAGCGCACCACGTTCCGCGAGGTAATAGAGGAACTGCCCCGTCAATTCCCCCGCGGACGGGGCGCGAAAGCCGATCGAGCAGGTCATGCATTCGCCCTCCGCGATGCCGTCATGGGCGATGTGCGGCGGCAGGTACAGCATGTCGCCGGGCTCGAGCACCCACTCGTCGGTCGGCTCGAAACGTTCGAGCACCTTCAGCGGCAGATCCTCGCGCAGCGTCAGGTCCTCCTGCGCGCCGATGCGCCAGCGTCGCCGGCCATGCACCTGCAGCAGGAACACGTCGTAGGAATCGAAGTGCGGGCCCACGCCGCCGCCGTCGGTCGCGTAGGAGATCATCAGGTCGTCGAGGCGCGCGTCGGGGATGAAGCGAAACCGTTCGAGCAGCGCGCGCGCGGCATCGTCGTGCAGGTCCGCGCCTTGCACCAGCAGCGTCCATTCGCGCTTCTTCACGGACGGCAGCGCATCGGGCTCGAACGGTCCCTGCGCCAGTTGCCATCTGTTACGAAAATGGGTGATGAGTCGCGATTCGGCGTCGTAATCGGCGGCCAGCTCGAACAGCGCGTCGCGCGAGAGCGGCGGGACGACGCCCGGGATCGCCTGGCGGATCAGCAGCGGTTTTTTCTGCCAGTAGCGGCGCATGAATTGCGACGGCGTGAGGTTGCCGAGCAGCGGCGTGGCGGTATCGGGCTGGGGCGCGCCGGAGGCGGCTCGGGCAGCGCCTGTCGGTTCGGTTTCGGACCGTTGGGACATCGTATAATGCGGCTGGTAATTGGGAGATTTGGATGAAAATCGCAAAAAACACCGTCGTGTCGGTTGCATACAAGCTGTCTGACACTCAAGGCAACCTGATCGAAGAGAGCGACGAGCCGATGGTCTATCTGCACGGCGGCTATGATGGCACGTTCCCCAAGATCGAGGAACAACTCGACGGGCAGGAAGCGGGCTTCGAGACGCAGGTTCAGCTGGAGCCGCAGGATGCGTTCGGCGATTACGATCCGGAGCTCGTGAAGATCGAGTCGCGCGACCGTTTCCCCGAGCCGCTCGAAGTCGGCATGCAGTTTGAAGGCACACCTGAGGACGGCGACGAGGAAGTCGATTCGCTGATCTACACCGTCACCGACATCGCCGAGGACAAGGTCGTGCTCGACGGCAACCACCCGCTCGCCGGCATGGCGCTGCGTTTCGCGCTGTCGGTCAAGGACGTGCGTGCGGCCACCGAGGACGAGATCGAACACGAGCACGCGCATGGCGCGGAAGGTCTTGAGATCGTCGATGAAGATGAAGAGGATGACGACGAGGACGACGCGTCGGCGCAAGGCCGCACGCTTCACTGAGTCGCGGGCCGCGCTGGTCACGGATTGACCGGCGCGCGCCAATAACGATTCAACGCGGGGCGGCCGGGCGGGAAGTTCGCCAGTCGTCGCGTTCCGGCAGGGCCGGCATCGATGCCGGCAGGCTGCCCGGCACGGAGACGGGGAGGTTGCCCGATCCGGTCGATACGCCGGACGACGCACCGGATGAGGCGCCGCTCGAGGCCGTTTGCGGCGGCAACGTGCCGCTCGCGGCCGAGTCCGGAATCTCGGGCAGCGCGGGGATTTCCGGCATCGGCGGCAACGGCGTGTCGTCGTGCGGCGTCAGCGGCAACGCGGGCGGCACCGGCAGGTTGCTCGGTACCTCCTGCACGCTCACTCCGAACATCGGCCGCCGCGCCGGATTCACCGTGATCCTGATCCATTGCACGAGCCGCTCGCGCGGCGCGATCGCGATGCGCGTCAGGTTATTGATGCGGTCTCCTTTTTCGTCGTGCAAGGGCTGGTCGATGCGAAAGCCGCCGCGCAGCGGCTCGTCGTTCGCGTGGATTACCAGGATCGTGCCGTGGAACGCCGCGGCCGCCTTCACCAGCGCGCGCTTGAACTCCAGAAAGCCGTCACGGCGCGTGTGCCCGAATCGCAGCCACGCGAACCGCTCGCGCTCGTAGTGTTCGAACTGCGGATCGCCCTCGATCAGGATCACCAGCGCGCGCGCATTGCGGCGCCTGGCGAACTCGGCCGAATGATCGATCCAGAACGCGTTGGCGATCGCGCGATCCTCGAATTCCCCGTTGCGCCCGCCCGCCGTCAGGTAACGATTGTTCGGCGAGGGCGCGTTCATCGCGACGAACACCGTGTCGCCCTGCGTCCAGCGGATGTTCTCGCGGAACGGGCGAAAGCGCGCGACTTCGCTCTCGCGCGTCAGCGGCTGCGGCGTCACGCCGAACGATTCGGAATCCGGCAGGAATGTCTGGCGCAGGTAGTCGAGCCGCTCCACCGCGTCGTAGCCGCCGTTCTCGCGCGCCGCGCAGGCGGCCCAGTCGGCCTGCCCGGGAACGTAGAACACCGGCACGCGCGATGCCTTCAGGATCGCGAAGCGCGCGTCGTAGACCGCATCGCGGCAGACTTCGCGCGGGCCTTTCAGGTTGCCGTCGTAGACGACGAAGGCCACGCCGCGGTCGCGCGAGATCGCGTCGAGCACGCGCTGCGCGCCCGGTTCGTCGGCCGGGCCGACCAGCACGCCGGACAGCACCGCGAACGCATAGCCGGGCTCGACGCGATCGCGCGCGACCGCGGCCGGCGCCGCTCTTGCGGTGACCGCGGCCGTGGCCAGCGCCGCCGCAAGCAGCACCGCGGCCACGGCGGGCGTGGCGCGCGGGCGGCGTGGAGGCGCGTCAGTGCGCCGTCTCATCGTCGGCGCGCCTGCCGGCGAGCGCGTGCAGTTCATAGAGCAGGTCGAGCGCCTCGCGCGGCTTCAGATCGTCGGGATCGATGCCGCGCAGGCGCGTCAGCGCCGGATGCGGTTCGGCCGGCGGCGCCTCGTGGATCTCGGCGGCGGGGCGGCCGTAGTCGGGTTCGTCGTCGTAGACGGGCGGCGGCGCCGCGAACAGGTCGAGCTGCGGCGTGGGCTGGCCCGCCGACTGCTGTTCGAGATGGGCGAGGTGCTTGCGCGCCGCGCGGATCACGGCGGGCGGCACGCCCGCGAGCTGCGCCACCTGCAGGCCGTAGCTCTGGTTCGCTGGCCCTTCGTTGACCGCGTGCAGGAACACGATGCCGTGGCCGTGCTCGACCGCCGACAGGTGGACGTTGGCCGCATGCGGAAATTCGGCCGGCAGCTGCGTGAGTTCGAAGTAGTGCGTCGCGAACAGCGTGTAGCAGCCGTTGTGCGAAAGCAGGTGGCGCGCGATCGCCCAGGCCAGCGCGAGGCCGTCGAAGGTCGAGGTGCCGCGGCCGATCTCGTCCATCAGCACGAGGCTATGCGGCGTGGCGTCGTTGAGGATCGCCGCGGCCTCGGTCATTTCCACCATGAACGTCGAGCGGCCGCCCGCCAGATCGTCGGCCGCGCCGATGCGCGTGAAGATCCGGTCGATCGGGCCGAACGTGGCCGACTTGGCCGGCACGTAGCTGCCGACGTAAGCCATCATCGCGATCAGCGCCGTCTGCCGCATGAAGGTCGACTTGCCGCCCATGTTCGGGCCGGTGATCAGCAGCAGCTTGCGATCGTTGCCGAGCCGGCAGTCGTTCGCGATGAACTGCTCGACCTGGGCCTCGACCACCGGATGGCGGCCCTGCTCGATGTCGATGCCGATCTCGTCGGAGAAGCGCGGCGCGACCCAGTCGAGCTCGCGCGCGCGTTCGGCGAACGCGCCCAGCACGTCGAGCTCGGCCAGCGCGCCGGCCACCCGCTGGCAGTCCTCGATGAACGGCAGCAGCGATTGCAGCAGCGCGTCGTAGAGCGCCTTTTCGCGCGACAGCGCGCGTTCCTGCGCCGACAGCGCCTTGTCCTCGAAGGTCTTCAGCTCGGGCGTGATGTAGCGCTCGGCGTTCTTCAGCGTCTGGCGGCGGCGATAGTCGTCGGGCACCTTGTCGGTCTGGCCGCGCGTGACCTCGATGTAGAAGCCGTGGACGCGGTTGAACTCGACGCGCAGGTTCGGTATGCCGGTGCGCGCGCGCTCGCGCGCTTCGAGATCGATCAGGAACTGGCCGCAGTTCTCGGAGATGTCGCGCAACTCGTCGAGTTCGGCGTCGTAGCCGCGCGCGATCACGCCGCCGTCGCGCACCATCGCGGCCGGCTCCGGCGCGATCGCGCGCGCGAGCAGGTCCGCACAGCCGGCGGGCGGCTCCAGCGCCGCTTCGAGGCGCGCGAGCGTGGCGGCGTGCTGCGTGATCGGGGCGACCAGCTCGCGAAGCGCCGGCAGCGCGGCGAACGTGTCGCGCAGGCTCGACAGGTCGCGTGGGCGCGCCGACAGCAGCGCGAGGCGGCCCGTGATGCGTTCGACGTCGGCAATCTGGCGCAGCGCGCGGCGCAGGTTGTCGAGGCTCGCTTCGCCGGCTGCTTCGAGCAGCGCGCCGATCGCCTGCTGGCGGCCCTGCGCTGCCACCGAGGCGCGCGGCGGATGGTGCAGCCAGTGGCGCAGCAGGCGGCTGCCCATCATCGAGCAGCAGGTGTCGAGCAGCGAGTAGAGCGTGGGCGACTCGGTGCCGCGCAGCGTTTCGGTCAGTTCGAGATTGCGGCGCGTGGCTGGATCGAGGCCGATGTATTCCGATTCCGTCTCGACCTTGAGGCTGCGCACGTGGCGCAGTTGCTGGCCCTGGGTGGACGCCGCGTAGAGCAGCAGCGCGCCGGCCGAGCCGCAGGCGCTCGTCAGCGAGTGCGCGCCGAAGCCTTCGAGGCTGGCCACGTCAAGCTGGCTGCAGAGCCGCTGGGTGCCCGAGGCGACGTCGAAATGCCAGACCGGCACGCGCGTGACCGCGCCGGCGCCGGGCGGCACCGTCTCGATCGCGCCGTCGGCCGCGAGGATTTCGGCCGGGCGGATCCGTTCGAGCGCCGCACCGAGTTCGTCCGGCGCGATCTCGGCGAGCCGCAGCGCGCCGCTCGCGAGGTTCAGCCAGGCCAGGCCGATGTTGCTGACCACGCCGCGCTTGTTGTGGCCGAGGCTCAGCGCGAGCAGGAACACGTCGGCCTTGTCGGACAGCAGCGCCGCGTCGGTCAGCGTGCCGGGCGTGACGACGCGCACCACCTTGCGCTCGACCGGGCCTTTCGAGGTGGCCGGATCGCCGATCTGTTCGCAGATCGCCACCGATTCGCCGAACTTCACGAGCTTCGCCAGATATTGCTCGACCGCGTGATGCGGCACGCCCGCCATCCGGATCGGATTGCCGCCCGAGGCGCCGCGCTGCGTCAGCGTCAGGTCGAGCAGTCGCGCGGCCTTTTCTGCGTCGTCGTAGAACAGCTCGTAGAAGTCGCCCATCCGGTAAAAGACGAGCGTGTCCGGGTGCTCGCTTTTGATGCGCAGGTACTGCTGCATCATTGGCGTGTGGTTCGCTGTCGAGATATCGGCTGGTGCGGCGGATGAGGCGGTCATGAGCTTCCGGAAAGAGAGTGCTTTGCGTGGCGAGTTTACCAGTGCGGCGGCGGGGCGGTGCGGCGACTGGCCGTGTGGGCGAGGGGACGCTTGTCGCGGGGCGGACGCGCATTTTCGCGCATCACCCGTTCCGGCGGGTGGCGCAGGACACTGCGCGGATTCGTGGCCCGGGATGTTTGGCGGGCCCCGGTGACGCCCTTCGTCGGCCCTCCGGGGTGGGGCGACCGGGCACGGTGTGCCTATCGGGCGTCCAGGCTGTCGATGTACTTGCCGATCGGCTCGCGCAGCAGGCTGTCGGGCGACGCGCTCGTGAAGGAGACGATCCGGCTGCGGCCGGTCAACTCGACGTTACTTACGACGATGCCGCTCGGCACGTCGATCATCGCCAGCGAGATCGACATGCGGCTCGGGCGGCCGGACCACTCGGTGGCGCGCGCTTCCCGATGCGAGATCGCGGATGCGTCGGCAATCGTCACGGCGCGAACCGTGGCGCGCGAACGCGGCGGCAATCGCCTGCGTCGTCGTCCGGCCGGATCTCGAATACACCTTCGACTCGTAGGCGCCGTCGGCAGGCAGTGCGACGTACACGCTCGAACTGGCGGAGAGATGAGTTGGGATCGCGCCCGCGCCGGCCAGGTCGTGATTCTGACAGGACGTGGTGCAGGCGGAGAGTGCTGCGCAAAGCGCGACGATGGCCTTTTCATGGTTCTCCCGATTGCCTTCGTTTTCGACAACCAGGCACGTTATCGGCGCTTGCGATGCCTGAGGCGGATCGATGCCGCCGAAGCCGGGTCGCGCCGGCAGCGCACGGATTCGTCCAGGCTTGCGCCTTCCCCGGGATGGGCCGCGAGACTCGCGCGAAAGGGATCGTAGCCCGCTTGCCACCGGCTGCATGGCCGTCCCCTCCTTGGAATCATCCGTCGACATCACGGCCACCAGCGACCGGATAACCCGTCACCGCGCAGTCGAGCGCGAGCCCGGGGCGCATGTTGCCGAAGGCCAGCTCGACCACGGCCGGTCCGGGCACTGCGAGCCATCGCGCTCCGCCGCTTCGATGATGCCGCGCGCGGCGCGGTCATTTTTCGAAGAACCGGGATTGAGGTAGTCGGGCTTCGCGAGCAGGGTAGCGCTCGCGCGATGGGCGCAGATCAGGCGATCGAGGCGCATCAGGGGCGCGTTGCCAATCGCATCGATGGCGGAATCGAGGATTTTTTCATGACGGCGGCCGTTCAGGTTCACGGGATCCGGGGGGAACGCCTTGCCAGCCTTCGGCGCGGCGATATCGGATAATCCAGACTTCGCGATCGAGGCGCCGGCCGCATCGACGCGCTGACATGGTCGGCCAGCGGCGTACCCGAGGAGGTCTGCCGCCGGCAACCCGGTGCCCTCGCAAGTCGCGAGCGCCCACCCACGGAGACCCTCGAGTGCTGAAACGCGCCTTGCTTTCGCTCTGGCTGCTGCTGCTCTGCGCGCTCGCCCACAGCGCGCCCGCTCAACCCGCGATCACGATCGCGACCGGCGGCAAGCTGCTGAGGTTCACCGCCCAGGCCCTGCTGGCGCGCCGCGACGTGGCGGACATCCACGTCGCCCGCGACGTTTCCTACAGCAAGCCGATGACCTACCGCGCGGTACCGCTGGCCGACCTGATCGACGGCACATCGCTGCCGCCCGACACCGTGATCGAGACGCGCGCCACCGACGGTTTCGCCGCGCAGCTGCCGATGGATCTGGTCCGCAACCGCGATCCCGCGCGCGCCGTGGCGTACCTCGCGGTGGAGGATCCGGCCCGGCCGTGGCCGAAGCTGCCGGGCAAGCCGGTGAGTGCCGGGCCGTTCTATCTGGTCTGGGTGGGTGCGCAGGCGGCGTCGGTGCGCAGCGAGCAGTGGCCGTATCAGGTCGCGCAGTTCGCCGTCGAACGTTCGCCGGCCGCGCGCTGGCCCGCGCTCGCCGTCGATCCGACGCTGCCGGCCACCGATCCGGTCCGCGCCGGGCAGCACCTGTTCATCGCGCAGTGCCTGGCCTGCCATCGCTTCAACGGCGCGGGCAGCTCGAACATCGGCCCCGATCTCGGCAGGCCGGCCAATCCGGTCGATTACTTCCAGCGCGCCGCGCTGCATCGCTACATCCGCAATCCCGCCTCGCTGCGCGACTGGCCCGGCCGCGCCATGCCGGCCTTCTCGCCGGACCAGTTGAGCGATCGCGAGATCGATCTGATCATCACCTATCTCGGCTACATGGCGCATCGGCAATGAAGCCGGGCGCGTGACGCGCGTGGCACGTCACGCCGCGGGCATCCGGATCAGGCGTGCGCATCGGCCGAAAACGCCACCGCCTTCTGCGCTTCGAGCGCATGCAGGCGTTTTGCCAGCGCGTTGCTGATCGAACGGTAAGCAGTGCCGCCGAGCGCGAGCCGCAGCGGCGGCTCGGGCGCGTCGGCCGCCGCGATCATCGCGGCCACGGTCCGGCCGGCATCGCCGCGGATCGCGAAGGTGCCGGACGCGATCGCGCGCCGCACTTCGCCGGCCGGCGTGGCGTCGTAGGCAGGCATCGGCGCGGCGTGATCGAGCCCGGCGCCGAACTGCGTGCTGGTCGGCCCCGGCTCGACGATCACGAAGTCGATGCCGAACGGCGCCACCTCCTGCGCCACCGATTCGACGAAACCCTCGATGCCCCATTTCGTTGCGTGATAGAGGCTGAAGTTCGGGTAGGCGATCTGCCCGCCTTCGGACGACACCTGCACGATCCGCCCGCCGCCCTGACGGCGCAGGTGAGGCAGCGCGGCGCGGATCAGCTGGATCGAACCGACCAGATTGGTGGCGATCTGCCGGTCGATCTGCGCGTCGGTCAGTTCCTCGGCCGCGCCGAACAGGCCGTAGCCGGCGTTGCTCACGACCACGTCGATGCGCTCGTTCGCGTCGAATGCGGCGTCGATGCCGGCCCGCACCGCGCCGACGTCGGTGAGGTCGAGCGTCAGCACCTGCAGGCGCTCGCCGTGCTGCCGTTTCAGATCGTTGAGCGGCCCCTCGCGCCGCAGCGTGGCCACGACCCGGTCGCCGCGTTGCAGCAGGCTTTCGGTCAGCAGCCGGCCGAGGCCCGTCGAGGTGCCGGTGATGAACCAGGTCTTCGTCATGATGCGGATCTCCCTGAAATGAATGGCACGGCTTCAGTCTAGGCATCGATGATTGGTCGGAGAAGCCGCTATAGTGCGGATGACCTCGTGAAAAATCCCCACCAATACCCCATGTCCAAGCCGACCCTCGCCGATCTCGGCGCGTTCTCCGCGGTGGCGGCGCACCGGAGCTTTCGGCGTGCCGCCGACGCGCTGGGCGTCTCGCGTTCCTCGCTGAGCCACGCGGTGCTGGCGCTGGAGCAGCGGCTCGGCGTGCGCCTGCTGAACCGCACCACCCGCAGCGTCGCGCCGACCGAGGCGGGCGAGGCCCTGCTCGCGCGGCTCACGCCGGTGCTGCGCGATCTGGACGAGGCACTCGACGCGGTGGCCGAGGCGCGCGGCGAGCCGAGCGGCACGCTCCGGATCAACGCGAACGAAAACGCGGCGCGGCTGCTGATGAAAGCGGTGGTGCCGCGTTTCCTGGCGCGTTTTCCCGGCATGGCGCTCGACCTCGTCGCGGACGGGCGTTTCGTCGACATCGTGGAGCAGGGGTTCGATGCCGGCGTGCGGCTCGGCGAGGCGATTCCGCGCGACATGGTGGCGGTGCGCATCGGCGACGATCTGCGCTTCGTGGTGGTGGCGGCGCCGTCGTATCTGGCGGCGCGCGGGGCGCCCGTCACGCCCGAGGATCTGCCGCTGCACGCCTGCATCCGCCAGCGGCTGCCGAGCGGCAAGCGCTACCGCTGGGAGTTCCAGAAGCGCGGGCAGGAGATGGCGATCGACGTGCCGGGCGTGCTCACGCTCGACCACAACGGCCTGATGGTGGAGGCCGCGGCCGACGGGCTCGGGCTCGCCTACGTGCCGGAGCCGTCGGCGCGCGCGGCGCTCGACGACGGGCGGCTCGTGACCGTGCTCGATGACTGGTGCCCGTTGATTCCCGGGCTGCATCTGTATTACCCGGGGCATCGGCACGTGCCGGCAGGGCTGCGGGCGTTCATCGACGTGCTCAGGGAGGTGAACGGCGAGGCGGCCGGCAAGTTGGCGGGGACGAGCGCCTGAGGCATGCGCCCGCGCCACGCCGGCCAGCCGCCGACGCGGCCGCCGGTGGCCCGGCATCAACCCTGCCTCAACCTTGCGCCTCGCTGCGCGCGGTCAGATCACGGCGCGCTTCGTCCGTGATCCAGCCGATCCGGCGCAGCAGGCCGGCCGCGGCGGCGGGCGGCCACGGTTCGGCGTGGAAGCGTTCGCAGATCCGCGCGAAATCGTGAGTGCGGAGGTAGTGCAGCCCGAACAGTTGTTTCGCTAGCGCGCCGAGCACGTCGCTGCGCCGCGCTTCGGGCATGCCGTCGGTGCGCTGGAGCAGGGCGGGGATGTCGTCGACGTCGAGCACGTCGTTCGCGGACGCGGCGACGCGCGCGGCTTCGGCGCCCTCCATGTCGGCGAGCCGGGCCTGGCAGGCGTCGCGCTGAACCGGGGCCCAGTCGTTGGTCTGGCGGAACAGCTCGGTCAGCAATTCGAAATGCGCCGGGCATTGCCGCGCCGCGGCCAGCAGCGTGTCGAAGCTGGCCTGCCGCTCGCGCATCGGCACCATCTCGAGCCGCGCGGCAAGCTGGGCCAGCGCGCCGCCTTGCTGGCGCGCCGGGACGAGCCGCGCCAGCTGCGCGACCGCCGCGTCGATCGCGGCGAAGCTGCGCGCCTTCGCGGGCGCCTCCGCGAGCGACCGGGCCACGGCCTCGCCGTGGAAGAGGTGCGCGTAGCGCCGGCTGACGAACTGCATCTGCTGCGCGTCGAGATCCATGTCGTGGATCAGCTCGACCGGCATGCTGTCGAGCGACGGGCCGGCTTGCCGTGTGTTGTGTAACATGTCGTTCGATGTATCGGCCACGTCAAGCGCGCGCGGGGCAGGCTGGACGTCGTCCGTGATCGCGAGGCTCGCGAAGTGCGCTATCGCATGCGCTTCGGCGCCGTCGAGCTCGGGCGTTTGCCCGGCTGCCGTCGAGCGTGCCGCGCCGTGCGAGGCACGGGGCGGCAGGTCGCTCGGCAGCGCGTTGCTGGCGGCGGTCGCGGGCGCGGCGGCTGGCGGCTCGGCCTGGGTCGGGTGGTGCGTGGCGTCGCTCCGGTCGAGGCCGGTCGGGTCAATGCGGCCGGTGCGCGGGAGAGTCGGTTTCATGGGCTCGGCTGTGACGAGAGGGGCGAAGGCTGCGGGATCGGTGCTCCGTGTCGGACCCGTCCCCGCAGCATCTGCGTGCCGAACATAAAGCGTCTCGCGGCCGGCCACTGCCAAGACACGAATCGGAGCGCGGGAAACGGAAGCCCGGCGCGGGAAATCATGTTGCATTGCATGACGCCGTGCGTGGCGCGTTGTCGGCTGATTTCTCGATTCGGCATCGGTGCGGCGATGGATGCCGATGCAGCACGAGCGCGCCGTCGCGCGCGGCGTCTATCCGCGTCCCACGGCCTTCACCGCCAGCGCCGCGGCCGCCGAGCGCGTCTCCACGTGCAGCTTGCGGAACAGGTGTTCGAGATGCTTGTTGACGGTGCGCGGCGCCATGTCGAGGATGTCGCCGATATCGCGATTGGTCTTGCCGCGCGAGACCCACAGCAGCACCTCGGCCTCGCGCGTGGTCAACCCGAAGCGGTCGAGCAGCGTCACCACCAGCGCGCCGTCGTCGGAGGCCTCCAGCACCACCACCCATTCGCCCTGCGTCGGCGCGCCCGTCACGCGGGCCGAGCGCCGCACGCCGCCGTCGATCGTCTCGTGGACGGCGTCCTCGGGGCAGCCTTGCTCCCGCCATTGCACGAACCACTGCCGCAGCCGGGCGGGCAGCGCGGCGCGCGCGAGCGGGGTCGCCGCCGGTTCATCGCTTGCCAGGCTGATGGAGCGATCCGCATCGTCGCCATAGCCCGCCAGCCGCACCGCCGCCTGCGGGCTCTGCCAGCGGATCGCGCCGCCGCCGTCGACGATCACGGCCGCGCGCGCCTCGAGCCCGAGCACGGCATCGGCGTAGCGCTGGGCGCGCGAGCGCTGCACGTGCGAGGCGATCCGCGCGCACACTTCCTCGGGCCGCACCGGCTTGGTCACGTAGTCGATGCCGCCCACCCGGAAGCCCTGCACGACATGTTCGCTCTCGGCCAGCGCGGTCATGAAGATCACCGGCAGATGCTCGTGGCGCGGTTCGAGCTTCAGACGGCGGCAGGTCTCGAAGCCGTCGAGCCCGGGCATCATCGCGTCGAGCAGCACGACGTCGGGCGTCACGCGCGCGAGGCACTTCAGCGCGTCGTCGCCGCTCAGCGCGACGAGCACGGCGTAGCCGTCCGCGCGCAGCGTGTCGGACAGCAGCGCGAGGTTGTCGGGCGTATCGTCGACGATCAGCACCACGGGACGATTGCCGAGCGCGCCGGGCAGCGCGGCCTCAGTCGCCGGCGCCGGGCGCAATGCGGTCAAGCTCATGCTCGAAGTCCTTCAGCTGGAAAAGTTCGGCGTGTTCGCGCAGCGACGCGAGCGGCGCGGCGAACCCGGGGTGATGCGGCGCGGCCGCGTCGAGCGCCTCGATGAGGCCCTGCACGTAGCCGACGTCGAGCAGCGTCTTCAGCTGCGCGTGCAGCGAACGCGGCAGGGCGGCTGGCGCCGATCCGCCTTGCGCCGCGGGCGGCGGCCCGGCTGCGTCATGGCGGGCGGCGGCGAGGCGGGATGGTGCCACCGCGAGCGCGGTCGTCGCGTGCCGGGGCAGGTCCGATGCGTTCGACGCGGCCTCGTCGGGCAAGGCCGCCGGCATCACGGCGGCCGTCGGGAGCGGGGCGAGCGGCACGACGGCATCGCCCGCATCGCCGGCGTCCGCAACCCGCCCCGCCGTCTCCATCGACGCCTCGCTCGCCGTCACCCACGTCACGCGCAGCAGCGCCGCCAGCTTGTCGAGCAGCACCGGCACCTGCACCGGCTTCACGAGGTAGTCGTCGCAGCCGATCGCGATCGCGCGTTCGCGGTCGTCGGCGAACGCGTTCGCCGACAGCAGCATGATCGGCGCGTCCGAGATGCGGCGTTCGCGGATCAGCCGGCTGGTCTCGTAGCCGTCCATCTCCGGCATCGAGATGTCCATCAGGATCGCGTCGGCGGCGCGCGTGCCGAGCCAGCGCAGCGCGTCCGGCCCGTTGTCGGCCTCGGCGATCTCGAAGCCGAGCGGCGCGAGCATCTGCACGACGATGGCGCGCTGGTCGGGCAGGTCGTCGACGATCAGCAGCGTGCGTCGCGGCCCGCGATAGCCGCGGATCTCGGCCGGCCCGGTGCGCGCGGGCGCGGCGGCATGCACGGCGGGCGCGTAGACCTTGACGATGAAGCGCGTGCCGTGTCCGACCACGCTCTCCACCTCGAGGCTGCCGCCAAGCGCGTGCGTGAGCAGCCGGCAGATGGTGAGCCCGAGCCCGGCGCCATGGTCGTGCCGGCTCGCGGCCTCGCCGCGCTCGAACGGCAGGAACAGCCGCTCCATCGCGTCGGCCGGGATGCCGGGGCCGGTATCGACGACCTCGAAGGTCAGCGTGTCGAGCGCGTGGCCGACGCGCAGCGTCACGCCGCCGGCGCGCGTGAAGCGGATCGCGTTGCCGATCAGGTTGGTGAGGATCTGGCTCAGGCATTTCTGGTCCGACTTGACGGTGGCGGGCAGCCGCCCCGAGGGCTGCACGACGAACTCGAGCGTCTTCTCCACGGCCTGCGGGCGCAGCATCGAAGTCATCTGCGCGAGGAACTCGGGCAGCGCGATGCGCGTGACGTTCAACTGCAGCTTGCCGGCCTCGATGCGCGCCACGTCGAGCAGCCCGTCGACGAGCGCGAGCAGGTGCTCGCCGCTGCGGTGGATGGTGCGGATCGCGTTGAGGCGCGCGGGCGCGATCTCGTCCTGGGCGAGCAGCAGCAGTTGCGCATAGCCGAGGATGCTGTTGAGCGGCGTGCGCAGCTCGTGGCTGAGCCCCGTCACGTAGCGGCTCTTGGCACTGTTGGCGGCCTCGGCCGCGGCGCGCGCGTGCTTGAGCGCGGCATCGGTCTTGCGGTGCGCCTCGATCTCGTGCATCAGCAGCTCGGTCTGGCGCTGCGATTCCTCCTGCGTGACGCGCCGGTTCTCGCGTTCGAGCACGAGCCACCAGGCGGCGATGCCGCCGATCAGCGAGAGCGCGACGAACACCTTCACGTAGCTGTTGGCCACCTCGCGCCAGGCGGGCGAGCCGGGCGCGGCGAGCGAATCGGCGCTCTGCGACCAGATCAGGTAGAGCACGGTGGCGAGCAGCAGCATGGTGGCGAGCACGAGGCTCGCATAGTGGATCAGCCGCACGCCGGTCGCGCCGAGCCGCGCGCGCGGGAACAGCCGGTGCAGCGCGCGGTCGAGCTGCGCGGCGATCCGCGCGTGCGGCTTGCAGCGGTCGTTGCAGCGCGAATCGAGCGAGCAGCAGAGCGAGCAGATGGTGCCGCCGTAGGCGGGGCAATAGGCGGTGTCGTCGTGCTCGAATTCGTTCTCGCAGATCGCGCAGCGGCGCAGCGCACCGGCCACGCCGGGCTCGGCCTGGCGCGCGAGGTAGTAGCGCCCGCGCGTGGCGATCGCGATGGCCGGCGCGCAGACGAACGCGACGCCGAGCGCGATGAACGGCGACAGCGCGCGCGCCAGCTCGCCGAACGCGCCGCCGTGCGCGAGCATCGCCACCACGGTGGCGATCCCCATCGCGCCGACGCCCACCGGATTGATGTCGTACAGATGCGCGCGCTTGAACTCGATGTCGCGCGGGCTGTAGCCGAGCGGCTTGTTGACGACGAGATCGGCGAACAGCGCGCCGACCCAGGCGATCGCGACGTTCGCGTACATCGACAGCACCTTGCCGATCGCCTCGAACACGCCCATCTCCACCAGCAGCAGCGCGATCAGCACGTTGAACACGAGCCAGACCACGCGGCCCGGGTGGCTGTGCGTGAGCCGCGCGAAGAAGTTCGACCACGCGAGCGAGCCGGCGTAGGCGTTGGTCACGTTGATCTTCAGTTGCGAGACCAGCACGAACAGCGTCATCACCGGCAGCGCCCAGGCGGCGAGCCCGAGCGGATCGAACAGCAGGTGATAGGCGACCAGGTACATCTGGGTGGGCTGTGCGGCATGCGCCGGATCGATCTCGTGCTGGATCGCGACGAACGCGAGGAACGCGCCGCCCAGCATCTTCAGCGCGCCGGGCACGATCCAGCCGGGCCCGGCCGCGAGCAGCGCGATCCACCAGCGCCGCCGGTTGCGCGCGGTGAGCGGCGGCAGGAAACGCAGGTAGTCCACCTGCTCGCCGACCTGCACGATCAGCGCGAACACCACGGTGGCGGCCTGCCCGAACGCGATCGCGTTGAATGCGTGGCCGTCGCGCGCGAAGCCCGAGAAGGTGGTCCATTCGCGCAGCAGCGACGGCTGATGCCAGAGCACGGCGCCGTAGGGCAGCACGAACAGCACCAGCCACAGCGGCTGGGTCCAGCTCTGCAGCCGGTTGATCAGCGTGATGCCGAACATCACGATCGGGATCACCACCAGCGAACTGATCACGTAGGCGAGGCCGATCGAGATCGGAAACACCAGTTGCAGCGCGAGCGACATGATGGCCGCCTCGAGCGCGAAGAAGATGAACGTGAAGCTCGCGTAGAGCAGCGAGGTGACGGTCGAGCCGATGTAGCCGAAGCCGGCGCCGCGCGTGAGCAGATCCATGTCGACGCCGTGGCGCGCCGCGTAATAGCTGATCGGCAGGCTCGTCAGCCAGATCAGCAGCGAGACGGCGGCGATCGCGCAGACCGCGTTGGTGAAGCCGTAGTCGACCACGAGGCTGCCGCCGATCGCCTCCAGCACCAGGAACGAGACGGCGCCGATCGCGGTGTTGGCGACGCGGAACTCGGACCAGCGGCGAAACGAACTCGGCGTGTAGCGCAGCGCGTAATCCTCGAGCGTCTCGTCGCCGACCCAGGCGTTGTAGTCGCGGCGCACCTTGACGATGCGCTGCGTGCTGGGCGGCGCATCCGGCGCGTGCGGCGCGTGCGGCGTGGAAGGGGCTTCCGAAGCGGCTCGGGAAGCGGCGTCTGACGCGGCGGACGGGGGCATCGGTGCCATCTCGGGTGATCCAGATTGGTGCGCGCGGGGCGGGCGGGATGCGTCATGCAAATTACATTCCAGGCGCGCGCCGGGCCATACGTCAATCGACGTATTCCGGTCGTTTATTTGGCTTCCTACATTTCGCCTCACGCGCCGGCCCCGTCCGCCGGCCACCGACACGACAAGGAGAACGTGATGCCCGTAGACGATCGATTCGATGACGACGGCGCGCCGTCGTCGCTGCGCCGGCGCCTGATCGGCGGCCTCGCCGCCGCGCCGCTGATGGCGCTGGGCCTGCCGCGCGCGTCGTTCGCGCAGACCCCGCCCACGGCGAAGGTCAATACCACCAGGCTGGCGGTGACCGACACCACGGTGACGGTTGGCCAGTTGCACTCGGCCACCGGCACCATGGCGATCTCGGAGACGGGCTCGATCCAGGCCGAGCGCCTCGCGATCGAACAGATCAACGCGATGGGCGGCGTGCTCGGCCGCAAGATCCAGATCATCCAGGAGGACGGCGCCTCCGACTGGCCGACCTTCGCCGAGAAGTCGCGCAAGCTGCTCGAGAACGACCACGTGGCGGCCGTGTTCGGCTGCTGGACCTCGGCCTCGCGCAAGGCGGTGCTGCCGATCTTCGAGAAGGACAACGGGCTGCTCTACTACCCGACCTTCTACGAAGGGCTGGAGCAGTCGAAGAACGTGTTCTACACGGGCCAGGAGGCGACTCAGCAGATCCTCTGGGCGCTCGACTGGGCCTCGAACACGAAGAAGGCGAAGACCTTCTTCCTGGTCGGCTCCGACTACATCTGGCCGCGCACCTCGAACAAGATCGCGCGCCGCCACATCGAGCAACACCTGCACGCGAAGGTGGTGGGCGAGGAGTACTACCCGCTCGGTACCACCGATTTCTACTCGCTGATGAACAAGATCAAGCTGGCGCGCCCGGACTGCATCTTCGCGACCGTGGTGGGCGGCTCGAACGTGGCGTTCTACAAGCAGCTGAAGGCGGCCGGGATCACGCCGGCCAAGCAGTTCCTGCTGACGCTGTCGGTCACCGAGGACGAGGTGCTCGGCATCGGCGGCGAGAATTTCGCCGGCTTCTATTCGTCGATGAAGTATTTCGAGTCGCTCGCCAACGACACCAACCAGAGCTTCGTGAAGGCGTTCAAGGCGCGCTACGGCCAGAAGGCCGTGATCGGCGACGTCACGCAGGCCGCCTATCTCGGCCCGTGGATCTGGAAGGCCGCCTGCGAGCGCGCCGGCAGCTTCGACGTGGACAAGGTGGTGGCCGCCTCGGCCGGCATCGAGCTGAAGAACGCGCCGCAGGGCTACGCGAAGGTGGACGCGAACCATCACCTCTGGAGCCGCTCGCTGATCGGCGAGGGGCAGCCGGACGGGCAGTTCAAGGTGGTCGCGCAGTCGAACGAGCCGATCCAGCCGAACCCGTTCCCGAAGGGCTACATGTAAGCGCGCGCCGGCATCGCTTCGCGATGCGAAGCGATGCGCCGCCGCGCGTGTTCCCCCCGTCATCCGCCCGAGGAGGCTAGCGATGTCCGCCACCGACATTTTCAATATCACGCTGATGCAGGGCTTCGCCGGCCTGAGCCTGTTCAGCGTCCTGCTGCTGATGGGCCTCGGCCTGGCCGTGATCTTCGGCCAGATGGGCGTGATCAACATGGCGCACGGCGAGTTCATGACGATCGGCGCCTATACCGTCTACCTGTTCTCGTGGTTCGCGCAGAACGTCTGGCACGCGCTCACGCCGGTCTATTTCTTCGTCGCGATCGTGGCCGCGTTCGGCCTCGCGTTCGCGGCGGGCTGGCTCGCCGAATGGGCGCTGATCCGCCATCTGTACCGGCGTCCGCTCGACACGCTGCTCGCCACCTGGGGCCTGAGCCTCGGCATGCAGCAGGTGTTCCGCTCGACCTTCGGGCCGAAGGAGGTCAGCCCGGCGCTGCCGGACTGGCTGATGGGCTCGTGGGAGCCGTCGCAGGGGCTCGACATCCCCGTCAGCGGCATGTTCGTGATGGGGCTCGCGCTGGTGATGACGGGCGGCCTGCTGCTCGCGCTGTATCGCTCGCGCTGGGGGCTGCGGGTGCGGGCCACGGTCGCGAACCGGCCGATGGCGAACGCCGCCGGCATCAACACGCGGCTCACCGACCGCATGACGTTCGCGATCGGCTGCGGCGTGGCCGGCGTGGCCGGTGCCGCGTTCACGGCGATCGGCTCGACCGGGCCGACCAGCGGCTCGCTCTACATCGTCGACTCGTTCCTGGTGGTCACGTTCGGCGGCGCGGCGAGCCTGCTCGGCACCGTGGCCTCGGCGTTCGGCATCGCGCAGATGCAGTCGGTCAGCGAGTTCTTCCTGTCGGGCTCGACGGCGCGCGTGCTGACGCTGCTGACCGTCGTGATCATCCTGATGCTGCGCCCGCAGGGGCTGTTCGCCTCGAAGGTGCGCCGCGCCTGAGGCGCGCCGTGCCGGCACTCGTTCAATCGTTTCTACGGAGAGGACCATGGAACCCATCCAATCCGCCGCGGGCGGGGGCGCCGCGCCCGCCGGCGTGCGTTCGCCGGGCGGCTGGCGCGCGCTGGCTCGGCGCGCCGAGCATTCCGGCTATGCCGGCATCGCGCTGCTCGCGCTCGTGATCGTCGTGGTGTTTCCGCTCGCGCTCGATCCGTTCCGGCTCGGCATGATGGGCAAGTACCTGACCTATGCGTTCGTCGCGATCGGGCTCGTGATCGCGTGGGGCTACGGTGGCGTGCTGAGCCTCGGGCAGGGCGTGTTCTTCGGCCTGGGCGGCTACGCGATGGCGATGTTCCTGAAGCTGGAGGCGTCCGATCCGGTCTCGACGAAGACCCAGACCACGCCCGGCATCCCCGACTTCATGGACTGGAACCAGCTCACGGCGCTGCCGTTCTGGTGGAAGCCGTTCCACTCGCTGCCGTTCGCGATCCTGGCGGTGCTGGTGGTGCCCACCGCGCTCGCGTTCGTGATCGGCTTCGCGATGTTCAAGCGGCGCGTGGGCGGTGTCTACTTCGCGATCATCACGCAGGCGGTGGCGCTGATCCTGTCGGTGCTGATCATCGGCCAGCAGGGCTTCACGGGCGGCGTGAACGGCATCACCGACCTGCGCACGCTGCTCGGCTGGAGCATCCAGTCGAACCAGGCGAAATACGTGCTGTATTTCGTCAACGCGGCGCTCTTGATCGCGGCCATGCTGGCCTGCCGCTGGATCCAGCGCGGCAAGCTCGGCACGCTGCTGCTGGCGATGCGCGACAAGGAGGACCGGGTGCGCTTCTCGGGCTACGACGTCGCGATGTTCAAGGTGTTCGCGTTCTGCGTCGCGGCGCTGCTCGCGGCGGTGGGCGGCGCGATGTTCACGCTGCAGGTGGGCTTCATGTCGCCGTCGTTCGTCGGCATCGTGCCGTCGATCGAGATGGTGATCTACGCGGCGGTGGGCGGGCGCATGTCGGTGGCGGGCGCGGTGCTCGGCACGATCCTCGTCAACCTCGGCAAGACCTGGTTCTCGGAGAGCCTGCCGAACCTCTGGCTGTTCCTGATGGCGGCGATGTTCATCGGCGTGGTGATGGCGTTCCCGAACGGTCTGGCGGGGCTTTATGAGGCCCACTTGCGCGGGCGTCTGCGTCGCTGGCTGGCGGGCGCGGACAACGCGGCGGACAAAGGCGCGGCCGCGCCCGACGCGACCGCTCCGATCGAACGGGAGGCATGACGATGAGCAATACCGACTTCCTGCTCGCGGTCGAGGACCTGACCGTCTCGTTCGACGGCTTCAAGGCGATCGACGCGCTGAACCTCTACCTCGAGCGCGGCGAGCTGCGCGTGGTGATCGGCCCGAACGGCGCCGGCAAGACCACGCTGCTCGACCTGATCTGCGGCCGCACCCGCGAAACCGCCGGCAGCATCAAGTTCCGCAACGAGGAGATCACGCGCCTCGCCGAATTCCGGCGCGTGCGCAAGGGCATCGGCCGCAAGTTCCAGACGCCGTCGATCTACGAGAACCTCTCGGTCGCGCAGAACCTGGAAGTGTCGTTCCCGCGCGGGCGCGGCGTGTTCGGCGCGCTGGCGTTCCGGCTCGACAGCGAGGTGATCGACCGCGTGCGGGCGGTGGCCGACGAGATCGGGCTCGGCGCCGCGCTCGATCTCGAGGCGGGGCTGCTCTCGCACGGCCAGAAGCAGTGGCTCGAGATCGGCATGCTGCTGATGCAGGACCCGGAGCTGCTGATGCTCGACGAGCCGATCGCCGGCATGAGCGTGAAGGAGCGCGAGATCACCGCCGAGCTGCTGGCGCGCATCTGCCGGCAGCGCTCGATGATCGTGATCGAGCACGACATGGCGTTCGTCGAGCGCATCGCGCACAAGGTCACGGTGATGCACCAGGGAAGGATTCTCGCCGAGGGGCCGATGGCGAAGGTGCAGGCCGACCCGCGCGTGATCGACGTCTATCTCGGCCATTGAACCGGCACGCCGGTTCGGCCACGCTGGAGGAAACCAACATGCTCGAAGTCGACGATCTCGTCGTCAGTTATGGCCAGAGCGAGGTGCTGCACGGCATCGGCTTCTCGGTCGCGAACCGTGAAAGCGTCGCGGTGATGGGGCGCAACGGCATGGGCAAGACCACGCTGTTCAAGGCGCTGATCGGCATGCTGCCGGCCAGCCGCGGCACCGTGAAGGTCGGCGGCGCCGACGTCTCGAGGGACGAGAGCTACCGGCGCGTCGCCAAGGGCATCGGCTACGTGCCACAGGGCCGGCAGATCTTCGCCTCGCTGACGGTGGAGGAGAACATCCGCACCGGCCTCGAGAACGCGAAATCGCAGCACGTGCCCGACGATCTCTACGCGCTGTTCCCGGTGCTGTTCGACATGCGCCGGCGGCGCGGCGGCAACCTGTCCGGCGGCCAGCAGCAGCAGCTCGCGATCGCGCGCGCGCTCGCCACCGATCCGAAGGTGCTGCTGCTCGACGAACCCACCGAGGGCATCCAGCCCTCGGTGATCAAGGACATCGCGAAGGCGCTGAACCAGATCCGCGCCACGCGCGACATCGCGATCGTGGTGTCCGAGCAGGTGCTGAGCTTCGCGCTGGAGGTGGCCGACCGCCTGTTCGTGATCGAGGGCGGCCGCTTCGTCCACCAGAGTACGCGCGAGGCCGGCGACACGGGGCGGATTCGCGAGTACCTGTCCGTCTGAGGCCGCGCGGCCGGCGCGGAGCGCTTGATGCCGCGCGCCGGACTCCGGCGGCTTTGCACCCGCTTTCCAACCGATTTCCAACCGCTTGACTGCACCCGACAACCGAGGAGCGTGCGAGATGCCCGACACCCTGATCCAGGTCGACCTGAACCAGTCCGCCTACGAGAACGCGCAAGTCCACAACCGCTGGCACCCCGACATTCCGATGGCGTGCTGGGTGAACCCCGGCGACGACTTCGTGCTCGAGACCTACGACTGGACCGGCGGCTTCATCAAGAACGACGACAGCGCCGACGACGTGCGCGACATCGACCTGTCGATCGTCCATTTCCTGTCCGGCCCGGTGGGCGTGAAGGGCGCCGAGCCCGGCGACCTGCTGGTGGTGGACCTGCTCGACATCGGCGCGAAGGCCGACAGCCAGTGGGGCTTCAACGGCTTCTTCTCGAAGACCAACGGCGGCGGCTTCCTGACCGACCATTTCCCGTCCGCGCAGAAATCGATCTGGGATTTCCACGGCCTCTACACGAGTTCGCGCCACATCCCGGGCGTGAACTTCGCCGGGCTGATCCATCCCGGGCTGATCGGCTGCCTGCCCGATCCGAAGCTGCTCGAGACCTGGAACGCGCGCGAGACCGGGTTGATCGCGACCGACCCGGCACGCGTGCCGCCGCTCGCGAACCCGCCGTTCGCGGCCACCGCGCACCTGGGCAGCCTCGCCGGCGACGCGAAGGCAAAGGCCGCGGCCGAGGGCGCGCGCACCGTGCCGCCGCGCGAGCACGGCGGCAATTGCGACATCAAGGATCTGTCGCGCGGCTCGAAGGTGTTCTTCCCGGTCTACGTGGACGGCGCGGGGCTGTCGGTGGGCGACCTGCACTTCAGCCAGGGCGACGGCGAGATCACGTTCTGCGGCGCGATCGAGATGGCGGGCTGGGTCCACATGCGCGTGAACCTGATCAAGGGCGGCATGGCGAAGTACGGGATCCGCAACCCGGTGTTTCAGCCGAGCCCGATCACGCCGGCCTACAACGACTACCTGATCTTCGAGGGCATCTCGGTGGACGAGTCGGGCGGCCAGCATTACCTCGACGTCACCGTGGCCTACCGGCAGGCCTGCCTGAACGCGATCGAGTATCTGAAGAAGTTCGGCTACTCGGGCGCGCAGGCCTACTCGCTGCTCGGCTGCGCGCCGGTGCAGGGGCACATCAGCGGCGTGGTCGACATCCCGAACGCCTGCGCCACGCTGTGGCTGCCCACCGGCATCTTCGACTTCGACATCCGTCCGAACGCCGAGGGGCCGATCCGCCACGTGACGGGCGAGGTCGACCTGCCGATCTCCCACGACCTCGCGAAAGCCTGAGCGCGCGAGCGCGGTCCATCCGCACCGGCCAAGCCGAAGGAGCCAGCATGCCGATCTACGACTTCCATTGCGACACCTGCGGGCCGTTCGCGGCCCTGCGCCCGATCGCCGAGCGCGACCGGCCCGCGCTGTGCCCCGCCTGCGGCACGGCCGCCGCGCGGTTGGTGAGCGCGCCGTCGCTCGCGCTGATGTCGGGCGAGCGGCGCATCGCGCATGCCACCAACGAGCGTGCCGCGCATGCGCCGCGCCAGTCGGGCCAGCCAGGCGCGGCGCGGCATGGCGCCGGCTGCGGCTGCTGTTCGGGCCGGCGCGTGTCGCTGGCCGGCGCGAGCGGGGGCAGCGGGCCGAGCGGTGGCCCGGGCGGCGCGGCGGGCGGCGGCCTGAAGCGGCCTGCCGGGCGCCCCTGGATGATCAGCCACTGAAGCGAAACCCGGCCGCGCCGGCGCATGCCGGACGCGGCCGGCCGAAGGCGCGGCGCCAGCCATCGGCGTCGCGCGAAGCGAACCGAGCAACGGAGCACAGCATGCGACATGGAGATATTTCGAGCAGCCGCGACAGCGTGGGCGTGGCGGTGGTCAACTACCGGATGCCGCGTCTGCACACGCGCGCCGAGGTCCTCGACAACGCGCGCGCGATCGGCGAGATGCTGATCGGCATGAAACGCGGGCTGCCCGGGATGGATCTCGTGATCTTCCCCGAGTATTCGACGCACGGCATCATGTACGACGAAGCCGAGATGCTCGAGACCGCCTCGACCGTTCCCGGCGCCGAGACCGAGGTGTTCTCGGCGGCCTGCCGGCAGGCCAACGTCTGGGGCGTGTTCTCGATCACCGGCGAGCGCCACGAGCAGCACCCGGCCAAGGCGCCGTACAACACGCTGATCCTGATCGACAACCACGGCGAGATCGTCCAGAAGTACCGCAAGATCATGCCGTGGACGCCGGTGGAAGGCTGGTATCCGGGCGACCGCACCTACGTGACCGACGGCCCGAAGGGCATGAAGATCAGCCTGATCATCTGCGACGACGGCAACTACCCCGAGATCTGGCGCGACTGCGCGATGCGCGGCGCCGAGCTGATCGTGCGCTGCCAGGGCTACATGTACCCGGCCAAGGAGCAGCAGGTGCTGGTGTCGAAGGCGATGGCGTGGATGAACAATACCTACGTGGCGGTGGCCAACGCGGCCGGCTTCGACGGCGTCTATTCCTACTTCGGCCATTCCGCGATCATCGGCTTCGACGGCCGCACGCTCGGCGAATGCGGCGAGGAGGAGATGGGCATCCAGTACGCCGAGCTGTCGCTGCCGCTGATCCGCGACGCGCGGCGCAACATGCAGTCGCAGAACCACCTCTACAAGCTGCTGCATCGCGGCTACACCGGCACGATCCATTCGGGCGACGGCGTGCATGGCGTGGCCGAGTGTCCGTTCGCGTTCTATCGCGACTGGGTGGCCGATCCGCAGAAGACGCGCGCGGCCGTCGAGGCGCTCACGCGGCCGATGCCGGGCACGCCGGAATGCCCGGTCGAGGGAATTCCGCACACGCCGGGCGAAGCGCAGCGCGCGGGCTGAAGCCGGGCGGGCGGTGCTGGCGCGGACTTTCGCGCTGGCGTTCCCGGCGCTGAAGTTCGCCGGCATCGCCCATCTGCCGTGGCTCGCCGTGCGGATGGGGCGCGCGCCGGCTGTTGCGCGGCCTGTTGCGCGGCCGCCGCGCCGTGCGGATCGCGAACCGCGCGAGCGCGACGATGACGGCCGTGATGGCGACGCGTCGAGGTGTTGCGTTGCCGAAGGCACGCCATCGTGGCTTGCCTTGCCGCTTCGCGGCCCGGCGTGATCGCTCCGGCGCCGGGCGCGATCGCGCGGCGCCGCCCGGTTTCGCGCGGGGCCGGCGCCGTTCGCGCTTCAGGCCCCGGTGCCGCGATAGCCGAGCCGGGCCGAGACGGCCCGCCCGGCCTGCTTCAACAGCGCAACGTAATGCGCCTTCGTGTCGGCGCCGCAGCGCATGGTCGGAAACGAGATCGACAGCCCCGCGATCACGCGGCCGAAGCGGTCGAACACCGGCACCGCGAGGCACACGAGCCCGTCTTCCTGCTCCTCGTTGTCCTCGCCGTAGCCCTGCTCGCGCACGTGCGGAAGAATGCTCCATACCGCCTCGGCCGAGGCCAGCGTCTTCTGCGTCGATTTCCTGAACTCGATCCGCGAGAGCGCCTCGCGCGCCTCCTCGGGCGCCATCCAGGCCAGCAGCACCTTGCCGATCGCGGTGCTGTAGAGCGGGTTGGTGCGGCCGATCCGCGAGTGCATGCGCAGCCCGTAGTCGGCGTCGATCTTGTGGATGTAGATGATATGGTCTTCGTCGAACGCGCCGAGGTGCAGCGCCTCGCGCGTGAGCCGGCCGATGCGGCGCATCTCGACGTCGGCCTCGCGCACCAGGTCCACGTTCTCGAGCGCCTGCGAGCCGAGTTCGAACAGCCGGATCGTCAGGCGATAGCGCTCGGTCTCGTCCTCCTGCGCGACGAAGCCGAGCGTCTTCAGCGTCTGCAGGAACCGGTGGACGGTGGTCTTCGACATGCCGAGCCGGTGCGACAGCTCGCTGATGCCGATCGGCCCGTGCGCGCCGAGCGCTTCGAGCACGGCGAACACCTTGCCCGCGGCCGAGGCCGATTCCGCTTTCTCGGCGCCGCCTTCGGCCTGCGCCTGCGGCGCGTCTTCCTTGCGCCGCCTGAGCATCGCTTCCATGTGCAAAACGTCCGTCGATGTGGATTCAGGCGTGAGCATAGCGCGTCCCGGCATGGAGTTGAATCAGCGGGCGAGCCAGCCGCCGTCGACGGCGAGCGTGTGCCCGTGGACGTAGTCGGAGGCCGACGAGGCGAGGAACACCACCGGCCCGGCCAGATCCTCGGGCTCGCCCCAGCGCGCGGCCGGGATCCGTCCGACGATTTCCTCGCTGCGCTGCGCGTCGTGACGCAGCTGCGTGGTGTTGTTGGTCGCCATGTAGCCGGGCGCGATCGCGTTGACGTTGATGCGCCGCGCGGCCCATTCGTTGGCGAGCAGCCGCGTGAGGCCCAGCACGCCGCTCTTCGAGGCCGTGTAGGACGGCACGCGGATGCCGCCCTGGAACGACAGCATCGAGGCCACGTTGATGATCTTGCCCGGGCTGTCCTGCCTGACGAACTGCTTCGCCGCCGCCTGCGCGAGGAAGAACACGGTCTTCAGATTGGTGTCGATCACGGCATCCCAGTCGTCCTCGGTGAACGCGAGCGCGTCGTTGCGGCGGATGATGCCGGCGTTGTTGACGAGGATGTCGATGCGCCCGTGGGCCTCGCAGGCCGCGTTGACGATGTCGTCGATCGGCCGCGTGGTCGACAGGTCCGCGCGCAGGTCGAGGAAGCGGCGGCCGAGCGCCTCGACGCGCGCCTGGGTTTCGGCCGGCGCGCCGCGATTGACGCCGACGATGTCGCAGCCGGCCGCCGCGAGCGCGAACGCCATCCCGGCGCCGAGCCCCGTGTTGCAGCCGGTGACGATCGCGACCTTGCCGGTCAGGTCGAAAAGTGGAGCGGACATGCAGATTCCTCTCGATAACCAGGGATGGGGACGCGGCTCAGCGCAGATCGGCGACGGCGACGTGGTCCATGTCCTTGAACACCTGGTTCTCGCCGACCATGCCCCAGATGAACGTGTAGGCCCGCGTGCCCACGCCCGAATGGATCGACCAGCTCGGCGAGATCACGGCCTGCTCGTTGTGCACGAGGATGTGGCGCGTCTCCTGCGGCTCGCCGAGCATGTGGAACACCGCCGCGTCGTCCTGCATGCCGAAGTAGAAGTACACCTCCATGCGCCGCTCGTGCGTGTGGCACGGCATGGTGTTCCAGAGGTTGCCGGGTTCGAGCTTGGTCATGCCCATCGACAGCTGGCAGGTCTGCACGACCTCCGGGACGATGAACTTGTAGATGGTGCGGCGGTTGCTGGTGGATGGATCGCCGAGCGTCTCGGGCGAGGCCTGCCCGAGCGTGATCACGCGCGTCGGGTAGGCCGTGTGGGCCGGCGCGCAGTTCAAGTAGAACCGGGCCGGCTGCGCGGCGTCGTCGCTGCCGAACGTGACCGACCGCGCGCCCTGGCCGACGTAGATCGCCTCCTCGAAGCGCACCGCGTGGCGCTGGCCGTCCACCTCCACCCAGCCGTCGCCGCCGATGTTGATCGCGCCGAGTTCGCGGCGTTCGAGCAGGTAGCCGACGCCGATCGCGCTGCCGAGCGAGGCCGGCACCTCGACCGCGTGCGTGGCCGGCCAGACGCCGCCCACGATGATCCGGTCGATATGGCTGTAGGTCAGCTTCAGGGCGTCCGGCTCGAACACCTGCTCGATCAGGAAATGGCGCCGCAGCCCGGCGGTGTCGAGGGTTTTCGCGTGCTCGCTGTGAATGGCCTGCCTGACTTCCATCTGCTGTCTCCGTGGGGATCGGTGCGGCGGGGCATGGCGCGCCCGCTCGATGCGTTGATGTTCCGCATTAGATCACAGGATGAAAATAATCGGAACGTCGTTCCGATTATTTTTTCGCTCCAGCCAGAGCCGTCCACGGCCGCGTCGTCGTGCCGACGGAAATTACAGGGTTAACCGCGATGTAAGGTGTTATGAGAATGGAATAACGTTCCGAAATCGCCGAGGAGACGGCGGGAACGATAACGGACGCGCGCGTCCACGCATGGAGAAGCCTGTGAATATCAAAAGAGTGATCGACCGCGTGCCGGGCGGGTTGATGCTGGTGCCGATGGTGCTGGGCGCCTGCGTGCATACCTTCGCGCCCGACGCGGGCAAGTATTTCGGCTCGTTTACGAACGGGCTGATCTCGGGCACGGTGCCGATCCTCGCGGTCTGGTTCTTCTGCATGGGCGCGACCATCGACCTGCGCGCCACCGGCGTGGTGCTGCGCAAGTCGGGCACGCTGGTGATCACCAAGACGCTGGTGGCGTGGCTCGTGACGCTGATCTGCGCGCAGTTCATTCCCGACGACGGGATCAAGAGCGGGGTGCTGGCCGGGCTGTCGCTGCTCGCGATCGTGGCCTCGATGGACATGACCAACGGCGGGCTCTACGCGGCCGTGATGCAGCAGTACGGCACGCGCGAGGAAGCCGGCGCGTTCGTGCTGATGTCGCTCGAATCGGGGCCGCTCGTCAGCATGACGATCCTCGGCGCCACCGGGGTGGCGGTGTTCGAGCCGAGGCTGTTCGTGGGCGCCGTGCTGCCGTTCCTGATCGGCTTCGCGCTCGGCAACCTGGACCGCGAACTGCGCGACCTGTTCGGCCGCTGCGTCCATCCGCTGATCCCGTTCTTCGGCTTCGCGCTTGGCAACGGCATCGACCTGCACGTGATCGCCCGCAGCGGGATTCCGGGCCTGCTGCTCGGCCTTGCCGTGATCGTCGTGACGGGCGTGCCGCTGATCCTCGCCGACCGCCTGATCGGCGGCGGCAACGGCACGGCCGGGCTGGCGGCCTCCTCCACGGCGGGCGCCGCGGTCGCGAACCCGGCCATCATCGGCGAGATGGTGCCGAAGCTGAAGCCGCTCGTGCCGGCCGCGACGGCCACCGTCGCGACGGCCTGCCTGATCACGGCGATCCTCGTGCCGATCATCACGGCGATGTGGTCGCGCCGCTTCGCGAAGGCGGGCGCGGCGGTCGCCGGCGACACGAACCCGGCGGCGGGGCTGCCGGAGGTGAGGGTTCACGGGCATCAGGGGCATATCTGATTCGTTGATGCGACTCGCGCCGCGCGCCGAGGGGATCGGCGCGTCGGCAACGGGAAGCGGCGCCGCGTTGCAGCGGTCGCCGCTTTCTTTTTTCAGGCGATGGAGTGTCGTAGGCGAGGGGAGTCGGCACGATTTCGCGCGACTGTTTCGAAGCGAGACGTGCAAGCGCGGTGGCGATGCGCGGCGGCGGTCGTGGCCGTTCATTCGATGAGGCCGTTCGCGGCCGAGGTATCGTGGCCGGCGCGTGATGGCCGCCGACATGCACCGGTCTTGCGCCGGAATTCGGGCGCCATCGATGCGTGATTCGCGCGAGGCCGCGCAAATTTGCTATCTTCCGGGCTCGCCCGTTTCCTTCCCGGCAGAACCCGCCATGACCGACCGCATCGTCGCCGCTTTCGATTTCGACGGCACCATCACCACCTCCGACAGCTTCCGCCATTTCGTGCAGCAGGCCGTGGGCATGCGCCGTTTCGCCTGGGCGGGGCTGCGCGCGTTGCCGTGGATCGTCGCGATGAAGGCGGGCTGGATCTCGCGCGGCGCTGCGAAGGCGAGGTTCGCCTGGTTCGCGTTCGGGCCGATCGGGGAGCGCGAACTCGACGCGCTCGCGACGCGCTTCGTGGCCACCGAACTGCCGAGCCTGGTGCGCCCCGAGATGCTGGCGCGCGTGCGCGAGCATCAGGCGCGGGGGCATGTGGTGGTGCTGGTCAGCGCGTCGCCGTCGATCTATCTGGAGAAATGGGCGGCGCCGCTCGGCTTCGAGGCGGTGCTGGCGACGCGGCTGCGGTTCGAGCACGGCGTGTTCACCGGCCGGTTCGACGGCGAGAACTGCTGGGGGCCGCAGAAGGTCGCGCGGCTGAACGCTTGGTGGGGCTTGCAGCCGCCCGCGACGCTCTATGCCTACGGCGACAGCCGCGGTGACAAGGAGATGGCCGAGCGCGCCGATCGGGCCTGGATTCGCGGCAAGGGGCCGATGGCGGCGATCGACGTCTGAACGGCGCGATCACGGCTCGCGCTCGACGCGCTTGCCCGTCGACGCAAACGGCCCGCCTCGTTGCCGAAGCGGGCCGTTGGTCCATCTGGTGCCATGCCGCGCCTCGTGCGGGCGCGGCACGCGGGCCGTTACTGCTGCTGCGCGGCCTGCGCGGCGTCGCCGCCGATGCGCGAATAGCGGTTCAGGATCGGGATCATCTGCGCGTAGATCTTCGGGTTCGCCGCGACGATCTCGTGGCGGTGCAGGAAGTCGGCGTCGCCGTGATAGTTGCCGACGAGGCCGCCCGCCTCGGTGATCAGCAGGCTGCCCGCGGCCATGTCCCAGGCGTGGATGCCCTGCTCGAAGAACGCGTCGAGCCGGCCCGCCGCGACGTTCGCGAGGTCCAGCGCCGCCGCGCCCGGGCGGCGCAGCCCGGTACACGATTGCGTCATCTCCACGAACAGCTTCATGTAGTTATCGAGGCCGTCCTTCTCGCGGAACGGGAAACCGGTGCCGACCAGCGCGTCCGACAGGCGGTCGCGGCGGCCGACGCGGATGCGGCGGTCGTTCAGGAACGCGCCGCGGCCGCGCGTGGCCGTGAACAGGTCGTTGTTGTTCGGATCGTAGACGACGGCCTGCTGCACCACGCCGCGATGCGCGAGCGCGATCGACACGCAGTAGTACGGGAAGCCGTGGATGAAGTTGGTGGTGCCGTCGAGCGGATCGATGATCCAGACGTATTCGGATTCGTTGTCCGACTTGCCCGATTCCTCGGCGAGGATCGCGTGGTCGGGATAGGCCGTCTTCAGCGTCTCGATGATCGCCTCTTCGGAGGCCTTGTCGACTTCCGTCACGAAATCGTTCTGCTGTTTCTTGCGGATCTCGATCATGTCGAGGTCGAGCGACGCGCGGTTGATGATCTGTCCGGCGCGGCGCGCAGCCTTGACAGCGATGTTGAGCATGGGATGCATGAGCTGAATCCTGAAGCCGGCGGCACGGGCCGCCACGAGGTGGATCGAACCGGCGAAGCGGCGCCCGGCAAGGCGGGGCGGACGTTTCGTCGACGGAAGACGCGAATTGGCAAAGAGCGGGGCGCTGGCCGCACGGGCGGCCGATGTATCGGCCGGCCAATCGGGAGCGGATGGGCCTATCCGAAAGCCGGCGAGCGCGAAACCGGCATTTTACCCGAGTCGGACCTTTTTCCGAAATCGCGCGGCCGCGGGCCGATACGCGCGGGCACGGCGCGGTTCGCCGGCATGGGATCGACGGCGATCGGGTGTGATCGGGTGTGATCGGGGGGCTGGCCGTTCGGCCGGGTGGGATTGGCGCGGCGTTGGCGATACCATACCGGCAATTCTTTCAGTCGGACCGAATCACGTTGGAAAACTCGCACACCCCGCCGGCGGCGCCCGCCGGCCCCTCGTCCGCAACGTTTCCTGCCGCGGGCGGCTTCGCGTCGGCGCGCTTCGTGCTGGTCGAGCCGAGCCATCCCGGCAACGTCGGCGCGGCGGCGCGCGCGCTGAAGACGATGGGCTTCTCGCGGCTCGTGCTGGTCGCGCCGCGCGTGGCCGGCGTGCTGGCCGATCCCGAGGCGATCGCGATGGCGAGCGGCGCCGACGACGTGCTCGCCGCCACGCAGATCGTGCCGACGCTGGCCGACGCGCTGGCGGGCGTGCAGTGGTCGGTCGCGCTGACCGCGCGCAGCCGCGAGTACGGGCCGCCGCGCCTCGCGCCGCGCGCGGCCGCCGAGACGGCGCGCGCGCAGCTCGCCAGCGGCGAGATCGCGTTCGTGTTCGGCAACGAGCGCGTCGGGCTGTCGAACGAACACGTCGATCGCTGCAGCGCGATCGCACATATCCCGGCGAACCCCGAATACAGCTCGCTGAACCTGTCGCAGGCGATCCAGGTGCTGGCCTACGAGCTGCGCGTCGCGCTGCTGGCGGGCCAGCCCGGCGAGATGCACGACGGCGCGGCCGGCACGCTCGCGCGGGCCGACGAGATCGAGGGGATGTTCGCGCATCTGGAGCAGGCGCTCGTCGCGCTCGATTTCCTCGATCCGCGCAACCCGAAGAAGCTGATGCCGCGGCTGCGGCGGCTGTTCTCGCGCGCGGGGCTCGAGCGCGAGGAGGTCAACATCCTGCGCGGCATCGCCAAGCACATCGTGCTGAAGACGGGCGGCGACGAGCGCTGAGCCGAAGCCCGCGAGCGGGCCGACGGGCCTCCCGCGCCGCACGAATACCCCCGGCGCCGTTGGGGACAACGCGGCGTGTCCAGCACGCCCGCGCGAGTCCCCCTACAATCGCTGCACGTGATAAGCAAATAGCGATTGCGTATAAGGGCCGCGCGGCGCGCGGCGACGATTTCCCTCCCGGTCGAGACACGCCATGTTCACGAGACTTCGAGAAGACATCGCGACGATTCGCGAGCGCGATCCCGCTGCTCGCAGCGCCTGGGAGGTGCTGACCTGTTACCCGGGCATCCACGCGTTGATCTTCCACCGCGTCGCGCACGCCTGCTGGCGGCGCGAGCGGCGCTGGCTCGGGCGCTTCATCTCGCAGGTCGGGCGCTTCATGACCGGCATCGAGATCCATCCCGGCGCCACGCTCGGGCGGCGCGTGTTCATCGATCACGGCATGGGCGTGGTGATCGGCGAGACCGCGATCGTCGGCGACGACTGCACGATCTACCAGGGCGTGACGCTCGGCGGCACCTCGCTCACGCGCGGCGCGAAGCGCCATCCCACGCTCGAGCGCGGCGTGATCGTCGGTGCGGGCGCGAAGGTGCTCGGCGGCTTCACGGTGGGCGAGGGAGCCAAGATCGGTTCGAACGCGGTGGTCGTCAAGCCGGTGCCGGCGGGCGGCACGGCGGTCGGCAATCCCGCGCGCGTGGTGCTGCCGGCCGAGGCGAAGCCCGCGCCGGCTCGGACCACGTTCAGCGCCTACGGCATCACCCCGAACGCCGACGATCCGATGTCGCTGGCGATCCATGGCCTCGTCGATCACGCGGCCAGGGAAGCGCAGCGCGTCGACGAGATCGTCGCGGCGCTGGAGCGGCTCGGCGAGCGGTTCGAGGCCCTGCAGGCCGACGGCCGGCTCGATCTGCGACGACTGTCCGCCGTGCTCGACGGCCGCGTCGGCGAGCCGCGCTGAGCGGCGCCGGGCCGGTCGGTCAGCGCCAGTGATCGCCGCTGCCCCTGCCGACCGGCGCTGACGGTTGAACGGCCGATCAGCCGCCGCGCCGCGGCAACCCTGTTCACGATTTGGACGATGAGAAAAGAGACCGGTGCTCCGGCCGGCCTCGCGCGTTCGCGCCCGCACGAGCGCCCGCGAGTGAGCCCGGCTCAGTAGCCGAGCGGCAGCGCCTGCATGCCGTCCGCGTCGATCCTCAGATAGCCGCCGCGCGGCGTGCCGTGATCGAGATCCCAGTCGGGCAGCACCCAGCGCGCGCCCTCGGGTTCGACATGCCGCGCCGGGCGATGCGTGTGGCCGTGGATCATCGTGTCGGCGCCGCTGCGCTCGAACAGCTCGGCGATGCCGCGCCGTGTGACGTCGTAGCGCGGCAGCATCGGCCGCTCGCGGCCGGCCTCGCTCTTCGCGCGCATGCGCTCGGCGAGCGCGCGACGCCAGCCGAGCGGGCGCGCGAGGAACAGCCACTGCGCGGCGCGATTGCGCGCGAAGCCGCGAAACCATTGATAACCGCGATCGGCCGTGCATTGCGCGTCGCCGTGCGCGAGCACGATGCGCCTGCCGAACGCGAGCACCACCGACGGGTCCGGCACCAGCATCGCGCCCGCGGCCTTCATGAAGCGCCGGCCGAGCAGGAAGTCGCGATTGCCGTGCATCACGTAGAGCGCGATGCCGCGCTCCGAAAAGGTGTGCAGCAGTGCGGCGATGCGCTGCGCGAACGGATCGACCGCGAGGATGTCGTCGCCGATCCAGTATTCGAACAGGTCGCCGAGGATGAACACCGAGTCGGCGCTGTCGGCCGTGACGCGCACGAAGTGCTCGAACGCGGCGACCGTGCGGGGGATCGCCTCGCTCAGGTGCAGATCGGAGATGAACAGAAACGGGCGTGCCGCGTGCGCGAGCCCATGCTCGCCCGGCACGCCCCCGGAGACGCTTCGCGGCGGTGCTTCCTGCAGCATCGGAATGCGTCCCCGTAACGCGTCAGACCACCACGGCCTTTTCGATCACGACGTCGTCGTTCGGCACGTCCTGATGGAAGCCCTTGCTGCCCGTCTTGACGCCCTTGATCTTGTCCACCACGTCCTGGCCTTCGACGACCTTGCCGAACACGGCGTAGCCCCAGCCTTGCGGCGTCGGCGACGAGTGGTTCAGGAAGTCGTTGTCGTTGACGTTGATGAAGAATTGCGCGGTCGCCGAGTGCGGATCGTTGGTGCGCGCCATCGCGACCGTGTAGTTGTCGTTCTTCAGGCCGTTGTTCGCCTCGTTGTCGATCGGCGCTTCGGTGGGCTTCTGCTTCATGCCCGGCTCGAAACCGCCGCCCTGGATCATGAAGCCGTTGATGACGCGATGGAACACCGTGCCGTCGTAGTGGCCGGCCTTCACGTAATTGAGGAAGTTCTCCACCGTCTTCGGTGCCTTGGCGTCGTCGAGTTCGAGCTTGATCACGCCGTGGTTCGTATGCAGTTCAACCATGATGGTTCCTTCTTTAGAGGTGGGTGAAACGGCACGCGGCCGGTCGGGACGACGCGGCCGCGTGAAAGGGCGCAGCGCGCCCGGGCTTACTTGCTGACGATGCTCGCCGATTCGATCACGACCGGCTTCTGCGGGACGTCGCGCATCGGGCCGCGCACCGTGGTGGGCGTCGCCTCGATCTTCTTCACGACGTCCATGCCCGAGACGACCTTGCCGAACACCGCGTAGCCGTTGCCGTCCGGGTTCGGATAGTCGAGGCCGGCGTTATCGACCGTGTTGATGAAGAACTGCGCCGTTGCGGAGTTCGGATCACTGGTGCGCGCCATGGCAATGGTGCCCGTCAGGTTCTTCAGGCCGTTGCGGCTTTCGAGCGGGATCGGCGCGCGCGTCGGCTTCTCGTCGAAATTCTCCTTGTAGCCGCCGCCCTGGATCATGAAGCCCGGGATCACGCGGTGGAAGATCGTGCCGCTGTACTGGCCGGCCTTCACGTAGTCAAGGAAGTTCGCCACCGTCTTCGGCGCCTTCTCGGGATACAGCTCGATGCGGATGTCGCCCTGCGTGGTCTTCAGCTGCACGACCGGATGCGCGGCGGCCGTTTGCGCGTAGGCGGGCGCGGTCGCGACGAAGGCGGCGCTGCCGAGCGCCAACAACAGACGTTTCATGACGATCCTCTGGGTGAGTGAATGGGTTGGGACGACGCGGCGCGGCGCGCTGGGTACCCGCGTCAGTTCGACGGCGCCACGTAGGGCGGCGCCGCGAGCGAGCCGCCCGAGACGCCGAACTGGAACGACGGCGACAGCGGCAGCGTGGTGGTGGACACGTTCGAGGCGGCCTGGTCGGTCAGCGCGCGGGTCCGGCTCGCCGGCGCGGCGGCCGCGGCACGCTTGCCGGCCGGCGGCGAGACGATGCGCTGCAGGTCGGCGAGCCGCTGCGCGGTCGCGCCGCTCGCGTGGCCGAGCGACTGCGCGCGCTTGTACGATTCCGCCGCGAGCCGCAGGTACAGGTCGCCGAGATTCTCGTAGGCGAGGCCGTAGTCAGGGTTCGCCTTGGTTGCCGTGACGAGCGCGGCGCGCGCCTCGTCATAGCGGCCGTGTTTCGCGTACAGCGCGGCGAGATTGTTGTACGGCTCGGGCAACTCGGGATAGGCCTGCGTGATCGCGACGAACTGCTCGATCGCGTCGTCGTCGCGGTTCAGCCGGGCCAGCACGGTGCCGCGCTTGAACTGCGCCTGCACGTCGTGCGGGTTTGCCGCGATGCGTGAGTCGAGCTGCGACAGCGCCGCCGACCAGTTGCGGCTGGTGATCGACGCGTCGATCTCCGGCGTGCCGTCGGCGGTGGCGGGTGCCTTCTGTGCAAAGGCCGGAAGCGCCAACGCGAGACCGAGGACGGCGGTCGCAACGAGGGTCGCAGCGCTCGGCGCGCGGCCGCGGGAAGATTTCATAGGCTCAAATCGCAATGTTATACTCCGAGCCATTCTAGCAAATCGTCCGCGCATTCCGGCGAGCTGCGGACTGTCTTTTGCCTCTCGCGCCGTTACCGCTTCGCCCGTCGTTCGACCGACGCCTCGTTTACCGACGGCGGCGCTTCCGATCGCGGCGGACGCACCGAGCGGGTTCTCATGCAGGCGCCCGTCGCCAGGGCGGCATCCTTCGGCTCTCGTTTCATCTCTATGGAATCACTGCGCATCTACAACACGCTCGCGCGTGACAAGCAAGTCTTCGTGCCACGGCATCCCGGCGAAGTCCGGATGTACGTCTGCGGCATCACCGTATACGACTACTGTCACATCGGGCATGCGCGAATGATGGTTGTGTTCGACGTCGTGCAGCGCTGGCTGCGCACGCTCGGCTATCGCGTCACGTATGTGCGCAACATCACCGACATCGATGACAAGATCATCCGCCGCGCGGTCGAGAACGGCGAGACGATCGCCTCGCTGACCTCGCGCTTCATCGCGGCGATGCACGAGGATCTCGATGCGCTCGGCGTCGAGCGGCCCGAGCACGAGCCGCGCGCGACCGATTTCATCCCGCAGATGCTCGGCATGATCGAGACGCTCGAGGCAAACGGTTACGCGTACCAGGCGAGCGACGGCGACGTCAACTACGCCGTGCGCAAGTTCGCGAACTACGGGCGCCTGTCGGGCAAGTCGCTCGACGATCTGCGCGCGGGCGAGCGCGTGGCCGCCAACGATGCGAAGCAGGACCCGCTCGATTTCGTGCTGTGGAAAAGCGCGAAGCCCGACGAGCCGGCCGACACGAGTTGGGATTCGAAGTACGGGCGCGGCCGCCCCGGCTGGCACATCGAGTGCTCGGCGATGGGCTGCACGCTGCTCGGTCATCACTTCGACATCCACGGCGGCGGCCAGGATCTGCAATTCCCGCATCACGAGAACGAGATCGCGCAAAGCGAAGGCGCAACCGGCGAAACGTTTGTCAATTACTGGATGCACAACGGCTTCGTGCAGGTGGACAGCGAGAAGATGTCGAAATCGCTCGGCAATTTCTTCACGATCCGCGAGGTGCTGGAGCGCTACGACGCCGAGGTGATGCGCTTCTTCATCGTGCGCACCCACTACCGCTCGCCGCTCAATTACAGCGAGGTGCATCTCGATGATGCGCGCGCCTCGCTCACGCGGCTCTACACGGCGCTCAAGGACGTGACGCCCGATGCCGCTCCGCTCGATCGCGACGAGCCCTACGCGCAGCGTTTCGCGGCGGCGATGAACGACGACTTCAACACGGCGCTGGCCGTGTCGGTCTTGTTCGAACTCGCGGGTGAGGTGAACCGCGCGCGCGAGCCGGCGCTCGCGCGCCAGCTGAAGCAACTCGGCGCGCTGCTCGGCCTGCTCGGCCGCGAGCCGCGCGCCTATCTGCAACAGGCCGCGGGCGCCGCTTCGGGCGCGCTCGACGCCGACGCGATCGAGACGCAGATCGCCGCGCGCGTGGCCGCCAAGCAGGCGAGGAATTATGCCGAAGCGGACCGGATCCGGGCAGCGCTGCTCGAAGCCGGCGTCGCGCTTGAAGACAAACCGGGCGGGTTGACCGAATGGCGTCGCGTTTGATCGCACGTCGTCCGTTCCGCTGATCGACTCGTCAGGCAGGAGGCAGGATGGCAACGGGCAGGAAAGTGCCGGCAAAGCGGGCGGCGCGCACGACGACGGGTTCGTCGGCGGCCGCGAAGCGCGCGCCGGCCGGGAAGGTCGCCGCGAAGCGCGGGGCCGGTCCCGCCGCAGGCGCCAACGGCGTTGCGCACAAGCTGATCGCACGCGGCGCGGCGAAGCCCGTGCGCGCCGACGCGGCCGAGCGTCGCGAGCTCGCGGTCGACGCCGCCGACAGCGGCGCGCGGCGTGCGCGCGCCGCCGAAGCGGCCGTGCCGGTGCAGCTTGCCGACGTGGACGTGGTGGTCCGTCCGCCATATTGGGACAAGGCGTGCGCCGACCTCGTCAAGCGCGACCGGATCCTCAAGAAGCTGATTCCGAAGTTCGGCCCCGCGCATCTCGTCAAGCGCGGCGATCCGTTCGTCACGCTCGCGCGCTCGGTGGTCGGCCAGCAGATCTCGGTTGCCTCGGCGCAGGCCGTGTGGGCCGCGATCGAAGCCGTCTGCCCGAAGCTCGCGCCGCAGCAGGTGATCCGGCTCGGCCAGGAGAAGCTCGCCGCCTGCGGCCTGTCGAAGCGCAAGTCCGACTACATCCTCGATCTCGCCCAGCATTTCGTGTCGGGCGCGCTGCACGTCGACAAATGGACCTCGATGGACGACGAGGCGGTGATCGCCGAACTCACGCAGATCCGCGGCATTGGCCGCTGGACCGCCGAGATGTTCCTGATCTTCAACCTGTCGCGCCCGGACGTGCTGCCGCTCGACGATCTCGGCCTGATCCGCGCGATCAGCGTCAACTACTTCAGCGGCGAGCCCGTCACGCGCAGCGAGGCGCGCGAGGTCGCGGCGAACTGGGAGCCGTGGCGAACCGTCGCGACCTGGTACATGTGGCGCAGCCTCGACCCCGAATCCGCCGATGCGTAATTCGCTTTGACTATTGTTTTTTTGAGTCGATAGTTTTGGCCCGGTTTTGACGTGGGTGAGCGCGGTTAGAATACGCGCTGCCGCACGACCTAGGACTCTCATACATGAAGACCACGTTTCTGGATTTCGAACAGCCGATCGCCGAACTGGAAGGCAAGATCGAGGAACTGCGATTCGTGCAGGACGATTCGGCCGTCGACATTTCGGAAGAAATCGAGCGCCTGTCGAAGAAGAGCCAGCAACTGACGAAGGACCTCTACGCGAACCTCTCGCCGTGGCAGGTCTCGCAGATCGCGCGCCACCCGCAGCGCCCGTACACGCTCGATTACGTGAACGAGCTGTTTACCGATTTCCACGAGCTGCATGGCGACCGCGCGTTCGCCGACGATCAATCGATCATCGGTGGTCTCGCGCGCTTTAGCGGCAACCCGTGCATGGTGATCGGCCACCAGAAGGGCCGCGACACCAAGGAGCGCGCCGCGCGCAACTTCGGCATGCCGCGCCCCGAGGGCTACCGCAAGGCCGAGCGCCTGATGCGCCTGGCCGAGAAGTTCGGCCTGCCGATCTTCACGTTCGTCGACACGCCGGGCGCGTACCCGGGCATCGGCGCCGAGGAGCGCGGCCAGTCGGAAGCGATCGGCCGCAATCTCTACGTGATGGCCGAGCTGAAGACGCCGATCATCACCACCATCATCGGCGAAGGCGGTTCGGGCGGCGCGCTCGCGATCGCCGTGGCCGACAGCGTGCTGATGCTGCAGTTCTCCACCTACTCGGTGATCTCGCCCGAAGGCTGCGCCTCGATCCTCTGGAAGAGCGCGGCGAAGGCGCCCGAGGCCGCCGAGGCGCTGGGCCTGACCGCGCACCGCCTGAAGGCGCTTGGCCTGATCGACAAGATCGTCAACGAGCCGCTCGGCGGCGCGCACCGCGATCCGAAGGGCATGGCCGCGCTGCTGCGCCGCGCGCTTGCCGATACGCTGCGCCAGTTCCAGGGCATGAGCATCGATGCGCTGCGCGAGCGCCGCGTCGAGCGCCTGCTCGCCTACGGAAAGTTCAAGGAAACGACGCCGGGCGTCTGAGCGCCGCCGTCGTTTGCGCAAGCCGCGCGCAAGCGTGCCGCCGATGATTCCCTCGAATGACAATGCCGCGAACCGCGTCGTACTCGACGCGGTTCGCGTCGCTTTGGGCGCGCTGCCCGAGGCCGCCACGATCGCGATCGCGTACAGCGGCGGGCTCGACTCGTCGGTGCTGCTCGACGCGACGGTGCGCGTGGCCGGCGCCGCGCGCTGCGTCGCGCTGCACGTCCACCACGGGTTGAGCCCGAACGCCGACGCCTGGCTCGCGCATGCCGAGGCAAGTGCCGCCGCGCTCGGCGTGTCGTTCGACGCGCAGCGCGTCGAGGTGCCGCGCGAGAGCGGGCTCGGCGTCGAGGCGAGCGCGCGCGAGGTCCGCTACCGCGCGCTCGACGCGCTGGGCGAGCGCCACGGCGCGCAGGCGCTGTGGATCGCGCAGCACGCCGACGATCAGGCCGAAACGGTGCTGCTGCAACTGCTGCGCGGCGCGGGGCTGGCCGGCATCGCCGCGATGGCGCCGCGCTATCTGCCCGACGGGGCGACGATCGTGCGCATGCGCCCGCTGCTGTCGCTGTTGCGCGCGCAACTGGAACGCTATGCCGAGGCGCGCGCGCTGCGCTGGATCGACGACGAATCGAACGCCGACACGCGCTATGCGCGCAATGCGCTGCGCGCGCAGGTGCTTCCCGAACTCGCCGTCCATTTCCCCGGATTCCGCGACGCGCTGGCGCGCACCGCCCAGCACGCGGCGGCCGCGCAGCGGCTGCTCGACGGGCTCGCGGCCGACGATCTCGCCGGCGTGGCGCGCGACGACGGCCGCGTGCTGTCACGCGAGCGCCTGCTCGGCTTCGACGACGAACGCGGCGCGAACCTGCTGCGCCACTGGATGCGCACGCTCGGCCTGCCCGGCGCCTCGGCCGCGCGGCTCGCCGAGATGATCAAGCAGTTGCGCGCCACGCAGGTCTCGCATGCCTTGCGCATCGATCACGCCGGGCAGTGCCTGCGACTCTACCGCGACGACGTGTATTGGGAAGCCGGCGACAGCGCCGATCCGGCCGACGACGGCAGCGCGCGCGCGCGTCCGATCGCGCGGCTCGAGTGGGCGGGGCAGGAGATCTGGCATCTGCCGGCGTGGCGCGGCAGCTTCGTGTTCTGGCCGGTCGATGACGCAGACGAAGCGGCGGCCGGCTCCGGCGCCGAGGATCGGATCGCCGAGGCCGTGCTGGCCGGCGCACCGCTCGTGGTGCGCGCGCGGGCCGGTGGCGAACGGATGCGGATGGCGTCGGGCGGGCCGTCGCGCACGCTCAAGAACCTGTTCCAGGAGCGTGGCGTGCCGGCATGGCAGCGCGACGTGCCGCTGCTGCATGCCGGCGAGACGCTGCTGTTCGTGCCGCGGCTCGGCGTCAATCGCGCGCCCGAGGCGGGCGGGGCGGCGGCGGGCGGTGCCGGCCCGTACCGCCGCATCGAATGGCGGCCCGACCTGCTGATCGCCTGACTGCCGATCGGTGATCAGAAAAAGGGCCGGGTTGATCGACGAAATCACGAGAAATCGCCGATTTGAATAACAAAAAGTACCAGACCAATCCCGGCAACTTGTCAAGCGAACCTCGATAGAGTACGCTCGGACGTTTGCTCGGCTCGATTTTTTGAGCGTTTTGTGCAGGTTTTCCGCGTGACGTACCCGGTTTGCGCGGCCTGATCCGCCTACCGGGCAAATCCGCCACGCCAGCACACTGTTTTCCCCGTCGCCTTTCCCGTCGTCCCCTGCCACAAGCCGCGAGACCGAACGGTGGCGCGGCTTCCGGCGCAGTGTACCCGCGCGGTCAATTTCCAGTTCAGAACGACAATGGCACTCATCGTACATAAATACGGCGGCACTTCGATGGGCTCGGTCGAGCGCATCAAGAACGTCGCGAAACGCGTCGCGAAATGGCATCAGGCCGGCCACCAGATGGTGGTCGTGCCGTCGGCGATGTCCGGCGAAACGAACCGCCTGCTCGGTCTCGCGAAAGAAATCTCGAGCCGGCCCGATCCGCGCGAACTCGACATGATCGCGTCGACGGGCGAGCAGGTCAGTGTCGGTCTGCTGTCGATCGCGTTGCAGGAGATCGGCATCCCGGCCGTCAGCTACGCGGGTTGGCAGGTGCCGATCAAGACCGACAATGCGTATACGAAGGCGCGCATCCAGTCGATCGACGACGAGCGCGTGAAGCGCGACCTCGCGGCGGGCAAGGTCGTGATGATCACCGGCTTCCAGGGCGTGGATCCGGCCGGCAACATCACGACGCTCGGCCGCGGCGGCTCGGACACCTCGGCGGTGGCGGTGGCCGCGGCGCTTCAGGCCGAGGAATGCCTGATCTATACCGACGTCGACGGCGTCTACACGACCGACCCGCGCGTGGTGGACGGCGCGCGCCGCCTCGACCGCGTGACCTTCGAGGAGATGCTGGAAATGGCCAGCCTCGGCTCGAAGGTGCTGCAGATCCGCTCGGTCGAATTCGCCGGCAAGTACCGCGTGAAGACGCGCGTGCTGTCGAGCCTGACCGATCCTCTCATCGCCCTCGACGAAGAAATGAAGTCGGGCACCCTGATTACTTTTGAAGAAGACGAGACCATGGAAAAGGCAGTCATTTCCGGCATCGCATTTCAGCGCGACGAAGCGCGCATCGTGGTGATGGGCGTGCCCGACAAGCCCGGTATCGCCTACCAGATCCTCGGCCCGGTGGCCGACGCGAACATCGACGTCGACATGATCATCCAGAACCAGAGCGTGGCCGGCAAGACCGACTTCACTTTCACGGTCGGCCGTGGCGACTACCAGCGCGCGATGGAGATCCTGACCAGCCAGGTCAAGGGCCACGTCAACGCCGAGCAGGTGCTTGGCGATCCGAAGGTGTCGAAGGTGTCGGTGGTCGGCGTCGGCATGCGCTCGCACGTCGGCGTGGCGAGCACGGCGTTCCGCACGCTGTCGGAAGAGGGCATCAACATCCAGATGATCTCGACCTCCGAAATCAAGATCTCGATCCTGATCGACGAGAAGTACATGGAGCTCGCCGTGCGCGCGCTGCACAAGGCGTTCGAACTCGATCAGGCGTAAGCGGGCGAACGCGCGGCGCCGACATCCGTCGTTCGATGACGGCGCCGTGAATCACCGCCGGATTCGGGCCGTGGTGGCACGAAAAAAGCGTGCCGAAACATTTGACCTTCGTGCCGTGGCCATATAGAATCTTGTTCTCGTCGCGCTGCCTCCCTGGCGCGAGCGAAAGTTTGGGAGACGTGGCCGAGAGGTCGAAGGCACTCCCCTGCTAAGGGAGCATCTGGGCCAAAACCTGGATCGAGGGTTCGAATCCCTCCGTCTCCGCCAAAAGCGGTGACAAAGCCCCGCAAGTTCTCGGACTTGCGGGGCTTTTTCTTTTGCGGTTCTTTTTCGGCGTTGCTGGCTGGACTCGGATATCTGCGGCTTCAGGTGGATTAGCTGGCGTCGATGTGTCGGCGCGGCCGATGCGCTTCATGCGTGGCAACGTCCCGACTGCGAGCGGGCCATCCGTCGCCTCGCATCGCTCATTTCGCGAACTGCTCCGGGATGTCGGTAAGGCGACGCTGCGAGATCTGCTCGGTCCATTCGGTGCTGGCAGGCAGCTTGTCGTCTCGCGCGGACATCGAGTCGCGCTGCCGCAATTCGTCGGCGAGATCGGCGTAGGCGTTGATATCGAAATCATCCGAGGCGATCGCGGTGGGGCGGGCTTTGACGCCATGGCTGATCGTGGAGCGGGAGGGGCGGCGAGCCGGCTTGCCGCTGTCGATGGTCGCGCCTGCTCGAGCGGATTCACGAGCGAGATCGACAGCGTGTGAAGACGCGTGGCGGCGGGAATCGGCGCGAGCCGGCTCGGTGCCGGCTCGTGCTTGATCGCGCAACGAATCGTCGTGCAAGCGTGCGCCCGTGTCGGCATGCTTGGCGATCGGCGTGCGGCGCGGATTCGCCGTAGCGTCGGCAAGATCACGCCGAGGTGCGACGTGGGTATCGACCTGCGGCGGCGTATTCGATGCCGGGCTACGAGAACCCGAGCCGTCGGCGGCATCCCGCGAGGCGTGGATCACCGTCGTGCCTTCCGGATGCGACGGCACATAATCGATCACGATCCAGCCGAGCAGCATGGCCGCTCCCACGATGCCGATCCTGCCCGCGATTCGTCGGAACGAACGTGAGTGGCATCGCGCGGCGCGATACCGCGGTGCCTTGAATAGGCCAAATGGGCGAGCCGTTCGAGGGAAGGGTTCCGTCGCCACGCGCGCGGCCTCCCGGGGCTTGATTTCGTCCGGTGCCTGCGCGGCCGGGATCGCATGAGCTGCCGCGGCAATCGTGGCTGAAACAAAAGGGCCGTCTTGTTCGCTATCCCAACGGTACAAGGCGAGGAACGCGTCGACGTCGAGGCAGGCGGTGCGCACGATCGCCGCGTAGAGCGAACGGATGCCCGTGCGCGACTCCGCCTCGGGCGGCAGCAGCGCCCATTCGTGACCGTAGGAGGATGGCGCGGACGAGCGCGACGGCGGCATCGTGAACCGGCCTTCCACCTCGATAAATGCAATGCTGGACATGGATTCCTCGCGGTCGCCGCGTAACGGGAGCGTCGGTGGAAAGCGTCGGCACCGAGGCGTGCCGCAGCGCGATTCGGCCAGTCATTCGTCGGGCCGAACGCGCGGCAGCGGGAGACGGGCTCGGTGAGACGTGAGGCACCGGCCTTCGCGGCGTCGGGACGGCGTGCCGTCGTCACCGGGCCCCCGATACCGAAACGGGAAGCCGTCATCGCGTGTGAGGATGCCGATTCCGATCGCGCGCTGGCAATCGGAACATTTCGATGAACTTGCGATTTCCGCACAGCCATTGACGGTGGCATCCGGTTGCGCCGAGGCGCAAGGAAGCGATGCGCGAGGAGGAGTGAGTCGCCGCCGGTGAGGATCACCGGCGGCGGCAGGAATAAAAAAGTAGCGTGCGTGGTCGAAGTTGCACGCTACGAGACCGCCTGCTTCCGAGCATCGAGAGCATATAGGGTCCAGGCGGGACGCGAGAGAGAGGCTCGCGCCGAGAGAGCACGCGCATACGCGCGAAAAGCCGTCAGTAAAAAACAGGTGGTCGCCTCGCGCCATGCCGATGGCCATGGGCGCGGCGGCATGCAGGAATCGCTATGCCGCCGGTAATGCATATATGCCGCCGAGAAAGCAAAAACGAATCACGACACATCGGGCGAACCGCTCGCGCATTTCGTGATGCGCGGTCTCGCCATAATCAGTGCAGCAATATTCATGTTCCCGATCACGGGGCTTTTTCGAATCGATTTATTTCTATTCGAATGGATGCCGTGCATATTGCACCGGTATTCATTGCTTCAATTAATCTACCGCTACCCGCGGTTTTATTGCCGGATCGTGACAGCTTGCGGGCCGCTCGTGGCGCCGGCGCGAGTTATTGGTGCTCGTGCCGGGTCGTGCGTCGATTCCCGTTGCACCAGGGTCCCGACCCGTCTCGGGACCTGTAAGGATTCGACGTCTTGCCGATTTCGTGATCGATGCCCGACCTCGGGCCGCATTCCTAGATGGTACGGGCGACTGCCAGGAAAATAAAAGCTGGATTTTCTTACTGCGATGTCACTATTTCTGACATCGTGATACCGTTCGTCTCTTTTTTATTTTGATATGAATTTCAATAAAGAATGATGGTGGCGCATTAAGTTTTTCTAATGGTCGGATAGTTTTCCTCGCTTGTGTCGCAACTTTCTATCGTCAATCATGCCGATCCGGCTGAATGGCCCGGCAATGGCGGGCCGGGGTGGGCGCAATCGTGCCGCGGACCGGGGCGCCGCTTCCCCGCAAAGATTCTGATGAAGAACGAGGAGTCCAAGTGAAGGCTGTTTTCAAAGCTGTATGCATTCTGCTTTTGACGATTACCGTGGCGCATGCGCAGAGCCTGGCCGGCAAGACCTTGCGGGTCGGCAGCGATATCACGTCTCCGCCGTATATCTATTTCAATGACGCGAAACAGCCGGCCGGTTTCGATGCGGACCTGATGAACGCATTGGCCATGGCCGGTGGTTTCAAGCTGCAGTTTCTCGATACGCGTTTCGAAAGCCTGATTCTCGGCATCGAGGCGGACAAGTTCGACGTGATCGCCTCGTCGATGTTCGTCAATCCGGCACGCGCCAAACAGATCGACTTCATTCCCTACGCCACCGCGGGGCTCGGCTTCATCGTGCCGGCCCATGGCACGTTCAGCCCCGCGACGGCGACGGCGCTGTGCGGCAAGCGGGTCGGCATCATCAAGGGCGCGGCCTACATCGACACGATCCGCAAGGCCTGCGCGGCCGACGGCAAGAGCGTCGACATCCACGAATTCCCGACCTCGGCGGAAGGCACCCAGGCCGTGATGTCGGGCAACGTCGACGCCCAGGCCGACGACGTCGCGGTGCTGAAGGTCGCGGTCGGCAAGACCGGCGGCCGCCTGAAGATCAGCACGCCGGAAATCCTCTATCCGGTGGTGCTCGGCCTCGGCGTGTCGAAGCAGCATCCCGAGATCAAGGCGGCGCTCGAGGCCGCGCTCGCGAAGATCCGCGCCAACGGCGTCTACGACAAGCTGGTGCGGCGCTACAGCATGGGCGTGCCGACCGAGGCGCAATACCAGGCCGCCATCGGCGCGCAGTAACGCGATGTCGCGGGAGGTGCGCGCCGCGAGGACAGTCGGCCCGACGGCGGCGCGCCGGCGCTGCGCCGTGGTCCTCAGGATCGTCCGTGGCAGGGCGCGGGGAGGGCGGGCGTGACCGAGATCGACTGGCGCTACGTGCTGGGCCTGTTCGCGGACGGCGATTTCTGGCGTGCCGCCGGCACGGTGGTGGTGCTGTCGGTATTGACCTGGTGCCTCGGGATCGGCTTCGGGCTCGGCCTCGCGCTCGGCAAGGCCGCGCGTTTCGCGCCGCTGCGGCTCGGCGCGCGCGCCTACGTCTGGTTCTTCCGCAGCCTGCCGCTGCTGGTGCTGCTGATCTTCGTCTACAACCTGCCGCAACTGGTGCCGGCGGCCTCGGGCGTGCTGTCCGATCCGTTCCGCGCCGGCCTCGTCGCGCTGGTCGCGAGCGAATCGGCCTATCTCGCGGAAATCCTGCGCGGCGGCCTGCTCGGCGTGCCGGCCGGGCAGCACGAGGCCGGCCGCGCGCTCGGCATCGGCTTCGTCGGGCGGCTGCGGCTGATCGTGGTGCCGCAGGCCTTTCGCCTCGCGCTGCCGAGCCTCGCCAACGAGTTCATCACGATCGTCAAGCTGACCTCGCTGGTCTCGGTCATCTCGCTGGCCGAGATTCTGCTCGTCGGGCAGCGCCTCTATACGCAGAATTTCAAGGTGCTCGACACGCTGGTCGTGGTGGCGGCGTTCTACGTGGGAATCGTGACGGTATTCAACGCGCTGGTCGGCGCGCTGGAGCGCCGGCTCGACGTCACGCGCGCGCGCGACCGGGCCGAGCCGCCGCCGGACGCGCCGCGCGCGACGCGGCCCGATGCGCCGCCGCGCCGCGCGCTCGCGCCCGACAGCCCGGTGCTGATCGAGCTGGAAGGCGTCTCGAAGCGGCTCGGCGCGCGCCGCGTGCTCGACGACGTGTCGCTGCGGGTCCGGCAGGGCGAGGTGGTGTCGATCATCGGGCCGTCGGGCTCGGGCAAGACCACGCTGTTTCGCACCTTCAACGGCCTGCAGGACATCGACGCGGGTCGCATCTCGTTCGACGGCCGGCCGTGGATCGACGCGACGGGGCCTGGCGAGGCGGGCCCCGGCCCGGGCCGCAATCGCATCGCGCCGGATTTCCGCCGCCGCATCACCGGGATCGGCATGCTGTTCCAGAGCTTCAACCTGTTCCCGCATCTGAGCGTGCTGCAGAACGTGACGCTGGCGGTGCGCCATCACGGCCGCGCGCGCGGCGCCGCGGCGCGCGAGCTGGGCATGGCGGCACTCGCGCGCGTCGAGATGCAGGCGCAAGCGCACAAGTATCCGCACCAGTTGTCGGGAGGCCAGCAGCAGCGCGTGGCGATCGCGCGCGCGCTGGCGATGGCGCCGCGCGTGATGCTGTTCGACGAGCCGACCTCGGCGCTCGATCCGGAACTCGTCAACGAGGTGCTGCGCACCATCGAGGCGCTCGCCGAGAGCGGCATGACGATGGTGATCGTCACGCACGAAATGCGCTTCGCACGGCGCATCTCGGATCGCATCGTGTTCATGGAGGACGGCCGGGTGGTGGCCGACGAGGCGCCGGCGACGCTGTTCGGCGGTGGCCATGCACGCGTGGCGGCGTTCCTGCGGGAGTCCGCGCAGTAGTCGTCGGAGCCGTAATCGGAGCACTTCGCGGCGCCGGCCGCGGCGCTCGTCGGAATTGGAAAAGGAAGGTGCAGGATGGAAGCAATCGAGCCCGTGATCCACGACCCCGACGTCAGGCTCGGCGAACCGTATGGCGCCGTGGCCCGCATCGGCCTGATCGTGCTGTCGACCGACCCCGTCATCGAGCGCGACTTCCATCGCCTCGTGCCGGACGACCGGGTGGGCGTGTTCTCGACGCGCATCCCGCTGGAGACCCCGAACAGCGACCACACGTTCCTCGCGCTGGCCGACGAGCTGGAGGGCGCGGCGCGGCTGCTGATCCCCGATTCCCGGCTCGACGTGGTGGTGTTCGGCTGCACCTCGGCCTCCACGCTGATCGGGCCGCAGCGCGTGGCGGAACGGGTGCAGCGCGGCCGGCCGGGCATACCCGTCACCAACCCGGCCACGGCCGCGCTGGCGGCGCTGGCGGCGCTGAACGCGCGGCGCGTCGCGCTCGTCACGCCCTACACGGCGGCGATGACGCGCAACGTGATGCGCTTTCTCGCCGACGGCGGCATCGAGCCGACCTCGGTGCGCGTCGCCGGCTACGATACCGATCACGCGATCGGCTCGCTGCCGGAGGCGTTCTTCGTCGAGGCCGCGCTCGCGTCGCGGCTCGACGGCGCCGACGCGATCTTCATTTCCTGCACCGGCACCCGGGCGCTGAACGTGATCGACGAGATCGAGGCGCGCACCGGGCTGCCGGTGGTGGTCAGCAACCAGGCGGCTTTCTGGCACGCCCTGCGCCTCGCCGGCTGGCGCGCCCCGCTTACGGGCCACGGCCGTCTGCTCAGCGAACCCAGGTGACAATCATGAGCGCAACCATGAGCGAGACCGTCGAACTGACCCGCGCGCTGATCGCGCAGGACACCATCGATCCGCCCGGCAACGAGCATCGCGCGGCGCGCGTGGTCGCCGAGGCGCTGCGCGCGGCCGGCATCGAGCCGCTGATCGAGGAGATCGCGCCGGGCCGCACCAACCTGGTCGCGCGGATCCGCGGCGCCGGCCAGCGTGCCGCGCTGGCGTTCTCGGCGCATTTCGACACGATCGGCGTGGCGCGCGAGCAGTGGCGCGTCGATCCGTTCGCCGGCGAGATTCGCGACGGACGCCTGTACGGCCGCGGCGCCGCCGACATGAAGGGCGGGATGGCGGCGATGACGGTGGCCGCGCTGAACCTGTGCCGGGCCGGCTGGCGGCCGCAGGGCGACCTGCTGCTGACGTTCTCGGCGGCCGAGAACTCGAACTGCCTCGGCGCGCGCCGCCTGCTCGACGGCGGCCACTTTCATGGCGTCGGCGCGCTGCTGATCTCGGAGCCCACCGGCAATCGCGCGTTCGTCACGGAGAAGGGCGCGCTGTGGCTGCGCGCGAGCGCGCGCGGCGACTACGGACACAACGCGTTCTCGGAGGACCGCACGGGCGACCGCGGCAACGCGATCGTGCGGCTCGCGCGCTATCTCGACCGCGCGCACGACCTGCAGCTCGCGGCGCCCGCGCATCGCCACGTCGGCGCGCCCACCATCAACGTCGGCACGATCCGCGGCGGGCTGGCGACGCCGCTGGTCCCCCCCGAGGCGTCGGCCGACATCGACGTGCGGCTGGTGCCGGGCCAGTCGCCCGAATCGGTGATGGCGGCGTTTCGCGCGATCGCCGGGCCGCACGTCGCGATCGAGCTGCTCGATTTCAAGCCGCCGGTGGACACGCCCGACGATCATCCGTTCGTGGCGCAGTGCGTCGCGGCCTGCCGGGCGCAGGGCGTGGCCGAGCCGGGGCCGGCCGGCGTCGCCTACTATTCCGACGGCGCCGTGATCGCGCCCGCGCTGGGGCTGCCGATGGTGATCATCGGCCCGGGCGAGGTGGGCATGAGCGGCGCGATCGACGAATATGTCGAGCTCGACAAGCTGGAAGCGTCGGTGCGCATCTTCGAGCGCGTGGCCCGCGCGCACCTGGAATGAGCGCGCGGCTCGCAGCCGCGCCCGGCGCGCCGGCCCGGCGCCGGGCGTGCCGATTATCCCGATCGTTTCGACCGTTGCCGAATGGAGCCGCCCGGCCATGATCCTGCCGCCGCTGAACGCCCTGCGTGCCTTCGAGGCCACCGCGCGCCTGAAGAGCCTGTCGCGCGCGGGCGAGGAACTGCACGTGACGCACGCCGCCGTGAGCGGCCAGATCAAGAAGCTCGAGACCTGGCTCGGCCGGCGCCTGTTCGAGCGCACCGGGCGCGGCGCCGTGCTGACCTCGGCCGGCGAGCAGTATTTCCATACGATCCAGCCGGCGCTGACGGCGATCTCGGCGGTGTCGCAGTCGCTGAGCATCAACCGCCACCGCAAGGGCATCTCGGTGGCCTGCATTCCGTCGGTCGCCGCGCGCTGGCTGATTCCGGCGCTGCCGCGTTTCACCGCGCTCTATCCCGACATCGCGATCGAGGTGTCGTATTCGCGCGCGCACGAGCTGTTCGATCCCGAGCGGCACGACGTGCTGATCACGCACCAGCACATCCCGTCGAAGAACATCGCCCACGCGATGCTGTTCTCGCGCACCAACAAGCCGGTGGCGAGCCCGCAGTATCTGGCGCAAAAGCGCTGCGACGCGCAGTTGAACCACGCCACGCTGCTGCACGACGAGTTCGTCTCGGCCTGGGAGGCCTGGTTCGAGGAAGCCGGCCTGCATCCCGAGGGGCTGGTCCACGGCCCCGTGTACCAGGACTTCAACCTGCTCGCGACGGCCGTGATCGCCGGGCACGGCGTGGCGCTGTGCCCCGTCGAGGTGTTCCGCCGCGAGCTCGCGCGCGGCGAGCTGGTGTTGCTCTCGGAGGTGTCCACGCTCGACGATCACGGCTACTACCTCGTCTACGATCGGGAAAGCAGCCACGCCACGCAGGCGTTCTGCAAGTGGTTCATCGCGATCTGCGCCGAGGATCGCGACTGAGCCGCCACCGCCGGAACCTGCGTCTGGAACCCGCGGCTAGAACGTGTGCTGCATGCCCACGCCGCAGGTGCTGCCCGACGGGTTGCCCGAGAGCCGGTCATACGAGTAGACGACGTAGACCTGCGAGCGCTTCGACAGCGTGTAGTCGTAGGCGACGCTGGCGGTGTTGCGCGTGTCGCTGGCCGAGCGCGGCGCGCCGTGGCGCGTGCGCGCCCACTCGGCGAGGATCCGCGCGGCGGGCGACAGTGGCACGGTGAGGCCGAGTTCGTAGGTGTGCGAGCCGGTTTCGACGCCGGCGTTGCTGGTGATCTGCGCGGCGCCGTAGAGCTTCACGAATTTCGCGTCGTAGGCCGCGCCGGCGAGATAGAGCGTCTGCCCCGTCATCGGCGCGACCGCCGCGGTGCGGTCGCGCTGCGCCGAGAACACCGCCGTCCACGGCCCGCGCACGTAGGTCAGGTGCAGGCCGACGTCGTCCTTGCCCTGGTGTCCCGTGGTGCTGCTCACGCTGTAGATCGCGGTGCCGGTCAGGCCGCCGTAGCTCGGCGTGACGTATTCGACGGCGTTCTGCCAGACCGTGTCGCCGATCTGCGTGTTGTTGTAGCTCGCCGTGTAGGACTGCACGATCAGCGGCGAGAACACCACCGACGAGCCGAACGGGTTGACGAGCTGCTGGTTCAGGTAGGTGGGATTGGTCTGCTCGCCGAGCTTCAGCGTGCCGAAGCCGCCCGTCAGGCCGACGTAGGCGTTGCGCGAGAACAGGCCGTCGGTGGTGTTGCGGCCCATCTGGCCGGTGTTCGGCCGGAAGAAGCTCTCGAGGCTGAAGACGGCCGCGTAGCCGCCGCCCAGATCCTCGCGGCCGCGGATGCCCCAGAACGAGGTGGTCAGGCCGCCGCCGCCCTCCTGCACGGTGCTGGCGCGCGCGGTGCTCAGCTTCGCGCTGTCGACGTAGATGCCGATCAGGCCGTACATCTGCACGGTCGAGGTGCTCAGCTGCGCGGCCCCGGCGTTGATCTGCGAGGGATCGGCGTGGACCGCGCCGGCGCTGCCCGCGAGCCAGACGACGGTGGCGGCGCAGGCGGCGCGGGCAGGCGTGAAGCGCCGGGCGCGGCGCGCGCGGGGCGAGGGGGTGCGTTGCATGACTGTCTCCAGACCGTTGTTATGGAACTGCGGTGATCGCGCCGCGTCGTCGCCGTGCTGGCGACGGACGCAGGCGTTCCCGCCGCGCGTGCCGTGGCATGCGCGGGCAGGAAGGCGCCCGCCGTGAGCGGGGCGCCGGGGGCGAGGGAAAGGGAGGGCGGGTGTCGGGCGGGCCGGGCTCAGCCGCCGCGGCGGCGCGACATTTCCTCGTTCAGCCGGCCGCGGTCGAGTTCGTGCTCCCAGGCCGAGACGACCAGCGTGGCCACGCCGTTGCCGATGGTGTTGGCGATCGCGAGGCCGGTGCCCATGAAGCGATGGATGCCGAGGATCAGCACCATCCCCGAGACCGGAATGATCGGGAACACCAGCAGCGTGGAGGTCAGCATCACGAAGGCCGCGCCGGCCACGCCGCTCGCGCCCTTCGAGGTCAGCATCGCGACGCCCACCAGCGTGAGCTGCTGGGACAGCGTGAGATCGACGTTGAAGGCCTGGGCGATGAACAGCACGGCCATCGTCAGGTAGATGTTGGTGCCGTCGAGGTTGAACGAATAGCCGGCCGGGATCACGAGGCCCACCACCGATTTCGAGCAGCCGAGCCGTTCGAGCTTCTCGAGCATCTGCGGCAGCGCCGCCTCCGACGAGCTGGTGCCGAGCACGATCAGGATCTCCTCGCGGATGTAGCTCATGAAGCGCAGGATGCTGAAGCCGAGCAGCCGCGCGATCGCGCCGAGCACCACCACCACGAAGATCACCAGCGTGGCGTAGAACGCGCCGATCAGCTTGAGCAGCGGCACCACCGCGCCGATCCCGTAGGTGCCGATGGTGAACGCGATCGAGCCGAACGCGCCGATCGCCGCCACCTTCATGATGATGTGGACGATGCCGAAGCAGGTCTGCGCGAACTGGTCGATCATCGTCACGAGCGGCCGGCCGCGCTCACCCGCGGCGGCCAGCGCCGCGCCGAACAGCACCGAGATCAGCAGGATCTGCAGCACGTTGCCGGTGGTGAACGCACTCGTCATCGTTTCGGGGATGATGTGCATCAGGAACTCGACCGTGTCCTGCGCGTGCGCGGCGGTGGCGTAGCCGGCCAGCGCCTTGGTGTCGAGCGTCGCCGGATCGAGGTTGAAGCCGCGCCCCGGGTGGAACAGGTGGCCGGCCACGAGGCCAATCACGAGCGAGATGGTGGAGACCACCTCGAAGTAGAGCAGCGCCTTGCCGCCCACGCGCCCGACCTTCTTCATGTCGCCCATGCCGGCGATGCCGGCCACCACGGTGCAGAAGATGATCGGGCCGATCACCATCTTGATCAGCTTGATGAACGCGTCGCCGAGCGGCTTCATCTTGACGGCCAGCGACGGCGCCAGATGGCCGAGCAGCACGCCGAGCACGATCGCCACCAGCACGTGGACGTAGAGCTTGCGGTGGAACGGCGTCTTCGCCTGTGGCCGCGGTGGGGTGATGACTGTGCTGTCGCTCATGACGCCGCTCGCGCGAGGATGAGGGGGGCGTTGGGGTGCATCGTCGTCTCCTGATCGGGTGGATCGCGCGGCCGGCGGCTTGCGCGCCGCCGGCCGGCGAGGCGGCCGCCTGGTCCGGCGGCTCGTGTGGATTGTCGCAATTCGTCGGAGGGCGCCCCGGCATGGCGGCTTGGGAGCCGCCATGCCGGGCCTGCCGCTCGCGGTTCAGAAACCGTAGAGGCGCGCCGGGTTCGTCACCAGCAGTTGCTCGCGCAGGCCGGCGTCGGGGCAGAAGCGGAACAGCAGGTCGACGAGTTCGCCGTCGTTCGGCATGTCCTTGCCGATGTTCGGATGCGGCCAGTCGGTGCCCCACAGCACGCGATCCGGCGCGGCCTCGATCAGCGCGCTCGCGAACGGCGCGGCGTCGTCGAACGGACGCTTGCCGGCCGAGACGCGTTCCGAGCCGCACACCTTGACCCAGGCGAGCGGGTTGCGCATCAGCTCGAGCAACTGCCGGAACGGTGCCTGGTCGAGGCCGGCCTCGGCGCGCACGCGGCCCATGTGGTCGATCACGAACGGCACCTCGATGCGCGCGATGCGCTCGGCATACTGCACGATGTCCTGCGCGTCGAGGTGCAGCACCACGTGCCAGCCGAGCTGCTGGATGCGGCCGAGCACGCGGTCGAACACGTCGAGGTCGGGTGCGCCGCCCAGATGCGCGACGAAGTTGAAGCGCACGCCGCGCACGCCGTTGGCGTCGAGCTCGGCCAGCTGCGCGTCGGTCACGTCGCCGTCCACGATCGCCACGCCGCGATAACGGCCCTGGCCGCGCGCGATCGCGTCGAGCATCGCGCGGTTGTCGGTGCCGTGGCAGCTCGCCTGCACGATCACGCCGCGTTCGAGGCCGAGATGGTCGTGCAGCGCCACCAGCTGGTCGAACGGCGCGTCGGGCGGCGTGTAGCTGCGGTCGTCGGCATACGGGAAGGTGACGGCCGGGCCGAACACGTGGCAGTGCGCGTCGCAGGCGCCGGCGGGCAGCGCGTGGGCCGGCTTGACGGGATGGGGATCGGGGGGCAGGCAGGATTTCATCAGACGGCGTCTCGTGGCTTCGGTATGGTGAGCCGGCCCGCGCGTGGCGCGGGGCCGATCATGGCGGACGAATCCGGCAGTCAAATTGTGATGGCGCGGGTACCTGGCTACAATCGCCATACCCAACTATCTGCTATGTGAATTTCACATACCAAGGCCGCCATGGATCTCAAGCAGTTCGAGGCCTTCGTCCACGTCGCCGAACTCGGCAGCTTCACGCGCGCGGCGATCACGCTCGACACCAACCAGCCCGCGCTGAGCCGGCTGGTGCGCCAGCTCGAGGTGGAACTGCGCCATACGCTGCTTGAACGCAACGGCCGCGGCGTGACGCCGACGCCGGCCGGGCAGCGCATGCTCGAACACGCCAAGGGCATCCTGCAGCAGGTGCAGCGCGCGCGGCAGGATCTCGACGCGCTGCGCGGCGAGTCGGGCGGGCAGTTCGCGATCGGCATCACGCCGAGCTTCGCGAAGGTCGCCACGCACGGGCTGGTACACGGCTTTCGCGCGGCGTTTCCGGGCGCCACGATCTCGGTGGCGCAGGGCCTGTCCACGCACCTGATCGAATGGCTGATGATGGGGCGCATCGACGTCGCCGTGCTCTACGACACGTTCGACACGCCGCTCGTCGAGAAGCGCACGGTGTTCACGGAGGAACTGTTCCTGATCGGCCCGGGCGGCGACGGGGAGGCCGGAGCGGGCGTGGCGGGAGGCTCGGGCGGCGCGACGCCGGCGGCCGTGCCGCTGCGCGAGATCACGCGCTACCCGCTCGTGATTCCGGGGCGCATGCATGCGATCCGGCGCATGGTCGAGGCGGCGGCGGCCGAGCAGGGCGTGCGCCTGCGCATCGAGCTGGAGGTGGACGCGGTCGCCTCGATCCTCGATCTGGTCGACGAGGGGATCGGCTACGCGGTGCTGCCGCGCCGCGCGCTCGCGAGCGACCCGCTGCGCCGCCGCTTCCGCTCGCAGCGCATCACCGAGCCGTCGCTGTTCACGCGCCTCGCGATCGCCACGAGCACGAAGCACACGCTGTCGCAACTGGCGGTGCAGGCGATCGCGATGCTCGAGGCGCGCATCCTGCCGTTGTATGGCGAGGCGATTTGAGGCGAGGGCGGGACGGCGGCGCATGACCTCGCCCCGACCCGCGCACCGGCTCAGCGTGCGGCCAGATCGAGATGGAGGAACTGGTTGAAGTCGCTCGCCGTGTAGCCGCCGAAGCATTCGCCGCTGACGAAGCCATGGCGCCGGTACATCGCCACGGCCGGGTCGAACGCCTCGCCCGAGCCGGTTTCGAGGCTCACGCGTGAGTAACCGCGCTCGCGGGCGAGCGCGAGCAGATGCCCGAGCAGCCGCGAGCCCGCGCCGCGCCGCAGATGCTCGGCTGCGGTGCGCATCGACTTGATCTCGCCGTGCGTCGGCGAGAGTTCGCGCAGCGCGCCGCAGCCGAGCAGCGCCTCGCCGTCCCATGCCGTGAAGAATGCGATGTCGGGCCGCTGCAGGCCGGACAGGTCGAGCGCGAACACGCTGCCCGGCGGCGAGTCCGCCTGCATGCCCTGCAGGTGCAGGCGCAGCAGGGCCGTCACCTGCGGATGGTCGAAGTCGCCCGGTTTGATGATCATGAAGGGATTCCGTCGAGTGGAGGGATGGGCGAGGCATGCATGAGGCGTGCATGAAGCGTGCATGAAGCAGGCCCGGCCCCGCGCCAGCATCGCATTCGATACCGCTCGAAAAATATCGGTTTGCTTTCCGTTTTCGACGCGCCGCGCGTGGTCCGGCCACCGCCGCCGGCTCAGCGCTCGCGCCGCGCGAAGTAATGCGCCGGCGAATCGCCGAACGCGCGCCGGAACATCGCGATGAAGTTGCTCGGCGTGGCGTAGCCGAGCGCGTCGGACACGTTCGCCACGCTCTCGCCGTTCGCGAGGCGTTCGAGCGCGAGCGTCAGGCGCGCCTGCTGCCGCCATTGCGCGAAGCTGGTGCCGGTCTCGGCGAGGAACAGCCGGCTCAGCGTGCGCGCCGACAGCCCGCCCCAGTCGGCCCACTGCTCCAGCGTGCGGCTGTCGTGCGGCTGGGCGAGGATGCGCTTCGTGATCCTCACGAGGCGCCGGTCGGCCGGCATCGGCAGATGCAGCGGCTCGTGCGGCGCGCGCCGCATCTCGTCGAGCAGCACGCGGCCGATGCGCGTCTCCTCGGCCGTCAGCGCGTCGCGTTCGCTCCAGGTCACGGCGCGCCGCACCAGCGCGCCCATCAGCTCGGTGATCGCGATCACGCAGGGCCGCTGCGGCAGCGCGCGGCTCGCGGCCGGCGAGATCACCACGCTCCAGCCGCTCAGCACGCCGCTGATCGCCACCTTGTGCGGCACGCCGGGCGGAATCCAGCCCGCGCGATTGGGCGGCAGCAGCCACGAGCCGTGCGGCGTGCGGACATGCGCGCAGCCGCTCTCGATGCAGAACACCTGGCCGCGCCGATGCTCGTGCCAGTCGATCTCGTGCGTGCCGAGCCGGTAAGCGTCGCCGTGCCGTTCCCCGCCGCGCAGCGCGATCAGCGCGGGACCGTCCTCGCGCTCGCTCGGCTCGGGCAGCGTGGCGAGCGGCGCGGGGCGGCCCGCGAAAGCAGCGGCAGCCCCCGCGGCCGCGCGCGGGCGGGATCGGGAACGGGCGGGCGAGGTGAGCGAGGCGAGCGCGGAGCGGGATGACGTCATGGCCGGAATTCATTATTTTTTGACCAAACAACATTATCAGCTTGCGTCGTGCCCGGCCAACAATATCGAGCGTACCCCGCCCCGATCCGAAGGAGTTTCGCGATGCTGAGCCAACCCACGCCGTCCGTGTTCGACGTGACCGAATTTCCGTTCGTCGTCGTGCGCAACGAGGCGATCGTCAGCGGCTACGCGCCGCGCTGGATCGACAACATGCAGATGCTGCTGCGCATCGGCACGCCGTTCGTGATGATCTTCCCGGTGGGGCGCCCCGAGGAAACGCACGAGGACCGCAAGCAGCGCGGCCTCTGGCTCAAGGAGAACCGCGATGCGCTGGCCGCGGTGTGTCGCGCGCTGATCACGATCGAGCCCGACGCGAGCGAGCGCGCGGCCGCGCAGGCCACCGCGCCCGGCATCGAGAAGGCGTTCGGCGTACCCGTCGACGTGGTCGCCTCGCCCGACGAGGCGCGGCAGGTGGCGCTGCGGCGCATGACCGAGACGGTCTGACGATCTGAACGGGCGCCTCGCGCCCGTCACGCGGCCGGCGATCTTCCGGCCGGCCGCCGCTTCATCCGTCTGCCTGCCCCGCCTCGGGCAGGCGTAAAACCCCGCCGCCGTACCCGCGATACCCGCGCCGACAGCCCCGCTGCGTCTGTATTCCCCCGTCCCGTTCCTCCCCGCCGAAGCCGATCTCCAGCCGTCGCGCCACGTCTCGTCCTAAGGTTTTCCCTAGGCGCATCGGCCTTGACTTGTGCAAATTGGAACCTTAATTTTGCGCCTGTTCCTACATGTACTTTTTAAGGGAACAGGTGGGTCGCCAGGCGGCCTCCATCCAATCGGCCACGAGGATTCACGATGTCCCTGCGTCTGCCGCGTGTCACGTTAGCGCTCGCCTTCGGTGCGTTGCCGCTCGTCGCCCACGCCGATTCGAGCGTCACGTTGTACGGCATCGTCGACGAGTTCTTCCAGTACGTGAACACCGGCAGCGGCTACACGGCCGGCATCGGCTCGTCGGGCCAGTGGGCGAGCCGCATCGGCCTGCGCGGCCACGAGGATCTGGGCGCCGGCAATTACGTCGGCTTCGACCTGCAGAACGGCTTCAATCCGAACGACGGCAGCTTCGCCACGCCGGGCTCGATGTTCAACCGGCAGGCCTGGGTCGGCATCGGCGGCAACTGGGGCGAGGCGCGCATCGGCCGTCAGAACTCGCCGCTGTTCAACGACCAGGGCGGGCTCGACGCGTTCGGCGCGTCCACCCAGGCCTCGGGCTTCAGCAACATGATGACGTTCGTGGTGCGCACCAGCAACACGCTGTCGTACACCTCGCCGACGCTGGCCGGCCTGCAGTTCAGCGCCTACGTCGGCTTCGGCGACGCGGGCGGGCTGCGCTCGGGCGGCTCGAGCTACCAGGCCGACGTGACCTACGCGCACGGCCCGTTCTCGGCGGTGGCCGCCGCGCAGGCGGTGCGCAGCGCCGACAGCGGCACGCTCGACCGCACCGCCGAGGTGGGCGCCGGCTACCAGATCGGCAAGACCACCGTCTATCTCGGCTGGAGCGGCGCGAAGTGGGCCGACCTCGGCCTCGACGTGAACATCTACGGCGTGTCGGCGCTCTACCAGCTCACGCTCGCGCAGGCGCTGTCGTTCGGCGGCACCTACCTGCACGACGAGACCGGGCAGGGCGCCAACGCGAAGCAGCTCGCCGCGCTCTACACCTGCACGCTGTCGAAGCGCACCTCGGTGTACGGCACCGTGTCGTTCCTGCAGAACCGCGGCACCGCCTCGTACCGGCTCGCCGGCTCGGCCAACGCGGGCCTGCCGCTCGCCTATCCGGGCTCGGACGCGCGCGGCTTCCAGCTCGGCATCGTGCATCGCTTCTGATGCGCGGCGCCCGCACCCGGGGCAGGACCCGAACCCGTCGCGCCACGCGCCAGCCCATCGCCCGAACCTGATGTCCCTCATCCGATCCACGCCCGGACGCCACCTGTCGGCAAACCTGTGCATACTTGTACCTTTTGCGACGCGCGGCGCGCGTGCCGGTACGGGCCGGCGCGGCCGCGCAGCGATGGCTGACAGGAGACAGAAGATGGTTCGCAAACCGGCCAGGGCGTCCGACGTCGGGCGTTCGAAGGCACACATGGTCGCGGCGGCGCTCGAGCGCGACATCCTGAGCGGACGGCTGCCGCACGGCGGCCAGCTGGAAAGCGAGAGCGAGCTGGTGGAGCGCTTCGCGGTGAGCCGCAACACGGTCCGCAAGGGCCTCGATCTGCTGACGACGAGCGGCCTCATCACGCGGCGCGGCGGCATCGGCTCGTTCGTCACGTTCCACGGGCAGACCATCGACGGTTCGCTCGGCTGGAGCACGGCGCTCGAACGCGCGGGCGGCAGCACGCAAACCAGACTGCTGCAGCTCGCGATCGTCGACGACGAGGCGCTCGCGCACGAACTCGGCCTTGCCTCGCCGCGCTTCGTCGCGATCGACCGGATGCGGCTGATGGGCGAGGGCGCCGCGATCTCGCTCGAACGCAGCCGCCTGCCGTTCTCGGACGAACTCGCCGCGCTGCCGCTCGAAGGGCTGGTGGGCGGCTCGCTGTACCGGACGCTCGCGCAGCACGGCATCGTCGCCGACCACGGCGAGCAGTGGGCCGAGGTGGTGGCGCTCGAGGCCGACGACGCGAAGCGGCTCAAGCGCCGCGCCGGCACGCCGTTCCTGCGCTCGCGGCGCCTCACGCGCGATCGCGACGACCGGATCATGGAGTACGTCGTGAGCCTGCTCGATCCCGCTCACTTTGCCCTGCACCTGGAATTCTGATGTCGAACCCCCGCACCGATTCTCCTTCCACGACCGCCGACGCCGCCCGCTTCGACCGCGCGCGCGGCGCGTTCTACGGCCTCGCGCTCGGCGACGCGTTCGGCATGCCCACCCAGTCGCTGAGCCGCGAGGCGATCCGCGCGCGGTTCGGCCGCATCACGCGGCTGGTCGATGCCGGCCCGGACCAGCCGATCGCGCCGAACCTGCGCGCCGGCTCGATCACCGACGACACCGAGCAGGCCGTGCTGGTCGCGCAGTTGCTGGTGGACGGCCACGGCACGATCGCGCCGCTCGAATTCGCGCGCCGGCTGATCGCCTGGGAAGCGGACATGAAGGCGCGCGGCTCGCTCGACCTGCTCGGGCCGTCCACGCGGCGCGCCACCCAAGCGATCGTCGACGGCGAGGACGTGACGCGCGCGGGCCGCTTCGGCACCACCAACGGCGCGGCGATGCGCGTGACGCCGGTGGGCATCGCCACGCCGCTCGACGCGCCCGAGGCGTTCGTCGACGCGGTGGTCGGCTCGTGCCTCGTCACGCACAACACCACGCTCGGCATCGCCAGCGCGGCGGCGGTGGCGGCCGCGGTGTCGGCCGGCATCGACGGCGCGCCGCTCGCCGAGGCGCTCGAGGCCGGCGCCGTGTTCGCCGAACTCGGCGAGCGGCGCGGCTACTGGGTGGCCGGCGCGCGGATCGGCGCGCGGATCCGCTGGGCCGCCGAACTGGCCGCGCGACACACGGGCGAGGCGCTCGCGGACCGGCTCGTCGACGTGGTCGGCACCTCGGTCGCCTCGCAGGAGTCGGTGGTGGCGGCCTTCGCGCTCGCGCACGACGCCGCGCGCCGCGCCACCGACGTCGCCGACTCGCTCGCCACCGCCGCGAGCCTCGGCGGCGACACCGACACCATTGCCGCGATGCTCGGCGCGATGCTCGGCGCCTGCGCCGGCTACCACGCGCTGCCGCGCGAACCCGTCGAGACCGTGCGCCGCGTCAGCGCGCTCGATCTCGATGCCCTGACCCGGCAGTTGCTCGCGTTGCGCACCGCGCGCGGCTAGGCGACCGCCCAACCCGCCCCAGGAGACTGTAGATGGCATCGACCCGCCCACCCGCCCACGCCGGCAAGATCGAGGCGCGCGGCATCGAACCCGTGCCCGACGACGAATGCCGCGGCCATCCGCTGCAACTGTTCTGGGTCTGGTTCGCCGCGAACATCAGCATCCTGGGGCTGCCGCTCGGCGCGACGCTGGTGGCGTTCCAGCATCTCGCGATCTGGCAGGCGGCGCTGGTGGCGGTGCTCGGCGCGGCGGGCTCGTTCGCGCTGGTCGGCGTGATCTCGATCGCGGGGCGGCGCGGCCATGCGCCGAGCCTGACGCTCTCGCGCGCCGTGTTCGGCATGCGCGGCAACATCGGCCCGACCATCGTCTCGCTGCTCTCGCGGCTCGGTTGGGAGACCGTCAACACCACCACCGGCGCCTACGTGCTGCTCTCGCTCGGCTCGATCGTGTTCGGCAGCCCGGCCGACGCGAAGGCCGCGCCGCTGCTCACGCTCGCGTCCATCGCGATCTTCGTGGCGGCCACGCTGGTGGTCTCGGGGCTCGGCCACGCCACGCTGCTGGTGATCCAGAAGTGGTCGACCTGGATCTTCGGCGCGCTGAACCTGGTGGTGGCCGCGTTCCTCGCCGAATCGATCGACTGGCAGGCCGTGTTCGCCGCGGCACCGGCGCCGGCCGGCGCGGTGATCATCGGGATCGGCACGATCGCGGCCGGCACCGGCATCGGCTGGGCCAACGCCGGCGCGGACATGTCGCGCTACCAGGCGCGCGACGTGAGGGGCGGCGCGCTGGTGGCCTCGGCCGCGTTCGGCGCCGGCATCCCGCTGGTGCTGCTCGTCACGCTCGGCGCGCTGCTGTCGGTGGGCAACGACCGGCTCGCCTCGGCCACCGATCCGATCGCCGCGATTCGCGATCTGCTGCCGCACTGGATGGCGATCCCGTACCTGATCGCCGCGTTCGGCGGCCTGCTGCTGTCGAATTATCTGTCGGTCTACTCGGCCGGGCTCACCACGCTGACGCTCGGCCTCAAGGTGCGGCGCGTGCAGGCGGTGGTGGTGGACATCGTCGCGATCAGCACCGGCTCGGTCTACTTCATGCTGATCGAGGGCAGCTTCTACGGCCCGTTCATCGGCTTCATCTCGCTGCTCGCGGTGCCGATCACGGCCTGGGTCGGGATCTTCATCGTCGACCTGTCCGGGCGCGAGACCTACGACGCCGCCGCGCTGCTCGACGTGAGCCCGCGCAGCGCCTACTGGTATCGCGGCGGCGTGGAATGGCGCGCGTTCGGTGCCTGGGCGATCGCGATCGTGCTCGGCTTGTGCTTCCTGTCGATCGGCGCGCACGGCTTCCACGGGCCGTTCGCCGACACCTGGCTCGGCCGCAACGGGCTTGGCTGGATCGTCACGTTCGTGGTCGGCGGCGGCCTATATGCGCTGCTCGGCGGCGCGCGGCGCGCGCGCGGCCTGCGCGAGGGCAGGGCATGAGCGCGCCGCCCCGTCTGATCCATACCGGGCAGGTGCTGGTGGACCTGATCATGCGCGTCGGCGCGCTGCCGCCGCCGGGCGGCGACGTGCTGGCCGACGACGCGCGTTTCGAGGTGGGCGGCGGCTTCAACGTGATGGCCGCCGCGCGGCGCAGCGGCATGACGGTGGTCTACGCGGGCGGCCACGGCAGCGGCCGGTTTGGCGAGATGGTGCGCGCCACGCTGACGGCCGAGGGCGTGACGCTGGCCGCGCCATGCGTTGCCGGACACGACACCGGCATCTGCGTGGCGCTCGTCGACGCCACCGCCGAGCGCACCTTCGTCACGCATCTGGGTGCCGAGGCGCGGCTGGAGCGCGGCGTGCTCGACGCGCTCGCCGCGACGCCGCACGATATCGTCTACGTGAGCGGCTACAGCCTTTGCGTTTCCGACAAGGCGGCGGTGCTGGCGGACTGGCTGGAAGCGCTGCCGGGCGGCACGCGCGTGGCCTTCGATCCGGGGCCGCTCGCCGCCACGATCGAGCCGGCGCTGCTCGCGCGCGTGATGCGATGCACGCGGATCTGGACCGGCAACCGCGAGGAAGCGCTGCGCGACGCGCAGTGCGGGACGGCCGAGGCGGCGCTCGCCGCGATCGCGGCACGGCTGCCGGCCGATGCGCTGACGCTGGTGCGCGACGGCGAGCGTGGCTGCCTGCTGGCGTGCGAGGGGCAGGTCATGCGCGTGAACGGCTTCGCGGTGACGGCCATCGACAGCAATGGCGCCGGCGACGCGCATACCGGCGTGCTGCTCGCCGCGCTCGCCGAAGGCACCGCGCCGGCCGCCGCCGCGCGCCGCGCGAACGCGGCCGCGGCGCTCGCGGTCACGCGCTTCGGGCCGGCCACGGCGCCGTCGCGCGCCGAGATCGACGCGCTCGTGGCCGGCGCCTGAGCCGACATCCGGGCTGGCTCCGGGCTGGCGTCGCGACCCGTCGAGCGAGCCGTCGAGTGGCGGGCAAGCGCGCCCAGGGCGGTTCGTCGGCGGCCGTCGCGGTCGCGACGCGCCGTGTCGCGGGCGGATCCCGATGCCGGCCGTCCCGCCGGTCGCGCCGCTTCGAACGATCGGCCCGCCCGCGCCCGACGCGCCGCTTCATCGTCCGCACGCGACTCAATTCCCCGTATTGATACGTTTGCGAGCGCAGCTTCACGACACCGCCGCTACAATACGCGCGCCGCAAGGCAAACGGTCGGCAAACGATCCAGGCATACGCCCCCGCATGCGTCGGGATCCGCCTCCCTCGCGCTCGTCAAATGTAACAAGACGTTAGCCGGACGGATGCCGCGCGACGCCACGCATCAGTTCTTACAAAGTGGAAATATGCGTGGGGGGTGCGAGTCGTTATAGTCGAATCACCCAATCAAACCACCGTAAGGGGACTTCATGAAAAGCTTGCGTATTGCCTCGCTCGTGACTGGTCTGGCTGCGTTGTTCGTGTCCGGCGCCGCAATGGCGGGCGTCCATGTCGGCATCAATCTTGGCGCGCCGGCCTACGTTGCGCCGGCACCGGTCTATGCGCCGCCGCCGCCCGTCGTCTATCAACCGGTACCGGTCTATGCGCCGCCGCCCGCCATCGTGATCGGCTGGCATGGCGATCGTTACTGGGACGGCCGCCGCTACTGGGGCCGCGATGAATGGTATCGCCGCCACGGCGGCTGGCATGGCGGCGGCCCGGGTTGGCATGGCGGCCCGGGCTGGCACGGCGATCACGGCGGCTGGCGTCACTGAAGCCGGCATGCCGTCCGCGGTCGCGACGCGGGCCGGCAACTGATCCACCAATGCCGGGGCCGCGCGGGCGGATGTCTGCCGCGCTTCACGCTTCATCAGGAAACCGCCCGGGTTCGGGCGGTTTTCTTTTGCACGTCGCGATCGTGCAGGCCGACGGGTGCGAAGCCGTCGGTGCGGCGCGCGTCGCGACGGCGGCCGCCATCGCGCGGTCGTTTGCGCCCGGCGGCGCGTGGCGTCGCCGCCATCGCCCGCTGGCACGGCGGACTCGGTAGAATGCCCGGCATCGTCATTGACCATCGAGCGATTCCGCCTTCATGCCGATTCCGCCGTTCCGGGCCGCCGCGCCTCGTCGTGTTTCCGATGTCCGTGCGCCGGATGGCCGGCGCTCCGCCGCATGGCGCTTGCCGCTCATGCTGCTGGCGCTGCTGTGGGGCGCCGCCGCAGCGCTTCCCGCCCACGCGGTCTACGCGATCGCGCAATACGGCGAGCCGAAATACCCGCCCGGCTTCCGGCACTTCGACTACGTGAACCCCGATGCGCCGAAGGGGGGCACGCTGGTGCTCGCGAACCCGAACCGGCTCACGACCTTCGACAAGTTCAATCCGTTCACGCTGCGTGGCAACCCGGCGCCCGGCCTCGACGCGATCTTCGAAAGCCTGACCACCGGCAGCGCCGACGAGCCGGCCAGCGCCTACGGCCTGCTCGCCGACGACATCGCGATCGCCCCCGATCATCTCTCGGTCACGTTCCACCTGAACCCGCGCGCGCGCTTCTCGAACGGCGACCCGGTCACGGCGGCCGACGTCAAGTATTCGTTCGACACGCTGAAGAGCCCGCGGGCGGCGCCGCAGTACGCCGCCTATTTCTCCGAGATCGCGCGCGTGGTGGCGGTCGATCCGGCCACGGTGCGCTTCGAGTTCACGCGCACCGACCGCGAGCTGCCGCTGATCGCGGGCGCGGTGCCGGTGTTCTCGCGCAAGTGGGGGGTGAAGCCGGACGGCACGCGCGTGCCGTTCGACCAGCTCGCGTTCCAGCCGCCGATCGGCAGCGGCCCCTACCTGATCGACCACTACGACAGCGGACGCACCATCACCTACCGGCGCGACCCGCACTACTGGGGCGCCGCGCTGCCGGTACGGGTCGGCACCAACAACTTCGATCGCATCGTCTACAAGCTCTACGGCGACAGCGTCGCGCGGCTCGAGGCCTTCAAGGCCGGCGAGTACGACGTGCTGGTCGAATACATCGCGCGCAACTGGGTGCGCCGCGACGTGGGCAAGCGCTTCGACGACGGCGAACTGATCAAGCACGAGTTCCGCCAGCACAACGGCGCGGGCATGCAGGGCTTCCTGATGAACCTGCGCCGGCCGCTGTTCCAGGACGTGCGCGTGCGCGAGGCGCTCGATCTCGCGTTCGATTTCGAATGGCTGAACCGGCAGCTGTTCTACGGCGGCTACACGCGCCTGAACAGCTACTTCGCCGACACCGAGCTGCAGGCGCGCGGCACGCCGGACGAGGGCGAACTCGCGATCCTCGGGCCGCTGCGCGGGCAGCTCGACCCGGCCGTGTTCGGCCCGATGCCCGAGCAGCCCGATACGAACCCGCCTGGCTCGCTGCGCGCCAACCTGCTCAAGGCGCGCGCGCTGCTGGCCGAGGCCGGCTGGACCTACCGCGACGGCGCGCTGCGCAACGCGAAGGGCGAGCCGTTCCGCTTCGAGATCCTCGACGATTCGGGCGGCGGGATGGAGCCGGTGGTCACCGCCTATCAGCGCAATCTCGCCAAGCTCGGCATCGAGGCTCGCTTTCGCACCGCCGATTTCGCGCTGCTGCAAAAGCGCCTCGACGCGTTCGACTACGACATGACGACGGTGCGCTACCCGGGCGTGCAGGTGCCCGGCGCCGAGCAGGCCACGCGCTTCGCGAGCCGCTACGCGGACCAGCCCGGTTCGAGCAACCTGATCGGGCTGAAGTCGCCGGCCGTCGACGCGATCCTGAAGACGCTGGTGCAGGCGCAGACGCGCGAGCAACTGCTCGACGCCACCCATGCGCTCGACCGCGTGCTGATGCACGGCTATTACGTGGTGCCGCAGTGGTACAGCGCGATGCACCGCGTCGCCTACAAGCACACGCTCGCCTACCCGGCCACGCTGCCGCTGTACTATTCGGCCGATGACTGGGTGGCGTCGATGTGGTGGGCGAAACCCGACGCGGCGGCGCGCCCGGCACCTTGAGCGCATCGCCGCATTCCGCACGCGGCGGCCGGGCCGGCCGCCGTTTCTCCAACCGCGCCGCGCGCGCCGCATGCCGACCTCGCCTATGTGGAGCTACATCCTCAAACGCCTGCTGCTGATGATCCCGACCCTGCTCGGCGTGCTGACGATCACGTTCGCGGTGATCCAGTTCGTGCCGGGCGGCCCGGTGGAACAGGCGGTGCAGGAACTGCGCAAGGGCGCCGAGCAGGGCCGCGCGCCGTTCGGGCTGCGCAACTACTCGGGCGTGGACGCCCAGCAGCTCGCGCAGCTCAAGACGCTGTACGGCTTCGACAAGCCGCCGCTCGCGCGCTACGGGCTGATGCTCGAACGCTTCGCGCGCTTCGACCTGGGCCAGAGCTATTTCCACCACCAGAGCGTCTGGTCGCTGGTGGTCTCGAAGCTGCCGGTGTCGATCAGCATCGGCGTCTGGACCTTCCTGCTGACCTACCTGATCTCGATCCCGCTCGGCATCGCGAAGGCCGTCTACAACGGCTCGTCGTTCGATCTCGTGACGAGCCTGGTGGTGCTGGTCGGCTACGCGATCCCGGGCTTCGTGCTCGGCGTGCTGCTGCTGGTGCTGTTCGGCGGCGGCTCGTTCTGGCAGCTGTTCCCGCTGCGCGGCCTGACCTCGGACAACTTCGCGCAGCTGAGCCTGCTCGGCAAGCTCACCGACTACCTCTGGCATCTGGTGCTGCCGATCACGGCCTCGGTGGTGGGCAGCTTCGCCGTGATCACCATGCTGACCAAGAACGCGTTCCTCGACGAGATCCGCAAGCAGTACGTGCTGACCGCGCGCGCCAAGGGGCTCAGCGAGCGTCGCGTGCTGTGGAAGCACGTGTTCCGCAACGCGCTGCTGCCGCTCGTGGTCGGCTTCCCGGGCGCGTTCGTCGCCGCGTTCTTCACCGGCAGCCTGCTGATCGAGACGCTGTTCTCGCTCGACGGGCTGGGCCTGCTGTCCTACGAATCGGTGGTGCGCCGCGACTACCCGGTGGTGCTCGGCACGCTCTACCTGTTCACGCTGATCGGCCTCGTCACGAAGCTGGTCTCCGACCTCTGCTACGTCTGGGTCGACCCGCGAATTCAATTCGACCAACTGGAGCGCTGACGTGAGCCGAGCCGCCGTTTCCTCCCGGATCGACGCCGCTCGCGCGCGCGTCTCGCCGTCGCCCGCGCGCCGCGTCTGGCGGCGTTTTCGCGGCCAGCGCCTCGGCTACTGGAGCTTCCTGGTGTTCGTGGTGGCGTTCGCCGTCGCGCTGGCCGCGCCGCTCTGGTCGAACGACCGGCCGCTGGTGGTGCGCTACGACGGGCACTACTATTTCCCGATCGTGAAGGATTACGCCGAGACCACTTTCGGCGGCGACTTCCCGACCCCGGCCGACTACCTCGATCCCTACGTGCGCGGCAAGCTCGAGGCGCCCGGCAACTTCGTGCTGTATCCGCCGAACCGCTATTCGGCCACCACGCTCAACTATTTCTCGGCGCTGCCGAACCCGGCGCCGCCGTCGCGCGACAACTGGCTCGGCACCGACGCGCAAGGCCGCGACCTGCTCGCGCGGCTGGTCTACGGCTTCGCCGTGTCGGTGGAGTTCGCGCTGGTGCTGACGCTGATCGGCACCGTGCTCGGCATCGCGGCCGGCGCGGTGCAGGGTTTCTACGGCGGGCGCATCGACATCGTCGGGCAGCGCCTGATCGAGATCTGGAGCTCGATGCCCGAGCTGTACCTGCTGATCATCTTCGCGTCGATCTTCGAGCCGAGCTTCGTGCTGCTGATCGTGCTGCTGTCGCTGTTCGGCTGGCTCGGCCTGGCCGACTACGTGCGCGCCGAGTTCCTGCGCAACCGCACCCAGGACTACGTGCGCGCCGCGCGCGCGATGGGTCTCTCCAACTGGCAGATCATCTGGCGCCACGTGCTGCCCAACAGCCTCACGCCCGTCATCACGTTCCTGCCGTTCCGCATGAGCGGCTCGATCCTCGCGCTGACCAGCCTCGACTTCCTCGGGCTCGGCGTGCCGCCGCCTACACCGAGCCTCGGCGAGCTGCTCGCGCAGGGCAAGGCGAACCTCGACGCGTGGTGGATCTCGCTCGCGACGTTCGCGGTGCTGGTCTTTACGCTGCTGCTGCTGACCTTCATGGGCGACGCGCTGCGCAACGCGCTCGATTCGCGCATTGCCGACACGTCGCGCGCGGCGGGAGGCGTGCGATGACGCCGCCGCCGAACTCGTCGGCCAATCCGCCGACCCAGCCGCCGACCCAGCCGCCTCGCTCGGCGGGGCGTGCTCCGGACGATGCCGTGTCGTCGACGGCGGGTGGTCCCGCGTCCCCCCCTGACGCCGCGCCGCTGCTATCGATCGAGCACCTGCGCGTCGCGTTCGGCGAGACGCTGGCCGTCGACGACGTCTCGCTGACGATCGGCCGCGGCGAACGCGTGGCGCTGGTCGGCGAATCGGGTTCGGGCAAGAGCGTCACGGCGCTCGCGATCCTGCGGCTGCTGCGCGACGCGGAGCAGGGCGGCACGATCCGCTTCGACGGCGCCGAACTCGGCGCGAAGAGCGAGCGCGCGATGCGCGGCCTGCGCGGTGCCGAGATCGCGATGATCTTCCAGGAGCCGATGAGCGCGCTGAACCCGCTCTACACGATCGGCGACCAGATCATGGAGACCATCGTGCTGCACGACGGCGTCTCGAAGCGCGAGGCGCGGGCGCGCGCGATTGCGCTGTTGGGCCGTACCGGCATCGCCGAGGCCGAACGCCGCGTCGACAGCTATCCGCACCAGCTCTCGGGCGGCCAGCGCCAGCGCGCGATGATCGCGATGGCGCTGGCCTGCCGGCCGCGCCTGCTGGTCGCCGACGAGCCCACCACGGCGCTCGACGTGACGATCCGCGCCCAGATCGTCGAGTTGCTGCTCGACCTGCAGCGCGACGCCGGGCACGGCCGCGGCATGGCGATCCTGTTGATCACGCACGACCTGAACCTGGTGCGGCGTTTCGCGCAGCGCGTTGCCGTGATGGAGAAGGGGCGCCTGGTCGAGAGCGGGCCGGTCGAACGGATCTTCAGCGAGCCCGACCATCCCTATACGCGCCGGCTGCTCGACAGCCGGCCGCGGCGCACGGCCGCGCCGGTGCTGCCGATCGCGCCGGTGGTGCTCGACGCGCGCGAGGTGACCGTGACTTACCGGCAAAAGCTGCCCGGCATCGGCGGCTGGTTCCGCCGCGGGCAGTTCACCGCGGTCGAGCGCGCCAGCGTCTCGGTGCGGCAGGGCGAGACGCTCGGCGTGGTCGGAGAATCGGGCTCGGGCAAATCGACGCTGGCGATGGCGCTGCTGGGCCTGCAGCGGATCGCCGGCGGCAGCATCGAATTCGACGGCCGGCCGCTCGGGAGCTGGCGCGGCGCCGAGGCGCGCACGCTGCGTTCGCGGCTGCAGGTGGTGTTCCAGGACCCGTTCGGCTCGCTGTCGCCGCGCCACACCATCGAGCGCATCGTCGGCGAGGGGCTTGAGCTGCACCGGCCCGAACTGTCGGCAGAGGCGCGCCGCGAGCGCGTGATCGCGGTGCTGCGCGAGGTCGGGCTCGACCGCACGGTGCTGCATCGCTATCCGCACGAGTTCTCGGGCGGCCAGCGGCAACGTGTCGCGATTGCGCGCGCGCTGGTGCTGGAGCCGCGCGTGCTGGTGCTCGACGAGCCCACCAGCGCGCTCGACGTGTCGATCCAGCAGCAGGTGCTGAAGCTGCTCGCCGGCCTGCAGCGCAAGTACAACCTCGGTTACGTGTTCATCAGCCACGACCTCGAGGTGATCGGCGCGATGGCGCACCGGGTGGCGGTGATGCAGGGCGGAGTGATCGTCGAGACCGGCGACGTGGAGAAAATTTTCACGGCACCGTCACACGCGTATACGCGCAACTTGCTCAAGGCGCTTGAGGGGCGGAACCTGCCCCAATGATGTGCAGAATTTGATTGAATTTTTCAATTCATTTTGACAAATAAATACCGTCTGGCTAGTATCGACCGAAATTTCCGCCAATCAGCTGATTTTTAAGCACAAATTTACCGACCGATGCAGCACCGAACTATCACTCAGGTTTGCAGGCGCGCCGTCGCCGGGTTGTTTTTTGGCGTTCTGATCGCAGCGGCTCCCGGCGCGTTCGCCGACGAAGCCGGCAGCTTTAACCAGAACGTCGTATTCTCGACACAATCCGGATCGAATGTTTCCCCCCAGAATGCCCAGTCGAGCGCCCCGAGCGAAGGCGGCGCGCGTTCGTTCCTGTCCGGCATGGCCGGCAAGGCGGGCGACGTCGTGGTCGGCGCGCTGAACATGATCGGGGTCCGTTATCGCTGGGGCGGCAACTCGCCCGATTCGGGGCTCGATTGCAGCGGCTTCGTGCGCTACGTGTTCCAGGACACGCTCGGCATGTCGCTGCCGCGCCGCGCCGAGGAAATGAGCCGCGTCGGCGAGAAGGTCCGCATGAGCGAGCTGAAGCCGGGCGATCTCGTGTTCTTCAACACGATGCGCCGCACCTTCTCGCACGTCGGCATCTACATCGGCGACAACAAATTCGTGCACTCGCCGTCCACCGGCAGCACGATCCGCGTCGACGATCTCGAAAGCAGCTATTGGGAAAAGCGTTTCACCGGCGCGCGCCGGCTCGAGTCGGAGTTCCCGACCAAGCCCGACGACCTGCGCCAGCGCGTGAGCGCGACGATCGGCGGCAACCCTGCCGATTTCAATCCCGGCAACTGAGCGCGGACGGGCCCCGGCCCGCTTGACGCCGCGCCGCGTCACGTTCAGGCAGCAATCGGTCGAATCACCCCGGTTTCCGCAAGGAGGCCGGGGTTTTTCTTTGGCGCGGCGAGGTACGGGAATCGGCGCAGCGATGGCTTGGCCGGTTGGGCGGCGAGGCGAGGGGGCGGGGTGAGCCGTATGTCGGGCTGGCGGATGCGCCATTGCGGGCTGGCCGGGCGGCTGGCTGGCGCGTTCGATTCACCGTGACGCGGTGGCGAACTACAGCATGATTACGGCCGGCGCATGATTCGTCGTCCGTGCCGCTACCATGGGGCCGCCTTGCACGGGCTCGCTTCAGCCCGCCCGGGGGGCGCCCGAGCCGGCCTTGAGCCGGCTTCTTCTCGACCCGCTTCTCAACCCGCTTCTCAACCCGCCTCAAGTCCGCCTTCCCGATACGTTGCTTCCCGCTTCAGGCCGCGGCGCGCGCGGCCGCCGCCGCGAGCCTGCCCTGCAACTCCGACATGATCTTCGCGCCCGCTTCCTCGCCAGCCAGGATCGCCGCGTTGCGCTGCGTGAAATCGCTCGCGCTCATCTCGGCCAGGTTCGGGCGAATCACCACGTCGGCGTACTTGTCGAGTTCGTAGGCCTTGATGGTCTGGCCCATGATCGTGAAGGTCTGCAGCAGCAGTTCGATCGGGTTCTGCGTCGGCGCGCCCTCGGGGCGGGCCGAGATGTCCACGGCGATCACGAAATCGGCGCCCATCTTGCGCGCGAACGCGGCCGGCACCGGGCTCACGAGGCCGCCGTCCACGTATTCGCGCGTGCCGATCCGCACCGGCTCGAACACCGACGGCACGCTGCTCGACGCGCGTACCGCGAGGCCCGTGTTGCCGCGCTGGAACAGGATCGGCTGGCCGTTCTGCAGGTCGGTGGCGACGATGCCGAGCGGTTTGGCCATCTTCTCGATCGGCCGGTTGTTCAGCGTCTTGTTGATGTAGTTCTGCAGCGCCACGCCCATCAGCAGTCCGCGCGAGCGCCACGGCAGCGCCCAGTCGCTGATCGAGGCCTCGTCCATGGTCAGCGCGAGCTTGTTGATCTCGAACGCGTTCATGCCCGAGGCGTAGAGCGCGCCCACCACCGAGCCCGCGCTGGTGCCGGCCACGATGTCGATCGGGATGTTGCGCGCCTCGAGCGCCTTCAGCACGCCGATGTGCGCGAAGCCGCGCGCGGCGCCGCCGCCGAGCGCGATGCCGATCTTCAGCGGCCGGCGCGTGGCGGCGGCCACGGGCGGCGCGGTCCTGCCGGCGTCCGGCTTGCCGCCGAACGAGGTGCAGGCGGCCAGCGAAGCGGACATCGCGGCGAGTGAAAAATGGCGGCGGGACAGGCGAGGGGACGACGACATCGACGAATTCTCCGGCAGGCGATCATCGCGCGGAACGGGCGCGACCGACAGCGAGGCGGCACGGCGCTCGGCGGCCGGCGCGGCCTCGCGCGCGGCACATCCGCCGCGGCGCGCACATCATAAAGCAAGCGCGATGGCGTCGGCGAAAAGGCCGTGACGCGCGTCCGGCCGGTGGCCCGGGATGCCGCGACGGTGAGCCGGTTTGCGCGGTGCGGCCCGGCAGGCAGCGGCGTTCGGCTGCCCGCGCATTCGCCATCCACGCGTTTCGACGCGCGAAATCGCCAGCCGTCATTTCCGGCCGCCTGGGCATCGATAAAGATCGGTGTCCGGGTCGATGCACGTCGTGCGACGACATCGAGCGTCGAGCATCGACGAGGCGATCCCGTCGCATGCCGTGGCAACGGCGCCCATCGAAGCGATGACCGACTCGACCGCGCGGCCCGATCGCGCTTGTCGTCCGTCATGTCCTCCTGGCGCGTCTGCGGCGACCCGCCCGCGCCTTGTGGTGAGTCAAGGGCGGCCGGCCGCCAGTCACTAAGCTGACAGCTGTCGGCGATCTCGCATGCCAGCCTCCCGGTGCGCCGGGAGACGAGTCGAGTCGCGCGACGCGAGCGCGTCGCTGCGCCATCCCGAAGGCGGCGCGACGACAACGCCGCGCGGCGGGTCCCTGCAAGGAGGTCACGATGAAGCAGGCGGGAGGCAGAAAACGGCTGGGCAGGCTCGTCGGCATGCTCGTGGTGGGCGCGTTCGTGCTGTTCTGGGTGCTGACCTCGCCGGTCACATGGCGCATCACGCGGCCGCATCGCGACGTCGTCGGCGCCGCGCCGGCCGATCCGCGCAACGGCAGGACGCTGTTCCTGGCCGGCGATTGCGCGACCTGCCACGCGTCGCCGGATCGCCGCGACGACACGCTGCTCGGCGGCGGCCGCACGCTGGGCACCGCATTCGGCACGTTCCGCATGCCCAACATCTCGCCCGATACGAAGGACGGCATCGGTGCCTGGACGCTCGACCAGTTCATCACCGCGATGCGCGAAGGGGTGCTCCCGGACAAGGGCAATGCCTATCCGGCGTTTCCGTATACCTCGTACCAGCGCATGACGGCCGACGATCTGCGCGACCTGTTCGCTTATCTGAAGACGCTGCCGCCGGTGCCGGGGCGCCAGCCGGACCATGACCTGCGTTTTCCGTTCTCGATCCGTCGCGGCATCGGCCTGTGGCGGCTCGCGTTCCTGTCGGGCCGGCCGCTGCCCGTCGAGGCCGGCAAGAGCGTGCAATGGCTGCGCGGCCGGTATCTCGTCGAAGGGCCGGGCCACTGCGCCGAGTGCCATTCGCCGCGCAACGCGATCGGCGTGATTCCCGCCGGCCGCCGCTTCTCGGGCGGCCCGAACGCGGAAGGCACGGGCTACGTGCCGAACATCACGCCGGACGGCACCGGCATCGATTACTGGCTGGCCGACGACATCGCGCGCTACCTGAAGGAGGGCGTGACGCCGATCGGCATCCGCGCCGGCGGCGACATGCGGCAAGTGATCCACAACACCTCGCGGCTCACCGACGCCGACCGGCTCGCCATGGCGACCTACCTGAAGACGGTGCCGGCGGTCGACGCGCCGAACCCGAACCTGCCCGCACCGAACCACACCGACCAGGTCGTGTTCCTGCCGCCGGCGACCACCGCGAGCGCGGCGGCTTCGAAGCTCGACGCGCTGGCCGCGCCGGCCGCCGAGCTGGCGAAGGCGAGCCCGCTGTACGTGGTCGCCACCAAGCGCTTCTATCTGGCCCGGCCGAAGGGCGGCGCGACGGCGCCTGAAGACGGCAAGCTGCTCGCTGCGGCCGAACTGGCCGTGCTGGAGCGCGATGGCGACTGGCTGAAGGTGCGGCTGCACGGCTGGCAGCAGGCCGGCTCGGAAAGCGCGATCTACGCGCGGCAGGGCCAGCGGATCATGCAGGCGGTGGTGTCGGCCGCGGCCGCGGCGCGGGTCGTGCATGGCAGGACGGTGCGCGATGCGCAGACCGGCCAGAACTGGATGCCGGGCGACCTGACGATGTGGGTGACGCGCGACGCCCTGGCAGCAAACCTCCAGACGCTCTGGCATTACAGCGACGACCTGATGAGCCACACCTGCTCGGTCTGCCATGCGCGGCCCGACAGCGGGGATTTCCTCGCGAACCAGTGGGTCGGCACGCTCGGGGCGATGCGGCGCTTCACGTCGCTCGACGACGATCAGTACCGTCTGCTGCTCGCGTGGCTGCAGAACCATTCGAAGGACGTCGGCCCCGACGCCGCCGGAAGCGCGGCGCGATGACGAGCGAGGCAGACGCATTCCGCGCGTTCGTGCTGGCCTGGGTCGCCGGGCTGCTGGCCGCGCCGCCCGACGCGCAAGCCGTGGCGCGCTACCGCGAGCCCGAGGCCGCGGCGCTGTTCGATGCGCTCGCGCTCGAACTCGACTGCGCGCCGGCAATCGCCGCGATGCGTACCGTCCTGATCAGCGATGCCGCGCCGCGCGCGGTGGCGCTCGACCTGTCGGTCGCCTACACGCGCCTGTTCGAGGGCGTACATGGCACCGTGGCCGTGCCGCTCTGCGAGAGCGCCTACACGGGCACGCGCTGGGTCGATCAGGCCGCGCACGAGATCGCCGCGCTGCTGCGGCGCGTCGGCCTGAACGTGCGCGGCGGCGAGCCGCCCGACCATCTGTGCGTCGAGCTGGCGCTGTGCGCTTGCCTGCTGCGCGACGGCGCCGCCGACGAACTCGCGCGGCTGGAGGCGCGGCTGTGCCGCTGGGTGCCGCGCTTCGTGGCGCACTGCCGCGCCGCCGATCCGGACGGCTTCCACGGCGCCGTGGCTTCGGTGCTGGGCGCGCTGTTCGCCGCCTCGCCGGCCCGCGGCAGCGGGCCGGACGGCGCGGCCGGGCACGTCGGCGACGTCGCGCAGGCCGGCACGCGCGCGTGCCGCTCATTCGAAAACGGAGGGCATCACCATGCCGAAGGAACCTGATTCGCCGCTCGCCGCCGCCCTGTCGCGGCGCGCATTCGTCAAGGCGGCATTCGCCACCGGCCTGTATGGCGCGGCGGCCGGCTTCGGCCTGCTGGAGTCGCGCGCGCGGGCCGCCCCGGACGACACGCGCGAGATCCTGACCGGCTCGCACTGGGGCGCCTTTCGCGCGAGCGTGAGGAACGGCCTCATCACCGGCGTGAAACCGTGGGAGGGCGATCCGCACCCGTCGCACCAGTTGCCGGGCGTGATCGACTCGATCTATTCGCCGACCCGGATCCGCTATCCGATGGTCCGCCGCGCGTGGCTCGAGCACGGACCGGGCGCCGACGTTGCGGGCCGGGGGCGCGGCGACTTCGTGCGCGTCGGCTGGGATCAGGCGCTCGACCTCGTCGCGAACGAATTGCGGCGCGTGCGCGGCAAGTACGGCGCGGGCGGCATCTACGCCGGCTCCTACGGCTGGCAATGCACGGGCAAGCTGCAGCCGCCGCGCACGCTGCTCGCGCGCATGATGACCGTCAACGGCGGTTTCGTCGGCTACAGCGGCGATTATTCGACGGGCGCGGCGCAGGTCATCCTGCCCTACGTGGTGGGCTCGATCGACGTCTACGAGCAGCCGACCGTCTGGCCCGTGGTCCTCGAGCACACCGAGCTGATGGTGTTCTGGGGCGCCAATCCGGTCTCGACCAACCAGATCGGCTGGCTGGTGCCCGACCACGCCGCCTATCCGGCCATGGAGGCGCTGCGCCGGAAAGGCACGCGCGTGATCTGCATCGATCCCGTGCGCAGCGAGACCTGCCGCTACTTCGATGCCGAGTGGATCGCGCCGCGCCCGCAGACCGACGTCGCGATGATGCTGGGCATCGCCCATACGCTGTACGTCGAGCAACGTTACGACAAGGCGTTCCTCGCGCGCTACACGACCGGCTTCGAACGCTTCGAGCCGTACCTGACCGGCAAGTTGGACCATGTGCCGAAGGACGCCGAGTGGGCGTCGCGCATCTGCGGGATTCCGGCCGACACGATTCGCGGCCTCGCGCGCCAGTTCGCCGCGAAGCGCACCATGCTTGCCGGCGGCTGGTCGATCCAGCGCCAGCATCACGGCGAGCAGGCGCACTGGATGCTCGTCACGCTTGCCAGCATGCTCGGCCAGATCGGCCTGCCCGGCGGCGGCTACGGCTTCACCTATCACTACGCGAACGGCGGCAGCCCGGCGGCGAAGAGCCCGGTGCTGCCCGGCATCGACGCGGGCACCACGCGTGCCGTGTTCAAGGACGCCGCCGCGCGCAAGATCCCCGTCTCGCGCGTGGTGGAAATGCTGAACAACCCGGGCAGGCCGTTCGACTTCAACGGCACGCGCGCGGTCTACCCGGATGTCCATCTGGCCTACTGGGCTGGCGGTGATCCGTTCGCGCACCATCAGGACCGCAACGCGATGATCGCCGCGTGGCGCAAGCTCGACACCTTCATCGTCCACGATTTCCAGTGGACGCCGACGGCGCGCCACGCCGACATCGTGCTGCCCGCCGCGACGCCCTACGAGCGCGACGACATCGAGCAGATCGGCGATTATTCGACCACCCACATCCTCGCGCTGCATCGGGTCATCGAGCCGCTCTACGAGGCGCGCAGCGATTACGCGATCTTCGCCGCGATCTGCGAGCGGCTCGGTACCGGCAAGGCGTTCACCGAGGGGCGCGGCGAGATGGACTGGATTCGCGTGTTCTACGAGGCAGCCCGCGTGCAGGCGCGCGGCATGTCGATGGAGATGCCGGTGTTCGAGGCGTTCTGGAACAGCAACCAGGCGCTGGCATTCCCGATCGAGGCCGATGCCCGGCGTTTCATTCGCCACCAGGCGTTCCGCGACGATCCGCTGCTCAACGCGCTCGGCACCGCCTCGGGAAAGATCGAGATCTACAGTTCGACCATCGAGCGGATGCACTACGACGACTGCCCCCCGCATCCGACCTGGATGGAGCCGATCGAGCGGCTCGACGGGCCGGGCGCGAAGTTCCCGCTGCACGTCGTGAGCCCGCATCCGCACAGCCGGCTGCACTCGCAGCTGTGCGGCACGGTGCTGCGCAAGACCTATACGATCCGCGATCGCGAGCCGTGCCTGATGCACCCCGAGGACGCCGCGGCGCGGGGCATCGCCGACGGCGACGTGATCCGCGTGTTCAACGATCGCGGCCAGATCCTGGTGGGCGTGAAGGTGACCGACGCGATCCGCCGCGGCTGCCTGATGATCCACGAGGGCGGCTGGTTCGATCCCGTCGAGCCGGGGCGGCCCGGTAGCCTGTGCCGTTACGGCGACGTCAACAACCTGACGGTCGGCATCGGCACGTCGCGGCTCGCGCAGGGCACCTGCGCCCACACGGCGATCGCCGACGCGGAGAAGTTCCACGGCGAGCCGCCGGCGCTCGACGTGTTCCGCGCGCCGGCGGGCGCATGATGAGGCCGGCATCGCGCCCGAGGCGGCCTTGGGTCGCGTGCCCGATCCCGTGTCCGGTTCTGCATGCGACCTGGCCTGCGTCCGTTGTCCGACCCCTCGACCGCATCGGGAATCACGTGGCCGGCGGGTATAATTTATCGCTTTCCGTTCCGGTGCCGGCGGTGTCGCGCAGTCGCTCGCGTCGCGCGCCGTTACCGAACCGTCATTCATCGGGCCGCCGCGAGCGGCCATCGAGTTATCGTCCATGACACGTCAAGTCCGTACCCGTTTCGCGCCGAGCCCGACCGGCTTCATCCACCTCGGCAACATCCGTTCCGCCCTTTATCCGTGGGCCTTCGCCCGCAGCACCAACGGCGTGTTCGTGCTGCGCATCGAGGACACGGACGTGGAGCGTTCGTCGGACGCCTCGGTCGACGCGATCCTCGAGGGCATGAAGTGGCTCGACCTCGATTTCGACGAAGGCCCGTTCTATCAAATGCAGCGCATGGACCGTTACCGCGAGGTGCTCGCGCAGATGGTCGAGAAGGGGCTCGCGTACCCGTGCTACATGTCCACCGAGGAACTCGACGCGCTGCGCGAGCGCCAGCGCGAGGCCGGCGAGAAGCCGCGTTACGACGGCACCTGGCGCCCGGAGGAGGGCAAGGTGCTGCCGCAGCCGCCCGCGGGCGTGCAGCCGGTGCTGCGTTTCCGTAATCCGCTGACGGGTTCGGTGGTCTGGGACGACGCCGTGAAGGGCCGTGTCGAAATCTCGAACGAGGAACTCGACGATCTCGTGATCGCACGCCCGGACGGCACGCCCACCTACAACTTCTGCGTCGTCGTCGACGATCTCGACATGGACATCACGCACGTGATCCGCGGCGACGATCACGTCAACAACACGCCACGCCAGATCAACATCCTGCGCGCGCTCGGCGGCGAGGTGCCGGTCTACGCGCACCTGCCCACCGTGCTCAACGAGCAGGGCGAGAAGATGAGCAAGCGCCACGGCGCGATGAGCGTGATGGGCTACCGCGACTCGGGTTATCTGCCCGAGGCCGTGCTCAACTATCTCGCGCGGCTCGGCTGGTCGCACGGCGACGCCGAGATCTTCTCGCGCGAGCAGTTCGTGGCGTGGTTCGATCTCGAGCATCTCGGCAAGTCGCCCGCGCAGTACGACCTGGCCAAGCTGAACTGGCTCAACAACCATTACATCAAGGAAGCCGACAACGCGCGCCTCGCGGCGCTCGCCAAGCCGTTCTTCGCGGCGCTCGGCATCGACGACACGGCGCTCGAAGGCGGCCCGGATCTGGCCGCCGTGATCGGCCTGATGAAGGATCGCGCCTCGACCATCAAGGAGATCGCCGAGGCAGCGACGATGTTCTATCGCATGCCGGCGCCCGACGCGGACGAACTCGCGCAGCGCGTGACCGATGCCGTGAAGCCGGCGCTCGCCGCGCTCGTCGAGGCACTGAAGACGGCCGAGTGGACCAGGGAAGGCATCGCGGCCGCGCTGAAGGCGACGCTCGCCGCGCACGGGCTCAAGATGCCGGCGCTGGCGATGCCGGTGCGGCTGCTGGTTGCGGGCACCACGCATACGCCGTCGATCGACGCCGTGCTCGCGCTGTTCGAGCGTGACGTGGTGCTTTCGCGTCTGAGCGCATGAGCGTCCAAGCGTCTGGTCGGCAGGCGCCGGGAGGGCGGCGCGCGGCCGATGAAAGCGGCCGTGCGCCTTGCACCCCGGGGCCTGCCGACGCTTCGCAAAAAGTTTGCGGGTTTAAGAAAAGGGGTATTTACAAGTCGCGAAAAGCCCTCTAAAATCGCATTTCTGTTCTGCAAGGGGGTATAGCTCAGCTGGGAGAGCGCTTGCATGGCATGCAAGAGGTCAGCGGTTCGATCCCGCTTACCTCCACCATCAGAACGGTCTCGGCGATTTTGGCATTTTTCGCTTGAGCGGGCAGCGTGAATTAGGTTTAAAAAATATTTCACGAGGCACGAGAAGTAGGTAAAAATTTTGGTCTTTGCTGAAGTTGATAAGCAGCAGAGTCCAGCAGCCAGGTAAATTTGAAAAAATTTTGCCTGGTGCGAAAGGGGGGTATAGCTCAGCTGGGAGAGCGCTTGCATGGCATGCAAGAGGTCAGCGGTTCGATCCCGCTTACCTCCACCATCAAAACGGTCTCAGCAGTGTTGGCAGTCGATGTTTGAGCAGATGGTGAAGTTTTTTAAAAAAATACTTCACAAGACGCGAAAAACAGGTAAGAATCTTGGTCTTTGCTGAGTGCGACAAGCAGCAAATTCCAGCAGCAAGACAAATCTGAAAAGATTTTGTCCCCTTCGTCTAGAGGCCTAGGACATCACCCTTTCACGGTGAGTACAGGGGTTCGAATCCCCTAGGGGACGCCAAGATTTCGGCGTCGTTCGAGATTCGGGCGATGTAGCGGTGGAGCCGAATGGCCCGCCGGTTAGCAAGGAAAGCTGGAGCGGTAGTTCAGTTGGTTAGAATACCGGCCTGTCACGCCGGGGGTCGCGGGTTCGAGTCCCGTCCGCTCCGCCAGATTTGAAAAATGCCCGCGTAAGCGGGTATTTTTTCGTCCATATGCGGAGCGGAGGAAGCCGCCTGCGCGGCTTCCGGCGGAAGTCGAAGGGTTGCGCATGCTTGCGCAACCGCGGCCCGCGGAACGTGGGCGAGTCCCGTCCGCTCCGCCAGATTTGAAAAATGCCCGCGCAAGCGGGTATTTTTTCGTCCGTCCTGCCCGAACCGAAGCCCGTTCACGCTCGCCCGAGCGTGCTGTTTGCCCGATTGCACCGACGCTGGGCCCTGCCATCAATCATGCCGCGTTGATGCATCGTATTGCCCGGGTGGTGAATGCGTGCAATTTGCCATTGCATCGGCGGCCCGCTGCGCTATCGTGACGGGGATCCGAGGATCTCCGTCGACGCCATGCTCGATCCCACCGAAGTCCGATTGCTGTTCCAGTTACGCCCGGCCGAGCCGGCCGATTTCGAATTTGCCGAGGCGCTGACGCACGGCAACATGGGCAGCTACTATCTGCGCCACGGCCTGCAATGGCGTGCCGACCTGTTCTACCTGAGCTGGTGCGAATCGGAGAACTTCATCCTCGAACGCGACGGCGAGCGGATCGGCGTGATGCGGCTGACCGAGGAACGCGACTCGCTGCATATCCGCGACGTGCAGATCCGCGAAGGCCATCGCGGGCTTGGGGCAGGCGGCTATCTGCTCGACACCGCGCATCGCTGGGCACAGGCGCGCGGCCTGCGCGAGACGCAGCTGCGCGTGTTCGTCGACAATCCTGCCGCGCGGCTCTACCTGCGCCTGGGCTACCGGCTCGCCGGGCCGCGACTCGCGCAACTGGGCTCGATCCGCCACATGGTGCGGCCGGTCGATTGACGCGGCAGCCGGCGGCCTGCTGCCGGGCTCAGCGCAATGCGGCTTCGTCGCTCGTTGCCGGCCCTGCGGCGGCGGAGGAGGACGAGGCGGCGGGCTCACCCGAAGCGGAGTCGGTCGGCTCGGCGGGATCGGCCGTCGCGGCGCCCGCATCGCCGAGCATGAACGCGCGAGGACTCTTGCCGAACGCGCGCCGGAACATCGCCGAGAACGCGCTCTGGCTCTGGTAGCCGAGTTCGTGCGCGACATGCGACATCGGCCGCCCCTGGTTCAGCAACGGAATCGCGCGCGCGAGCAGCGCCTGCTGCTGCCATTGCGTGAAGCTCACGCCAAGCTCCTGGCGAAACAGCCGCGCGATGGTCCGCGTGCTCGCGCCGACGCCGGCGGCCCAATGGTCGAGCGACTCGGCCTGCGCCGGATGCGCGAGCACCGCCTCGCAGAGCGCGCGCAGGCGCTTCTCGGTCGGCATCGGCACCGCGAGCGGCAACGGCTCGCTGCGCGTGAGCTCGTCGAGGATCAGCGGCGTGAGCAGCCGTTCGCGCGTCTGCGCGAGCGTGCGCACGTCGAGCGCCACGATCAGCTCGCGCAGCAGGCCCGACACTTCCACCACGCGGCAGGCGTCGAGGCCGCCCGGGATCGTCGATTCGTCGATGTAGAGCGTGCGCAGGAACGCATCCTCGACCACCACGATCTCATGCGCGGTGTGCGGTGGAATCCAGATCGCGCGCGAGGGCGGTACCATCCAGGTCGTGCCGGCCGTCGCCACCCGCAGCACGCCGCGCGAGGCGTAGGCGAGCTGCCCCCACGCATGCGTGTGCTGTGGGATGCGCGTGCTCGATGCCATCGGCCGCGAGCGCACGCGCAGCGGGTGTTCGGACGTCGGCGAGAACTCGGGCGGGATGTCGATCGTGATCGACGTGGCGGCGGACGGTTTCATCGTGAGCGGCGCGGCTGGACGAACCAACATTGTAGGGCGGTCGGCCAAAAGGCATGCGCCGGCGCCGTTTGCTTCGATAATGAGCGGCCAGCGCGGGCGCCGGCGCAGGTGTGCAGCGCCGATCATGTCGCCCCGGGGCGGCCGTCGCGGCGAAGGCGGGAGGTGGCCCGGAACGGAACCGGCGGCGATGCCGGTCGATTCGCGACGGGTGGCGCGGTCCGTGCTCGCGCGTCAGCTGGTTTCACCATCAAAACGACACCATCGCAGAAGGACATCACGATGCGCTACGTATTCGTCTACGGCACGCTGCGTGCCGGCGAGATCAACGATATCGGCCGCGCGGCGGCACGCCATGGCATCACCCCGCCGCAGCTGCTCGGCCCGGGCGTGCTGAAGGGGCGGCTCTACGACTTCGGCGCCTATCCGGGGATGGTGGCGGCCGACGGCGACGACGTCGTGCAGGGCGACATCTATGCGATCGACGAGCGGCTGGTGCCGGTGCTCGACGAAATCGAGGAGGTCTACCCCGGCGTCGAAGGCCTGTTCGTCGCGCGGCAGACCCACGTCGAGCTGGCCGGGCGGCACTACGATTGTCTGTACTACCCGGTTGACGAGCGGTCGGTCGCGAACCGCCCCCGCATCGCGTCGGGCGACTGGGTCGGCTACCGGCTCGCGCGCATCTGAATCGCGGACGGCGCCGGATCTTGCCGCGCCGCGCGTATCACGGCGCGTGCCCGGTGAGCGCCCACTCCGCCGCGAAGGCCACCGGGCGCAAGCTCAGTCCGGCGCGCCGGAGCGCGACACCGGACTTCCCGCGGCACCCATGAACGCAAGCAGATCGTCCATCCTCGCGCCGGTGCCGGCGGGTGCGATGCCGAGCTCCTCGGCCGGCGCGCCGGTGCGGTTGAGCCAGAACACGGTATAGCCGTACCAGCCGGCGCCGGCCGCGTCCCAGCCGTTCGACGACACGAACACGAGCTCGCTCGCGCTCGCGTCGAACGCCTCGGTGCCGAGCCGGTACGCGGCGGCGGCGGGCTTGTAGGCGCGCACCGTCTCGACCGACAGCACCTGCTCGAACAGCCCCGCCATGCCCGCGCTCTTGACGGCGATGTCGAGCATCCGCGCATCGCCGTTCGAGAGGATCGCGAGGCGTGGAGCGCCGGGCATCTCGCGCAGCCGACGCAGCGCCGGCACCGTGTCGGGATGTGTCGACAGGCACGCGTATTCGTCCATCAGCCGTTTCTCGGCCGCCGCCGCGAGCGGCAGGCCGAGCGCGCGGCAGGCATGGCGCAGCGCGTCGCGGGTGATGTCCCAGAACGGCAGGTAGTGCGTGCCGGCCGGGTCGGCCAGCGTGCGCAGCTGCGTGTATTCGATCTGCTTGCGCCGCCATAGTCGGGACAGCGCCTCGCCGTGGCCGGCAAACAGCTGCTCCGCGGCGGCGTGTACCGAGTGGACGTCGAACAGCGTGCCGTAGGCATCGAACAGGATGGCTTTCGGAAACGCCGCGGGGGTGGCGTGGACGGTGGCGCTATCGGGCGTGGTGGCGGGTGACATGGGCGGCACTCGGGACGAACGGGTTGAGGCGATTCTATTCGTGATGTGTCGTCGCTGGAAATGTGTTCTACATCACTTGATCTTTTACTTTCACCAACCTAATCTGGCCGGCATCGTGTTTTTGGCGACCGGCGTGCCGGCGTCGCCCAGTTGTCATGGATCGCTTCAAGCAAATCGAGACCTTCATCGCGGTCGCCTTGAAAGGCAGCCTGTCCGCCGCCGCGCACGCGGAGGGCGTCGCGCCCGCGATCATCGGGCGCCGCCTCGACGCGCTCGAGGAGCGGCTCGGCGTGAAGCTGCTGGTGCGCACCACGCGCAAGCTGACGCTGACCTTCGAGGGCTCGGCGTTTCTCGAGGACTGCCAGCGCATCGTCAACGACATGCAGAACGCCGAAGCCAGCGTGTCGGCGGGCGGCGTGAAGGCGAGCGGGCACCTGCGCGTGTCGGGGCCGGCGGGCTTCGGCCGCCGCCACGTCGCGCCGCTCGTGCCGGCGTTCACGGCCGCGCATCCCGACGTGTCGATCACGCTCGACCTGTCGGACCGGATGGTCGATCTCGTCAACGAGGGTTTCGACTGCGCGGTGCGGTTGGGCGAGCTGCCCGACTCGTCGCTGGTGTCGCTGAAGCTCGGCGAGAACCGGCGCGTGTGCGTGGCCTCGCCGGCCTATCTCGCGCGCGCGGGCACGCCCGCCACGCTCGACGATCTCGCGGGTCACCAGTGCCTTGCGCTTGCCGCCAACGCGAACCAGCAGCGCGGCTGGACCTTCCAGCATGAGGGCGGGACCGTCTCGATCCGCGTCAATGGCACCATGGAATGCTCGGACGGCGCGGTGCTGCACGAATGGTGCCTCGACGGCTACGGGCTCGCCTGGCGCTCGTGGTGGGAGGTGGGCGCGGATATCCGGGCAGGGCGCCTCGTCAGCGTGCTCGACGCGTTCGCCGCACCGCCGATCGGCATCCACGCCGTGTTTCCGCAGCGCCGCCATCTGCCGCTGCGTGTGCGGCTGTTCCTCGATTTCCTCAAGCACACCTACGATCAGCCCGATTACTGGGGCTGAAGCCGGCGCGCGGTCTTGCGCGTTTCCGATATCAGGGCGAACCCTTTGCCGCGCCGGCATGCGCCGTTTCGCGCACTAGAATCGAGCGAAGCAACGCAGCCGCGGCGGCATGAAGGGAGGACGCCATGTTCAAGCACATCCTGGTGCCGACCGACGGGTCGGAACTCTCGCGCAAGGCGATCGACGGCGCGATCGATCTCGCCGGGACCGTAGGCGCACGCGTGACGGCCTACGCGTGCCTGCCCCAATACCCATATTCGCCGTTCGCGTCCGAGGCGATCATCGAGCCGCCGGCCGATTTCCGCGTGCGCAGCGAACGCGAGGCGCGCGTCCATCTCGACGAGGTCATGGATGCCGCGCGCCGCGCCGGCGTGGCCTGCGACAGCTGCACGAGCCTGCATCCGTCGCCGTATCTCGGCATCATCGAGGCGGCCGAGCGCGGCGGCTGCGACGTGATCTTCATGGCTTCGCACGGCCGGCGCGGGCTCGGCAGCCTGCTGATCGGCAGCGAGACGCAGCGCGTGCTCACGCACACGAAAATTCCGGTGATCGTCTATCGCTGAAGGGGTGTCGCGCCGTGGCCGGCGCGGCGAGAGGGAAAAATTGCGCGCCAGGGCCGGCGCGTGGATTCAATGGCCTTCGGACGCCGTCGGCGCCGAAATGCCGGACGCGTGCGTTGCGCGCCCGGCTTGTGTCGCGAGTTGGCGGTATCAATCACCGCGCTCGTTCTTTTCGTGCTTGCCGCTCCCTGAATGCTCCCTGAAGGGCGCCCCGTCGAACCGGCCGAGGTGAGCCCCGCGACCGCGACGCGCGGATTCCCGCGTCGCGGCCGTGCCTGTCGTGCCGCCCGATGCTTCAGGCCACCTTCTTGCCGTCAAAGAACTGTTCGTCCTCGGTCGAGCCGTGCAGCGCCGTGGTCGACGCTTCGCGCTCGACGGTCTGCGTGACCGCGTCGAAGTAACCGGTGCCCACCTCGCGCTGGTGCTTGACGGCGGTGAAGCCCTTCTCGGCCGCCGCGAACTCGGCCTGCTGCAACTCGACGAACGCGCTCATCTGGGTGCGCGCGTAGCCGTGCGCGAGGTTGAACATCGAGTAGTTCAACGAATGGAAGCCGGCCAGCGTGATGAACTGGAACTTGTAGCCCATCGCGCCGAGTTCCTTCTGGAACTTCGCGATGGTCGCGTCGTCGAGGTTCTTCTTCCAGTTGAACGACGGCGAGCAGTTGTAGGAAAGCAGCTTGTCCGGGAACTGCCGGTGGATCGCCTCGGCGAAGCGCTTCGCGTATTCGAGGTCGGGCTTGCCGGTTTCGCACCAGACGAGGTCGGCGTAGGGCGCGTAGGCGAGGCCGCGCGAGATCGCCTGATCGATGCCGGGCTTGGTGCGGAAGAAGCCTTCGACGGTGCGCTCGCCGGTCAGGAACGGCTGGTCGTTGTCGTCGATGTCGGAGGTGATGAGGTCGGCCGCCTCGGCGTCGGTACGCGCGATCAGCACGGCCGGCACGCCCATCACGTCGGCCGCGAGCCGCGCGGCCGTCAGCTTCGCGATGTTCTCGCGGGTCGGCACCAGCACCTTGCCGCCCATGTGGCCGCACTTCTTCACGGAGGCGAGCTGATCCTCGAAATGCACGCCCGAGGCGCCGGCCTCGATCATCGCCTTCATCAGCTCGAACGCGTTCAGCACGCCGCCGAATCCGGCTTCCGCGTCGGCCACGATCGGCGCGAAGTAGTCGACGTAGCCTTCGTCACCGGGGTTCCTGCCCTCGGACCACTGGATCTGGTCGGCGCGCGTCAGCGTGTTGTTGATGCGCTTGACGACGAGCGGCACCGAGTTGGCCGGGTACAGCGACTGGTCCGGATACATCTCGCCGGCCACGTTGGCGTCGCCTGCGACCTGCCAGCCCGACAGGTAGATCGCCTTGAGGCCCGCCTTGACCTGCTGCATCGCCTGGTTGCCGGTCAGCGCGCCGAGCGCATTGACGAACGGCTCGGTATTGATCAGCTTCCAGAGCTTTTCGGCACCGTGCTTCGCGATGCTGTGCTCGACGGCGAGCGAGCCGCGCAGGCGGACCACGTCGTCGGCCGTGTAACTGCGCTTGATGCCCTTCCAGCGCGGATCCTTGTCCCACTGTTGTTGCAGTTCCTTCGCCTGTTGCTGACGCGACATGATGAGCTCCTTGATGGATTGAACGTGAATCGATGAATGAAGCGAATCGGCGAATCACGAACCGTGGGGAGCCGGGCGCCCGGCGCCGCGTTTCGTGAACTCTTGTAGAAGAGTCTAGGGAAGCGGCGGGCGGTGCGACAGCGTGTTTCAGGCATTATTCTAAAATAATTAATCGATATAAATCATTGGGTTGTGAGTTGTTTTTCGTGATGAGAAACGTGGTTTTCCATCTCGCAATCGTGCTCCTTGTGCCACGCAACACAATTTTTTACGACGCAAAAAATTTTTCCGCATCGTGAAATGTCGGCGGCGGACGAAAAAAAAACCGATGCCGAAGCACCGGTTCTTCGTGGATCGCCAGCCGCGCGCGGCTGGCGATCCTTGCGCGATCAGGCAGCCGGATCAGGCAGCCGAGCCGCGGCGCGGGCCGCGCGGCGCGTCGCTGCGACGGCCGCCGTAGCCGCTTTCGCGATTGCCGCCGCCGCTGGCCGACTTGTTGCCCCAGCCGTTGCCATTGCCGCCGCCGCCGAAGCTGCGGTTGCCGTCGCGATTGCCACCGCCGTAGCCGCCTTCACGGCTGCCGCCCGGCTTGCCGCTGCCGCTGCCGAAGCGACGGCCGGCGCCGTTGCCGCCACCCGGACGGCCACGGCCCGGGCCGCCACGCGGCGGCGCCTTGCGCGGCTCGAAGCCTTCGATCACGTTGACCGGCAGGGGGGTGCGCACGAAACGCTCGATGCGCTTCAACGCGCCCTGTTCGGCGTGATGCACGAGGCTCACCGCGATGCCCGAGCGGCCGGCGCGGCCGGTACGGCCGATCCGGTGGACGTAGTCTTCCGCGAACTTCGGCAGGTCGTAGTTGAACACGTGCGTGATGCCCGGGATGTCGATGCCGCGCGCGGCGACGTCGGTGGCCACCAGCACGCGCACGCGGCGCTCGCGCAGCGCACGGATCGTGCGGTTGCGCGCGCCCTGCGGCAGGTCGCCGTGCAGCGCGGCCGATTCGAAGCCGGCGTCGGCCAGACGGCCGGCCAGCTGGTCGGCGTCGATCTTGGTGGCGGTGAAGATGATCGCCTGATCGAGCGCGTCGTCGCGCAGCAGATGGTCGAGCAGACGATCCTTGTGATCGCGGTCGTCGACGTAATGCACGGTCTGCGCGATGTTGGTGCGCGCTTCGAGCTTCTGGACGATCTCGATGCGTTCCGGCTCCCTCAGCAGGCGGCTCGTCAGCGAACCGATCTTGCCGTCGAGCGTGGCCGAGAACAGCATGGTCTGGCGCGTCGCGGGCGTGGCGGCGACGATCGTCTCGATGTCGTCGATGAAGCCCATGTCGAGCATGCGGTCGGCTTCGTCGAGCACCAGCATCTTCAGTTCGGACAGGTCGATGCGGCCGCGCTCGAGGTGGTCGAGCAGGCGGCCCGGCGTGGCGACCAAAATTTCCGGGTTCTTCGCGAGCAGCATCAGCTGCTGGCCATAGGCCACGCCGCCGAGGATGCTGACCGTGCGCAGGCGGCGCAGGTGCTTGCCGTAGGTCGAAGCGGCCGTGGTGACCTGCATCGCGAGTTCACGGGTGGGCGTGAGCACCAGCAGGCCGGGGCGCGCCACCGGCTGCGGACGGCGCTGGCGGCGGTCAGCCGATTGCGGCTCGCGCGGGGTGCGCGGCTGCTGGGCCAGGGTCTTTTGCAGCTGGGCGAAGCGCTCGATGGCGGGCAGCATGAACGCGGCGGTCTTGCCCGAACCGGTCGGGCTCGACACCAGCAGGTCGCGACCCGCGATGCCGGCGGGGATCGCGCGCTGCTGCACCGGCGTCGGCTTCACGTAGCCGGCGGCCTGCAGCGCGGAGACGATCTCCGGCGACAGCCCGAGCGACGCGAAGGACGGTTCGTCACTGGCCGGCTGCGCGTCGGCAGCGGCTTGCTGCTCGGGAGCGGCGGCGGACAAACCGAGTGCCTCGTCGGCAATCGCGTTGAGCGGGCTTTGGGGTTGGCTCGAAGTCATATCAATCCTTGAAACACGGTGGGTGAAACGTCGGCGCCAATCGTGCATGCCCAAGTCGACGGATGCATCGAGCAAATCGGGAACGTGACAGACGTCCGCGTTCTGGAAACGCGGACTCACTCACGGGTGCTGTTAGAAGCTGTTTCGGATGCGGCGCGTACCGACCATCGGTCACGCTTGCCGCCAGCCTGATACTTGAAGGGCGCGAATACCCAGAGAGGCAGGAGGGGACAGGTTCTAAACTGGATTGGAGCGAAACGTACTAGACGTCAGGCGGTGGGGCCTGCTGGCCGGCCGGTGCGGTGACGCAAACGGCATTGTAGCGGGATTTGCTGCGCCGCGCCACTTTTTGTCGCATCGTTTTGCGGAAATGCCGGCGAAATGGCGACGGGTTCGACACGTTTCGTAACGTTTCGGATGGCCGTTTCGGCCGGGCGCCGCGCGCGGCGCCCCCGGCGGATCAGGACGCGGTGCCGTTCTTCAGCGATTCGACCAGTTCGACGTACTGCTGCTGCGCGGTTTCCTGCGGGGTGCCCTTGAGGGCCGCCCAGGCGTCGTACTTGTACTTGCCGACGATGTCGGCGAAGCCGGGCTTGTCGCCGTGCGCGTCGCCTTCGGTGCCCTGCTTGAAGAGCGCGTAGAGGCGCAGCAGCGTCAGGTTGCCCGGGCGCTCGGACAGTTGCTTGACGTCTTCCTGCGCTTGGTTGAACTGGGCGGTGATGTCGCTCATCGGGTGTCTCCGAGGGGTTTTCAGGTCGGCAGATGGTAGCAAGCGCCGCCGCCGGGCGGGTCGAGCGTTTCTTCCAAACCGCGCCGGCGCCGCGCGCGCGGTGCCGGCCGCCGGAAAGATCCGGTACGGCGAGGTGCCGCATTACAATGTCGGCCATGACGCAAAACGTGCTCCTCGCCATCGACACCTCGACCGAATTCTGCTCGGTCGCCCTCATCGCCGCGTCCGCCGGGGCGGACGCTTCCTCCGCCGCGCCGCGCGTCTGGTTCCGCCACGACGAGACGGGTGCCGTCTCCAGCACGCGCGTGCTGCCCGCCGTGCGCGAGCTGCTCGACGAAGCCGGCTGCACGCTGGCCGATTGCATCGCGATCGCGTTCGGCGCCGGCCCCGGCTCGTTCACCGGTTTGCGCACCGCCACCGGCGTCGCGCAGGGGCTCGCGTTCGGCCGCGACCTGCCGGTGGTGCCGGTCGGCACGCTGCTGGCCTGCGCCGAGCATGCGCGGCTCAACGCGCTCGCCGCCGGCCGCGAGCCGCCCGCGCGCGTGCTCGCCGCGCTCGACGCGCGCATGGACGAAGCCTACTGGGCCGACTACGCGTGGGATGACGCCGCCGCCGACTGGCAGGTGTTGCAGCCGGCCTCGCTCGACGCGCCGGCGGCGCTGGTGGTGCCGGACGCCGCGTTCGTGCTGGCCGGCAATGCCGCCGCCGCGTTCGGTGAGCGGCTGCCGGCCGCCGCGCGCGCCGCGTTCGTCGACGCCGCCGCGCTGCCGCACGCCGTGCCGCTCGCCCACGTCGCGATGCGCGCGTTTCGCGCCGGCCGCACCGTGCCGGCCGACCAGGCGGCCCCCGAGTACGTCCGCAACAAGGTCGCGCAGACCACCGCCGAGCGGCTCGCCGCGCGCGCGCTTGCCAAGGGTGCCGAGAAGGCCGGGGGGACGGCGAAGGACAAGGGGAGCGGCCGATGAGCGGCGTGCTGATGACCGACCGTTATCTCGCGCCGATGACCGACGCCGACCTCGACGAGGTGGTCGCGATCGAGAAGGTCGCCTACGAATTTCCGTGGTCGCGCGGCAACTTCGAGGATTCGCTGCGCAACGGCTATTTCGGCGTCTGCATGCGGCACGTGACGGGGACGCTGATCGGCTACTGCGTGCTGATGCCGGTGGTCGACGAGATGCATCTGCTGAACCTGTGCGTGGCGCCCGCCGCGCAGCGCGCCGGCTGCGGGCTCGCGCTGCTGCGCGAGGCGGTGCGACTCACGCGGGTCGAGCGGCTGGTGGGCGTGCTGCTCGAGGTGCGGCCTTCGAACCCGCGCGCGATCGAGCTGTACGAGCGCTTCGGCTTCGAGATCATTGGCCGCCGCAAGAACTACTACCCGGCGAAGCATCGGATGCGCGAGGACGCGATCGTGATGCGGCTGTCGCTGAATTCGCAAGGAGGCGCGCATGAGCTGGCTTGACTCGGCACTCGATGAAATGGGCCTGGGGCCGCTTTGGGTGCGGCGTGGCGCTGCCGCCGGCGCGCCGGCGGCCGAGGGCGGGGTGGCGCTGGCCGACCACGACGCGCATGCCGCGGCCGGCCCGGTGTCGGGCGCCGCGCTCGCGCACACGGCGGACGCCGTCGGGCAGCGGCCGATGCCGGATGCCGGCATGGCGCGGCCGGTCGCGCCGGCAGGTCGCGGCGTGGCCGAGGCGCCGGTGCCGCCGGCCGGCATGGTGGCGCGTGAGGCCTCGCCGCCGCGCGGCGCGCCGGCGAACGCCGGGACGCGTGCCGCCTCAGTCGACGCAGTGGTCGAGACGGATCCCGCGCCGGTGCAAGCTGCACGCGAACCGGCTGCCGGGCGCGCCGGCGCACCGGCGTCGGCCGCACGCGAGCATGAGGCCCGCCCCGACACGGCCGCTCCCGTCGACGCGGCGAACGACATGCCGCCCGACGACGATCCGTCGTGGTTCGACCTGGTGCCCGTGTCCGATGCCGGCCACGAGTTCGAGCCGATGGAGCCGGTCGTCGCGCGCTCGCCCGTGGCCGGGCTCGGCTGGGACGAACTGGAGGCGCGCGTCGCCGGATGCCAGCGCTGCCGGCTTTGCGAGAAGCGCACCCAGACCGTGTTCGGCGTCGGGGACCGCGAGGCCGACTGGATGCTGATCGGCGAGGCGCCCGGCGAGAACGAGGACAAGCAGGGCGAGCCGTTCGTCGGCCAGGCCGGCAAGCTGCTCGACAGCATGCTGCATGCGCTGTCGCTCAAGCGCGGCGAGAACGTCTACATCGCGAACGTGATCAAGTGCCGCCCACCCGGCAACCGCAATCCCGAGCCCGACGAAGTGGCGCGCTGCGAGCCCTACCTGCAGCGTCAGGTCGAGCTCGTGAAGCCGAAGCTGATCGTCGCGATGGGCCGCTTCGCCGCGCAGACGCTGCTGAAGTCCACCGGGAGCATCGCCTCGATGCGCGGCCGCATCCATCATTACGAAGGCGTGCCGGTGGTGGTGTCCTACCATCCGGCCTACCTGCTGCGCAGCCTGCCCGACAAGGCGAAGGCGTGGGCCGATCTGTGCCTCGCGCGCGATACCTTCGGCGGCAAGGGGAACCCGGCGGGCGACGCATGACGGCCGTCGCGCAGTCCGTACCGTGGGGCGGGCTGCGCGACACGGCGGTGCGCGATCTCGGCTGGCTGCTGGCCAGCGCCGACCTGCTGGCCGCCTCGGCCGAGGCGCCGCTCGCACGCCCCTGGCGCGGCCCCGGCGAGGCGGCGCGGATCGCCGCGTGGCTGGCCGCGCTCGATGCCGATCCGGCGCCGCTGGCCGCCGTCCTCGACGCGGCACGGCCGACCCGGCTCGGCCGCTACGCCGAGACGCTGCTCGAATTCTTCGCCGCGCAGGCGCCGGCCTGGACGCTGGTCGCCGCGAACCTGCCGGTGCGCGTGAGCGGCCGCACGCTTGGCGAATGCGACTTCCTGCTGGTCGCGCCCGACGGCGAGCGCCTGCACTGGGAACTCGCCGTCAAATGCTATCTGTGCGCCGCGCCGGACGGCACGGCCGCGCTGCGCGACTACGTCGGCCCGAATCTCGCCGATCGCTTCGACCTCAAATATCGCCGGCTCGTCGATCACCAGCTGCGCCTGAGCGCGCGCGACGAGTTCGCGTTCGCCGGCCAGCCAGGGCCATGGGCCGCGCGCATGCTCGTGAAGGGCTGGCTGTTCTATCGCGATGGTGCCGCCGTGAGGGTGCCCGCCGCGCTCGATCCCGCGCATTCGCGAGGCTTCTGGATCCCGCGTGGCGACTGGCCGGATCTGGCGGCGCGGCAGCCGGCCGGCACGCGCTGGGTGGTGCTGCCGCGGCTCGCGTGGCTCGCGCCGCGGCGCTTCGTCGAAGGCGAGGGCGGCGCGCTCGACCCGCTCGACGCGGCGGCGCTGTTCGAGGCGGTGCTGGCGCGCGCGGCGCCATTGCTGGTGGCGGCCGTCAGGCGCGGCGAGGACGGCGCCTGGCACGAGACGCTGCGCGGTTTCATCGTCGATGACGATTGGCCGGTGCGTGCGCTCGCGTTCGCGGCGCCGGGGCGCTGATGAGCTCAAGGTGGCGTCGCCGTCGCGGCCGCCTCGGGCATCGGGCGATGGGCCATCGGACGGGATGGAGATAACCCGGACGGACGGTGCGAGCCTTGCCGGTCGCCATGGATTCCGCTCACCCGCCGCAGCGCGGTAAAGCTCGATCCCGCCTGACGCCGGGTTCGCCGCCGGCCCGGTAGCGGCCGCGTCGACCGACCCCGCCCGCCGCGGCGGCGCGGTACAGCACCTCACGCGCCGCTCACCACCACCGATGAAAATGATGGACCGGCCCGATGCCGTGTCCGACCTCGAGCCGCGTACTTGCGGCGATCGCCTCGGCCAGATAGCGTTTCGCGTCGGCCACGGCCGTCGCCAGATCGGCGCGCTGCGGCCGCAGCGCCGCGATCGCGGCCGACAGCGTGCAGCCGGTGCCGTGCGTATGCGTGACGGCGATCCGCTCGCCGCCGATGCGCAGTTCGCCGTCGGCGCGGATCAGCCAGTCGGGGCAGTCGGCGGCGCCCGCCAGATGGCCGCCCTTCATCAGCACGGCGCGCGCGCCGCGCGCGACGAGCGCGCGCCCCTGTTCGACCATCTCGGCCTCGTTCGCCGCCTCGTCGCAGCCGAGCAGGGCGGCCGCCTCGGGCAGGTTCGGCGTGACCAGGTCCGCACGCGGCAGCAGCGTGTCGCGCAGCGCGGCCACCGCGTCGGGCGCGAGCAGCGCGTGCCGGCTTTTCGAAATCATCACCGTGTCGAGCACGACGAACGGCGGCGCGTACCGCTCGAGCGCCGCCGCCACCGCGTCGACGATCGAGGCGTTGGCCAGCATGCCGATCTTCACGGCGTCGATCCGGATGTCGTCGAACACGGCGTCGAGCTGGGCGCGCACGAAACCGGCCTCGGGCGCATGCACGGCCGTGACGCCGCGCGTGTTCTGCGCGGTCAGCGCGGTGATCACGCTCGCGCCGTAGGCGCCGAGCGCGGAGAAGGCCTTCAGGTCGGCCTGGATGCCGGCGCCGCCGCCCGAGTCGGAGCCGGCGATGGTCAGCGCATTGGGAATGGATCGGGTCATCGTGCAGGGGCCGGCCGCGCGGGCCGGCGTATCGGAAACGCACAAGGCCGGACGGGGTCCGGACGGGCCGATCGAGCCGGGCAGCGGCGGATCGGGGCGGCCCGGCGCGCGGCCTCGCCGCCCGGCCGGGGCTGGGTGCCGCGCCTCAGTGGCGGGTTTCGCCGATCAGCGCGACGGAATCGAATTGCCGCTGGTTGGCGAGGTGGCGGCGCATCACGAGCCACATCGTCAGGCACACGAAGGTGCCGAACAGCACGATCACGATGCCGACCGGCACGTCGAGCCAGACCAGCATCGCGTAGAGACACAGCATCACGAGCACCGACAGGTTCTCGTTGAAGTTCTGCACGGCGATCGAGTGGCCGGCCGACAGCAGCACGTGGCCGCGGTGCTGCAGCAGCGCGTTCATCGGCACCACGAAGAAGCCGGACAGCGCGCCGACGATCATCAGGAACACGTAGGCGACCACCAGGTAGCAGGGGATCCGGATGTGCCAGACGTGCAGCACCCATTTGGCCGGCAGCAGGTCGCGCGTATAGAACGCCATCAGCATCACGGCGATGCCCATCATGATGCCGACCGGCAGCACCTTCAGCGATTTCTTGAGCGGGATCTTGCTGGCCGCGGCCATCGCGCCGCCGGCCACGCCGAGCGCCACCACCGCCTGCAGGATCGCGCCCTCGGACAGCGACATGCCGAGCGAGACCTCGGCCCACTTCAGCACGATGAACTGCAGCGTCGCGCCGGCGCCCCAGAACAGCGTGGTGACCGCCAGCGAGATCTGGCCGAGCTTGTCGCGCCACAGCACCACGAAACAGTCGGCGAAATCGGTGACGAGGCGCAGCACGCCGTGCTGCTGGCGCGGATAGCGCGCGCCGGTATCGGGGATGCGCAGGTTGAACAGCGCCGCCACCACGTAGATCGCCATGATCACCAGCATCGCGGCTTCGGCCGGCGTGTTGACCCAGGGCGGGGTGTACTTGATGACGTGCGAGGCGAGGTGCGGGCTGATCAGCGCGCCGCCGAGCACCGTGCCGAGGATGATCGAGCCGACCGTGGTGCCCTCGATCCAGCCGTTGGCGGCCACCAGCCGGTCGGGCGGCAGCAGCTCGGTGAGGATCCCGTACTTGGCCGGCGAATAGGCGGCCGCGCCGAAGCCGACGATGCCGTAGGCGATCAGCGGATGCGCGCCGAGCAGCATGATCAGGCAGCCGACCACCTTGATCGAGTTGGTGATGAACATCACCCGCCCCTTCGGACGCGAATCGGCGAAGGCGCCCACGAAAGCGGCCAGGACGACGTAGGACAGGACGAAGAACAGCTTGAGCAGCGGAATCATCCAGTTCGGCGCATGCAGATCTTTCAGCAGGGCGATGGCGGCGATGAGAAGCGCACTGTCGGCCAGCGAAGAGAAAAACTGCGCGGCCATGATGGAGTAAAAACCTTTTTTCATCTGAAGCGATGCTTTCCTCGCTGCGGCTCGGCCGCAGGGGCCGTGCAATCGGACTGATCCCGTGCAAAATAGGTTGTGCGCACGGCTTTATATCACGAAAATACGTCAAATCCGACTAGCAAGAATCCCCGATCGCTCCTTGCTGCTCGCGGCACCGAGCCCACGAGGTGCGGTAAGCTGCTGATTCGCCTGCGTCTTTATGACATTTCCTTATGCCGCGCCCGATTTCCGCCACGATTCACACCGCCGCACTCGTTAACAATCTTGCGGCCGCCCGCCGTTTCGCCCCCCGATCGAAGGTCTGGGCGGTCGTCAAGGCCAACGCATACGGGCACGGCCTCGCACGCGCGTTCCCCGGGCTGCGCGGCACCGACGGCTTCGGCCTGCTCGACGTGGACGAGGCGGTGCGCCTGCGCGAACTGGGCTGGGCTGGGCCGATCCTGCTGCTCGAGGGCTTCTTCCGCTCGACCGACGTGGACGTGATCGACCGCTACAGCCTCACCACCGCGGTGCATAACGACGACCAGCTGCGGATGCTCGAGACGGCGCGCCTGTCGAAGCCGGTCAACATCCTCCTGAAGATGAACAGCGGCATGAACCGGCTCGGCTATTCGGTCGACAAGTACCGCGCGGCCTGGGAGCGCGCGCGGACCTGTCCCGGGATCGGCCAGATCACGCTGATGACGCATTTCGCCGATGCCGACGGCGAGCGCGGCGTGGCCGCGCAGATGGCCGCGTTCGAGCGCGGCGCCGAAGGCATCGCCGGCGCGCGCAGCCTGGCGAACTCGGCCGCCGTGATGTGGCACGCCGAAACCCACCACGACTGGGTGCGCCCCGGCATCCTGCTGTACGGCGCGTCGCCCTCGGGGCGCGCGGCCGACATCGCCGACGCGGGCCTGCAGCCGGCCATGACGCTCGCCTCCGAGCTGATCGCGGTGCAGTCGATCAAGCCGGGCGACGCGGTCGGCTACGGCGGCGCGTTCGTCGCCACGCAGGCGATGCGGATCGGCGTGGTGGCCTGCGGCTACGCCGACGGCTATCCGCGGATCGCGCCGGAAGGCACGCCGGTGCTGGTCGACGGCGTGCGCACGCGGATCGTCGGACGCGTCTCGATGGACATGATCACGGTCGACCTGACGCCGGTGCCGCAGGCCGGGATCGGCGCGCGCGTCGAGCTCTGGGGCCGCACGCTGCCGGTCGACGACGTGGCCGCGCACTGCGCGACGGTGGGCTACGAGCTGATGTGCGCGGTCGCCCCGCGCGTGCCGGTTCGCGCGGAATAAGGACGGGTTCGTGGCAAAACAGAAAACGGTTTACGTCTGTACCGAATGCGGCGGCCAGTCGCCGAAATGGCAGGGCCAGTGCCCGTCCTGCCATGCCTGGAACACGCTGGTCGAATCGGCCGCCGAAACACCGTCCACGCACCGCTTCCAGGCGCTCGCCAAGAGCGCGCCGGTGCAGCGCCTGGCCGACATCGACGCGGCCGACGTGCCGCGCTTCACGACCGGCATCGGCGAATTCGACCGCGTGCTCGGCGGCGGACTGGTGGCGGGCGGCGTGGTGCTGATCGGCGGCGATCCCGGCATCGGCAAGTCCACGCTGCTGCTGCAGTCGCTCGCGCAGCTCGCGAGCGAGCGGCGCGCGCTCTATATCAGCGGCGAGGAATCGGCCGCGCAGATCGCGCTGCGCGCGCAGCGGCTCGCGCTGCTCGACCACGGCGGCGACGCGGCCGACCTCAAGCTGCTGGCCGAGATCCAGCTCGAGAAGATCCAGGCCACGATCGACGCGGAGCGCCCCGACGTGGCCGTGATCGATTCGATCCAGACGGTCTATTCGGATGCGCTGTCGTCGGCGCCGGGCTCGGTCGCGCAGGTGCGCGAATGCGCGGCGCAGCTCACGCGCATCGCCAAGCAGTCGGGCACCGCGATCATCATGGTCGGCCACGTCACGAAGGAGGGCGCGCTGGCCGGTCCGCGCGTGCTCGAGCACATCGTCGACACGGTGCTCTACTTCGAGGGCGACACGCATTCGTCGTACCGGCTGGTGCGCGCGATCAAGAACCGCTTCGGCGCGGTCAACGAACTCGGCGTGTTCGCGATGACCGAACGCGGGCTGCGCGGCGTGGCGAACCCGTCGGCGCTGTTCCTCTCGCAGCACGAGGAGGTGGTGCCGGGCTCCTGCGTGCTGGTCACGCAGGAGGGCTCGCGGCCGCTGCTGGTGGAGGTGCAGGCGCTCGTCGACACCGCCAACGTGCCGAATCCGCGCCGCCTCGCGGTGGGGCTCGAGCAGAACCGGCTGGCCATGCTGCTGGCCGTGCTGCACCGCCACGCGGGCATCGCCTGCTTCGACCAGGACGTGTTCCTGAACGCGGTGGGCGGCGTCAAGATCACCGAGCCGGCGGCCGATCTGGCCGTGCTGCTGGCGATTCATTCGTCGATGCGTAACAAAGCGTTGCCGAAGGGCCTGGTCGTGTTCGGCGAAGTCGGGCTGGCCGGTGAGATCCGGCCGTCGCCGCGCGGCCAGGAGCGCCTGCGCGAGGCCGCCAAGCTGGGCTTCACGACGGCCCTGATTCCCAAGGCCAATGCGCCCAAGCAGCCGATCGAGGGGCTCACCGTGATGGCCGTGGAGCGCATCGAGCAGGCCATCGACCGCGTGCGCGGCCTTGAATGACGCCGCGCGGCGCCCGCCGCGCGGTAACTCCATGTAACGTTTCCGTCCGCCGCTGTAACTCGTCGCGTCGCGGTTTTCCCCTATGCTTGGCCGCATCGTATCTCGCCGGTGTGGCCGGTAGGAAAGGAAACCCCACCTTGAAACAGTCACGGCAAGCTGTCGGTCAGCATCTCTACAACCTGCGCGGCTGCCGCGTGTCGGAGCCGATCCGGCCGCCGTTCGGCCGGGGCTGCCGGATCGTGGAGTGGGTCGATGACGAAGGGCGGATCGCGCGACGCGTGGTGGCGGAGCACGTGACCGAGGCCGAGGTGGTGGCGACGATACGCCGGCCGCTCGACGGGCGCCGCTACCTGATGCACGACGACGAGCAGATGCCGCGCGAAACGCTGCCGCGCCGCTGAGATGTGGGCGGTGCCGCGCCGGATGCTTCGTCGGCCGGTCATTGCGGAGCGCGGGGCGCGGCATCGGCCGAGCGCCATCGGCGGCCAAGCCCGTCGTGCCGGTGGATGTAGCGGGCAGGGCACCCGGCCGTCGCGCCAGCTCAAACGCCATGGCGCGAGCGCGCCGCTTCAGTATCGAGCCGCGAGTGAGTTCGGAAAGCCGGTTCCGGAACTCGTCTCCGAAAGCCGGCCGCGCGGCACTTCCCTCAGCCGATCTGTTCCAGCTGTTCCTGAAGATCGAGCCAATCGAGTTCGAGCGTCTCGAGCCGGCTCGTCACCTCGCCGAGCCGGCGGATCGCCTCGGTCAGTTCGGTCTTTTTCTCGGCCGCGTAGCTGCCGGCGTCGGCGACGAACGCGTCGAGCCGAGCCTTCTCGGCGTTGAGCGTCTCCATCTCCTTTTCGAGCTTCGTCAGCTTCGTCTGCAGCGGCTTCTTGAGCTGCGACAGGCGTTGCCGCTCCTGCGCTTCCTGCCGCTTCAGATCCTTGCGGTTGGCCGCCGCGCCGGCGCCCGTGCCGCCGTCGCCGGCCTCGCCGCGCGCCGCGGCGCGCTGCTCGGCCGCGTGCTGGAGCAGCCAGTCGCGGTAGTCGTCGAGGTCGCCGTCGAACGGCTGCAGCCGGTGGTTCGCGACCAGCATGAACTGGTCGGTGGTGGCGCGCAGCAGGTGCCGGTCGTGCGAGACGACGATCAGCGTGCCGTCGAACTGCGCGAGCGCCATGGTCAGTGCGTCGCGCGTCTCGAGGTCGAGGTGGTTGGTCGGCTCGTCGAGCAGCAGCAGGTTCGGCTTGCGCCAGATGATCAGCGCCAGCGCGAGGCGCGCCTTCTCGCCGCCCGAGAACGGTGCGATCGGCGCGGACGCCATGTCGCCCGAGAAATTGAAGCCGCCAAGGAAGTCGCGCAGTTCCTGCTCGCGCGTGTCGGGCGCGAGCCGCGCCAGATGCGCGAGCGGCGAATCGTCGGGCCGCAGCGTTTCAAGCTGATGCTGCGCGAAATAGCCGATCGTCAGGCCCTTGCCGCCGCGCACGTCGCCCGCCAGCGGCTCGAGCGTGCCGGCCAGCGTCTTGATCAGCGTCGACTTGCCCTGGCCGTTCGCGCCGAGCAGGCCGATGCGCTGGCCGTTCTGGATCGACAGCGCCACGCGTTCGACGATCGGCAGCGCCTGGCCGGCGTCGTCGCGATAGCCGCACACCACGTCTTCCATCACCAGCATCGGGTTCGGCGCCGAATCGGGCGTGCGGAACTCGAACGTGAACGCCGAGGCCGCGTGCGACGGCGCGATCCGCTCCATCCGCTCGAGCGCCTTGACGCGGCTCTGCGCCTGCTTGGCCTTCGAGGCCTTGGCCTTGAAGCGGTTGATGAAGCTCTGCAGGTGCTCGATGGTTTTCTGCTGCTTCTCGTAGGCGCTCTGCTGCAGTGCCAGCTGCTGCGCGCGCAGCACCTCGAACTGCGAGTAGTTGCCGCCGTAGCGCTTCACCTGGCGGTTCTCCAGATGCAGCGTGACGTTGCAGATCGCGTCCAGGAACTCGCGGTCGTGCGAGATCACGATCAGCGTGCCGGCGTAGCGGTGCAGCCAGTCTTCCAGCCAGACGATCGCGTCGAGATCCAGGTGGTTGGTCGGTTCGTCGAGCAGCAGCAGGTCGGAGCGGCACATCAGCGCCTGCGCGAGGTTCAGGCGCATGCGCCAGCCGCCCGAGAAGTTCGCGACCTGCTCGCGCGTCTGCGCGAGCGTGAAGCCGAGCCCGAGCAGCAGCGCCTCGGCGCGCGCGGGCGCGGTGTAGCCGTCGGCGTCGGCGAACGCGGCGTGGGCCTCGGCCTCGGCGGCGCCGTCGTGGGCGGCGGCGGCCGCGGCGATGCGGGCCTCGATGGCGCGCAACTGGGCGTCGCCGTCGAGCGTGTAGTCGAGCGCGCTGCGATCGACGGCGGGCGTCTCCTGCGAGACGTGCGCGATCTGCCACGACGGCGGGATCGAGAAGTCGCCGGCGTCGGCGTGCAGCTCGTCGCGCAGCACCGAGAACAAGGTCGACTTGCCCGCGCCGTTCGCGCCGACGAGGCCGGCCTTCTCGCCGGGGTTGAGCGCGAACGTGGCGCCCTCGAACAGCGGCTTGGTACCGCGGGCGAGGCTGAACTGATTGAAACGGATCACGACGGGAGCAGGGAAGAGGCGGGAAAGACCGCTATTCTAGACCGGCCGCCCGCCGCGGGCGATCCTCCGTTCGGACGGCCGGCGCGCGCGGCCGGTTTCGCATAGACTGCGGGACGGGCGGCGGTCGGCTTCGCGGCGCGGCGAGCCTCGCGCCTCGGCCTCGCCGGCCGCCGCATTTCGATACGCCGCGCAGGTTCCCATTCGCCCCTATCCGTCAGGAGACACACCGATGTCGACACTCTATTCATTCAGCGCGAACGCGCTCGGCGGCGGCGAGGTCTCGCTCGACGCCTATCGCGGCCAGGTGCTCTTGATCGTCAACACCGCGAGCGAATGCGGGTTCACGCCGCAGTACGCGGGCCTGCAGCAACTGCACGAGCGCTTCGGCGCGCGCGGGCTCGCCGTGCTCGGCTTCCCGTGCAACCAGTTCGGCGGCCAGGAGCCTGGCGACGCCGCGCAGATCGGCGCGTTCTGCGAGCAGCGCTTCGGCGTCACGTTCCCGTTGTTCGAGAAGATCGACGTGAAGGGCGAGCATGCGCATCCGCTGTTCCGCTATCTGACCGACGAGGCGCCGGGCCTGCTCGGCACCAAGATGATCAAGTGGAACTTCACGAAATTCCTGGTCGACCGTAGCGGCGACGTCGTCAAGCGCTACGCGCCGCAGACCAAGCCCGACGAGATCGCCGAGGACATCGAAAAGCTGCTGTGAGCGCGGCCGGCGGCGCGGCGCCGGGGCCGGTCTCGGTCAGAGGATCGGCGAGAACAGCCGCGCGACGTGCATCAGCATGCGCCGCCAGGCGCCCGCGCGCTCGATCTCGCCGCGATCGACCTCGTCGGCGCAGGCGAAGTCGGCCGTGAGCATCGCGTCGACGTCGGCCGCGAAGCCGGCGTCCACGGTCAGCACCATGATCTCGAAGTTGAGGCGGAACGAACGGTTGTCGAGGTTCGCGCTGCCGATCGCGGCGGCCGTGCCGTCGATCAGCACCACCTTCTGGTGGAGGAAGCCGGGCCGGTATCGGAAGATCCGCACGCCGGCGTCCACCAGGTCGCGCGCGTAGAGCTTCGAGGCCTCGAACACCACGTAGTGATCGCGCCGGATCGGGATCAGGATCCGCACGTCCACGCCGCGCATCACCGCGAGCTTGAGCGCCGCGATCACGGCCTCGTCCGGCACCAGGTAGGGCGTGGTGATCCAGACCCGCTCGCGGGCGGCGTGGATCACCTCGACGAAGAACAGCGAGCCGGTTTCCTGCTTGTCGGCCGGCCCCATCGGCACCACCAGGCAGTGCATGTCCTCGTCGGGCACCGCGCGCGGCGGCGGCGGCGCGGCCGGCAGCGACTGGGTGGCCCAGTGCCAGTCCTCCGCGAACACGTACTGGATGTTGGCCACCACCGGCCCGCGCAGCTCGATGTGCGTGTCGCGCCACGGCGAGAGCGGCGGGTTCGCGCCGAGATACTCGACGCCCACGTTGTGACCACCCACGAACGCGCATTCGCCGTCCACCACCACGATCTTGCGGTGATTGCGGAAGTTGAGCTGGAAGCGGTTGACGAACTGCTTGTTGGTGGCGAACGGATGGACCTCGACGCCGCCCGCGCGCAGCCGGTTCACGTAGGCGTGCGGCAGGTCGAAGCTGCCGATGCTGTCGTACAGCAGGTAGCAGCGCACGCCGCGCGCGGCGCAGGCGAGCAGCGCGTCGCGCAGCATCTCGCCGAGCGTGTCGTCGCGCACGATGAAGAACTGCACGATCACGTAATGGCGCGCGGCCTCGATCGCCGTGAGGATCGCCGAGAACGTCGCCTCGCCGTTCACCAGCAGCCGCACCACGTTGCCGCCCACGAACGGCATGCCGCCGAGGTGGGTCAGCGCGCGCACCGGCGCGAGGCCGAGCGTGTCGGCCGGCGTGCCGAGCGAGCTGCCGTGCGTGTCCCAGCCCGAGGGCCGCGAGCGCGTGCGCAGCGCGGCCGTCTCGTGGCGGCGCGCGTCCACGTAGCCGGAGAACTTGCTGCGGCCGAGGAACAGGTAGGGAATCAGCGTCAGGTACGGCATCGCGGTCAGCGAGACGGCCCAGGCGATCGCACCCTGCGAGGTGCGGGTGTTGAGGATCGCGTGGCACGCCGCGATCAGCCCGAGAATGTGGGCGAGCGCGACGAGAGTGCCGAGATGGAGCCAGTCGAGTTGCATCGAGGCGTGGAAGTCCGATGGTTCGCGGCGGGCCGCGGGATGCGGCCGCCGGTCCTGCATCTTATCGAACCGGGGCGGCCGGCGCGAGTTGCGCGGACCGCGAGGCCCGCGCCGGGCGCCCGAGGCAGCCGGCGCGAGCGGTTTTCGCCCGGCTCCGGTGCGGCCGGTGCCCGAATTCGGCCGCGTGGCTGCCCGGCCCGCCCTTACGCCGAATGCGGCAGGTCGGCGGCGTGGATCAGGAACACGCAGTCGTCGCCGGCGCTGGTCGGCAGCCAGATCAGGTCGAGCCCGCCGAACGCGGCCTCGACGTGCGGCCGCTCGTTGCCGATCTCGACCACCAGCACGCCGTCGTCCTTCAGCCACTTCTTCGCGTCGCGCAGGATCCGGCGCACCACGTCCATGCCGTCGTCGCCGCCCGCCAGCGCCATTTCGGGCTCGTGGCGGTACTCGTCCGGCAGCGCGGCCATCGAATCGGCGTTCACGTAGGGCGGATTGCTCAGGATCACGTCGTAGCGCAGCTCCGGCTCGGCGAGCCGTTCGACGGGCAGCGGCGCGTAGAGGTCGCCGTGGTGCAGCGCGATGCGGTGGTCGAGCCCGTAGTCGGTCACGTTGATCTCGGCGACGGCGAGCGCGTCCTCGGACAGGTCGACCGCGTCGACGTCGGCGTTCGGGAACGCCTCGGCCGCGAGCACCGCGAGGCAGCCCGAGCCGGTGCAGAGCTCGAGCACGGCGCCGACGTGCTCGGGGTCGGCCACGTAGGGCTGCAGGCCGTCGTCGAGCAGCTCGCCGATGAACGAGCGCGGCACGATCACGCGTTCGTCGACATAGAAGCGGTGGCCGTGCATCCACGCCTCGTTGGTCAGGTAGGCGGCCGGCAGGCGCTCGCTGGTGCGGCGCTCGATGCGCTGCAGTACCGCGTCGATCTCGTCGGCCAGCAGGCGCGCGTCGAGGAACGGTTCGAGCGTGTCGAGCGGCAGGTGCAGCGTGTGCAGCACCAGGTAGACGGCTTCGTCGTAGGCGTTGTCCGAGCCGTGGCCGAACGCGAGCTGCGCGGCCGAGAAGCGCGTGACCGCGTAGCGGATCAGGTCGCGGATGGTCTGGAACGGCGTGGTGGGCATGGTGGGCGCGAGGGTCGTCATGGCGGCTCCGTCAGGCGATCAGTTGTTCGAGCACGCGGCGGTACACGTTCTTGAGCGGGTCGACGAAGCGCACCTCGATGTGCTCGTCGATCTTGTGGATCGAGCCGTTCGGCGGGCCGAACTCGATCACCTGCGGGCAGATCCGCGCGATGAAGCGGCCGTCGGAGGTGCCGCCGGTGGTCGACAGCTCGGTGGTCACGCCGGTCTCGGCGAGGATCGCCTGCTCCAGCGCGCCCGACAGTTCGCCGCGCGGCGTCAGGAACGGCAGCCCGCTGACCGACCAGGTGAGGTCGTACTCGAAGCCGTGCCGGTCGAGGATCGCGTGGACGCGCGCCTGCAGCCCCTCGACCGTGCTCGCGGTCGAGAAGCGGAAGTTGAACAGCAGCGTGACGTGGCCCGGGATCACGTTGGTCGCACCGGTGCCGCCGTGCAGGTTCGAGACCTGCCAGGTGGTGGGCGGGAAATACTCGTTGCCGTCGTCCCAGCGTTCGGCGGCCAGCTCGGCCAGCGCCGGCGCGAGCAGGTGGATCGGGTTCTTCGCCAGGTGCGGATAGGCGATGTGACCCTGCACGCCCTTCACGACGAGCTCGCCCGACATCGAGCCGCGCCGGCCGTTCTTGACCATGTCGCCGAGCGTGGCCGACGAGGTCGGCTCGCCGACGATGCAGTAGTCGAGCCGCTCGCCGCGCGCGGTCAGCGCCTCGATCACCTTGACGGTGCCGTCGGTGGCGGGGCCTTCCTCGTCGCTCGTGATCAGCATCGCGATCGAGCCGCGGTGGTTCGGGTGCGCGGCGACGAATTCCTCGCTCGCCACCACGAAGCCGGCCAGCGAGGTCTTCATGTCGGCCGCGCCGCGGCCGTAGAGCTTGCCGTCGCGATGCGCGGGGATGAAGGGCGGCGAGGTCCACTGTTCGAGCGGGCCGGTCGGCACCACGTCGGTGTGGCCCGCGAACGCGAGCAGCTTGCCGTCGCGCGCGTCGGTGCCGCGCTTGACGGCCCACAGGTTCGTCACGCCGTTCGACGCGAGGGTCTCGCAGTCGAAGCCGATCGCGGCGAGGCGCTCGATCATGATCTGCTGGCAGTGCTGGTCGTCGGGCGTCACGGACGGACGGGCGATCAGCTGTTCGGTAAGGGCAAGGGTGGCGGACATGGTTCGGACCACTTTCGATGAAAAATGCCGGCGCGACGGCCGGCAGGTCGGGTTGGCGCGCGGGCGGCGCGCCGGCGGCGGGGCGGAGCCGACGGACCGCGGCGTCGTGAAACGCCGCGGCGCATGCCCCGGCCGGGTCTGATGCGGATGGCCGCGACGCGCGCGTTACGCGGCGAACAGCGCCGCGTACTGGTCGGCCACGAAGCCGACCGTCTTCACGCGGCCGTCGACGACGATCACCGGGCGCTTGATCACCGACGGCTTGTCGAGCATCAGCGCGATCGCGCCGGCCTCGCTGTCGGCGGCGGCCTTGACGTCGTCCGGCAGCCCACGCCAGGTGGTGCCGCGACGGTTGACGAGCACTTCCAGCGGCACGTCCTTCAGCCAGCCCTTCACGACGGCCTCGGTGAGCCCGTCCTTCCTGAAGTCATGGAAGTCGAACGCGACGTCGTGATCGTCGAGCCAGGTGCGGGCCTTCTTCACCGTGTCGCAGTTCGGGATGCCATAGACGACGGTCGTCATCAGTCGCCCCGCAGCAGTTCGTTCAGGCCGACCTTGGCGCGCGTCTTGGCGTCGACCTTCTTGACGATCACGGCGCAGTACAGGCTGTGCGAGCCGTCCTTCGACGGCAGGTTGCCCGCCACCACCACCGAGCCGGCGGGAATCCGGCCGTAGCTGATCTCGCCCGTCTCGCGGTCGTAGATCTTGGTGCTCTGGCCGAGGTAGACGCCCATCGAGATCACCGAGTTTTCCTCGACGATCACGCCTTCCACGACTTCCGAGCGCGCGCCGATGAAGCAGTTGTCCTCGATGATGACGGGGTTCGCCTGCAGCGGTTCCAGCACGCCGCCGATGCCGACGCCGCCCGACAGGTGGACGTTCTTGCCGATCTGCGCGCACGAGCCGACGGTGGCCCAGGTGTCGACCATCGTGCCTTCGTCGACGTAGGCGCCGATGTTGGTGTACGACGGCATCAGCACCACGTTCTTCGCGATGAACGAGCCGCGCCGCGCCACCGCCGGCGGCACCACCCGGAAGCCGCCCGCGGCGAAGTCCTCGGCCGTGTAGCCGGCGAACTTCGAGGGCACCTTGTCGTAGAACTGCGAATAGCCGCCGGCCGGCATCGGCGCGTTGTCTTCCAGTCGGAACGACAGCAGCACGGCCTTCTTCAGCCATTGATGGACGATCCAGTCGCCGCCTTGCTTCTCGGCCACGCGCAGCGCGCCGCGATCGAGCTGCTCGATCGCGTGGGCGACGGCTTCGCGGACTTCGGCGGGGGCCGCCTTCGGCGACAGGTCGGCGCGGTTTTCCCACGCGTTATCGATGATTTGCTGAAGTTGTTGCGACATGGTTGATTGCTTCGCTGGAAGTTGGGAGGAGAGGGAAACGGACGGATTCAGCGGGCGAGGCCGCGGCAGAAATCGACGATGCGCCGCGCGCCCTCGACGCATTCGGCGGTGCCGGCGACCAGCGCGATGCGCACGAAATCGCGGCCCGGATTGGTGCCGTGCGCGTCGCGCGCGAGGAACGAGCCGGGCAGAACCGTCACATTATAGTCGGCGTAGAGACGCCGGGCGAACTCGGTGTCGCTCAGGCCGGTGCGCGCCACGTTGGCCCACAGATAGAACGCGGCGTCGGGCAGCGCGACGTCGAGCACCTCGGCCAGCATCGGCGTGACGGTATTGAATTTCCGCGCGTACAGCGCGCGGTTTTCCTGTACGTGGGCTTCGTCCTCCCAGGCCACCACGCTCGCGCGCTGCCAGACCGGCGAAAGCGCCGCGCCGTGGTAGGTGCGGTAGAGCAGGAAGCGCTTGAGGATTGCCGCGTCGCCGGCCACGAAGCCCGAGCGCATGCCCGGCACGTTCGAGCGCTTGGACAGGCTCGACAGCATCACCAGCCGCTCGAAGCCGCGGCCGAGCCGGCGCGCCGCGTCGAGGCCGCCGAGCGGCGGGGCCGCCTCGTCGAAATAGATTTCCGAATAGCACTCGTCGGAGGCGATCACGAAGCCGTGGCGGTCCGACAGCGCGAACAGCTCGCGCCAGTCGTCGAGCGTGAGCACGGCGCCCGTCGGATTCCCCGGCGAGCAGACGAACAGCAGCTGGGTGCGTGCCCAGATGTCGTCGGGGACCGTCGAGAAATCGGGTGCGAAATTGCGTGCCGGGTCGCTGTTGACGAACCACGGCTCGGCGCCGGCCAGCAGCGCCGCGCCCTCGTAGATTTGATAGAACGGATTGGGACAGAGTACGATCGCGGACTTGCCGTCCGCGCGCGGCGTCGCGTCGATCACGGCCTGGGCCAGCGAGAACAGCGCCTCGCGCGAGCCCGATACCGGCAGCACTTCGTTCGCCGCGTCGACCGCCGGCAGTCCGTAGCGGCGCTCGACCCAGCGCGCGATCGCGGCGCGCAGCGGCTCCGAGCCGGCCGTGGCCGGATACGACGCGAGCCCGTCGAGCGCGCCGATCACGGCCTCGCGGATCAGGGCCGGCGTCGGGTGCTTGGGCTCGCCGATGCCGAAACTGATCGCGGGGAACGCGGCGGACGGCGTGACGTCCTTGAACAGCGCGCGGAGCTTTTCGAACGGATAGGGCTGGAGCGTATCGAGTCGTGGATTCACGGGCTTGGGGTCGGGGCGGTGGAAGGCCGTCGGGGACGGATCGAATCGCGGCCGGGCCGAACGGGCCGCCGGGCCCGGCCCGTCGGCGCGGCGCGCCGGGCTTCGGCGGCCGGTATCTCGATGCGCCCGGCACGCCGGGCCGGTAACCGGGCGATTATAGCGTGCCGACATCGCGGCGAGGAGCTGGCGGGCGCACTGCAACGTGGAAGGTCGGACATGTCGGAACAGTGGAAATGACGGGCAATCAACGGTCGGCGCTGCCGACCCTCGCGATCCTGGTTGGCGCCTCGGTGTGGGGCGTCGTCTGGTACCCGCTGCGGCTGCTGGCCGGGCAGGGGCTCACGGGCACCGCGGCCGGCGCGCTGACCTGCCTCTGCTCGTGCCTGTTCGTGGTGGTCTGGCGCCGCCGCTCGCTGCGCACGCTGCGCTGGCACTGGCTGCTGCTCGCGCTCGGCGTGGCCTCCGGCATCACCAATCTCGGCTTCGTCTGGGGCACGATCCACGGCCAGGTGCTGCGCGTGATGCTGCTGTTCTATCTGACCCCGGCCTGGACCGCGATCTACGCGCATTTCCTGCTGCGCGACCGGCTCACCTGGGCCACCGCCGCGCTCGCGGCGCTGTCGATCTCGGGCGCGATGCTGATGCTCTGGTCGCCGGGGCTCGGCCTGCCGCTGCCGTCGAGCCCGGCCGAATGGGCCGGGCTTGCCGCCGGCCTCAGTTTCGCGATGGGCAACGTGCTGTCGGTGCGCATCTCGCGCGACCTGCCCGAGTTGCGGCCCGAGATGCGCACCGCCACGCTGTTCGCGGGCGGCGCCGCGTTCAGCTTCGCCGCGATGTTCGTCGAGGGCTTGCCGCCGCTGCCGGCGCCGCACGCGCTCGGCGCGGCGCTCGGCATCGCCGCCGCGATCGGGGTGGCCACCGCGCTCAACAACGTGCTGGTTCAATACGGGCTTGCCCGGGTACCGGCCAACCGCGCCTCGATCATCATGCTGTTCGAGATCGTCGTGACCGCGCTGTCGGCATGGCTGTTCGCGGGCGAGCTGCCGGGC